>CAIRMR010000001.1 GCA_903879715.1 uncultured Bacteroidales bacterium
GGTTCGTACAAAAAATCCCTGCAGCGAAGCTACCACTCCGGGGTTCACACCCGAGCCAAGCGCGAGGGTATTGTAATTTCCGGTTTCTCCTGCCCATACATAAGCATACGCATTCATTCCCGAAGGCAGGGCGCATAATGCCGTATTGATACCGCAGGGATAAGGATTGCCTGCCAGGTTCCATCCGGCACCATAACCTGCAGCACCGGCGGAGTAACTCATATTCGAAAAAGCAACAGGGCTGGCATCGAGCAGGCCGGGGAAATCAAGGGTGTGGCTGCCGCTCAGGTAATTAATGGAATAGCCTGTAATAGGATTCACGTTTTCATCTGTGAGCAAGCGTATCCATTCGCCTGTTGGCTCGTTGTACCTGTCGATGTAAGCCCCTTTAAAGCATGAAGATGCCGAAGCCTGCACGGATGTTGTAATGGGTGAGACAAACAGGTGCCACTTGTCATCCGAAGCATCGGATATAACACGCTTAACCGTGGCTGCCACATTTGATGAATTCTGGATAAGGGAACCGCCCGATTCGATAAGCAGACCAACTGTTCCGGCAGTGTTAGTCAATGTTCCGCCTACGGTTAAGGCTTTGCCGGTGCCGATGGTCAGCAGGCCTGTTGTAATGGCAAGATCATTGCATAGCGCCGGGCTGGCTGGTATTGCGCTCACCAAAGGATTAAATGTAGCTACCGAAGGAATGGTAACATTTGTTCCTGCGGTCGGAACAAGGTTCGAATCCCAGTTGCCGCTCACATTCCAGTCGGAGGATACGGAACCTGTCCATGTTGTATTTAACATCGGTTCAATAGCACCCATATACGGAACCGTGCGCAGCGTTCCCGCATAATCGGTGGTGTAGCCCGGCATGGTAATGCCCTGCAGAAGCACATTGGGCTTATACGCTAAGGCAGTGCTGCCTCCCGCCGAGGTAAACTGAGGATCTGCTTTAAGACTGCCGGCATCTGTACCTGTAATTAACGGTACGGAGGTTACATCCAAACTGTTGTAACGACCTATTACCCCGCCGGTGCCTGGCGCATTATAATCGTTATAACCCAGGGTTAAATTCGTGTTTTCGGCATAATTAAAATACGCACCATAATGCAAACTTGCTCCGCCATCTGTTGAACGGGTATTGCTAAATATATTGTTTCTGAAATCTGTAATACCAGCAGAAGCATTGCTGTATAACGCATACGATTTGTTTGTAACTCCAGTTCCTGTAATTCCTCCAAGATATACTGTATTAAAATACAAACTATTATCAGACCCGGCTATTCCTGCTTCATATATACCATACATATCCGTTGCCGTTGTGCCACTCAGGCCGATGATGTTGTTTGAATAGGTAGCTATTCCACTATTTATTTTAATGCCATATACTGGAGCTGTGGTAGCTCCCGCCACTCCTAAATCAGCAACTAAATTATTTGAAATAGTGCTGCCTATTGAAGCGGAATGGTATATACCGCATAAATCTCCGGCCGTGTTTGTTGTTGCATTCGTCAACTTTGAAATGGTATTCCCTGAAAGTGTTAATACCCCTTTCGCAGAATTAGCTATACCTTGTACGCTTTGTAAACCGGTAGTAGAAAGTGAAGTTGCATTGAGGCTATTGCTTGTACCGGCATCCGTACTGCCAATTATGTTTTTGCTGATAATTCCAGTGCCTGCACCAGACCTGTATATTCCATAAATATTAGTTGATGCTGTGCCATCGGTATTTGCAGCCGTGATAGAACCAATCGTATTGTTCCTCACATTTGTGGTGCCTGTACCCGAACTCAGATATATACCATAAACAGATCCATTGGAACTGCTGTTCGATAAAGTAATTGAGCCGTTACCGCTTGCAGCGCCAATTACATTAGCTGTCGTTGTGCCAACATTTGTAGTGCCCCCGCCACAATATATAATGTACAAAACACCATTTGTTGAATTTGAAAAAGCCAGATTCTTAATGGTATTGCCCTGGATATTACTTGCCGTGGCAGTTCCAGCATTTAAGTAGATGGCATAAAAATTTGCTGTATATGCATTTGTCTTGGTCCATGCGTTACCTCCGCAGGCAGGAGCGCTGCCACCTATATAGTTCCCCGAAACCGTAAAGTTTTCATATCCCAGGACTGTGTTAATGTAGATTGCATAATACGAAACGATTGTTGCAGTTGGAATAAACGGAGCAGTTTCATAAAAGCTATTTCCGTTCACGCTGCATGAAGTTGAACCATATCCCAGATATACTCCGTACGAAGCAATTCCCCTGTTCAGAAAATCGAAGATATTGTTATTACTGACTGTATTACCGCTGTTTTCGGAACCCGTGGAGGTGCTGTACGAATACACTGCATTTAAGGGCCTGTTGGCATCGGAGGCAGAGGTGATATCGTTATGGTCAATTAAATTATTATCGTTGCCGGTTGAGCCGGAAGTTGCCGCAAAATATAGTATCCCTCCTGCGGTTACTGCCAGCGATGAGCCTTTTACTTTACAATATTTTACCGCATTGCCGTTTGCATCGTTTATAAACCTTACAGTGGATGTTCCAGCCTGGTTCGAGGTGCTTGTATTGGTTAGTGTAAGGTCTTTCGTCTCACCTGTAGCATTTACTCTTCCGTCGATAGTAACATTATCAGCACCGTTAAGGTCGATAAGCGGAGCCGGCACATTGCCGCTGATGCTAAGCCCTGTAACCGTTGGATACATGCTTACCGATGTATAACTGGCATTGCCTGTTCTGTTCCCGTTCAGTACCGCGGAAGCGCTTAATACCTGGCTGCCGTTTAGTTTAAGTACTATGGCCCCGGTATAGGTACCGTCGTTTATTTTATCGAAAGCGGTTTTAATGGTACTGAATGATGCCTGCAAGGTGCCGCCAACATATACCTCCACGGCATTACTCACAGATGAAGTTTCAAGGGCACCCATTTTAGGCGTGGAAGCGTTTCGTAAGTATTCGCTATAGTCGGTCAGGGTGCCGGTTCCGGCAATGCCGGGTAAGCTTGCTGTTGGATAGTAATTCAGCGCGGCTGTTCCAGCGGGCACCGTAAACGAAGGATTAATTGCCAGGCTGTTGGCATCAAGACCAGGAATTAACGGTACCGAAGTTACATCAGAATTGTTGTAACTGCCAAGCACTCCACCGTTGCCGGATACATAATAGTCATTATTGGCAAGTGTAAGAGAAGTATTCGATGTATAATTAAAGTATGCTGCGTAATGGAATTTTGTAACTGCCTCGCTTGTTGAACGGATATTGGAGAAAACATTATTTCTGAAATCCCGGGTATTTGTGGTTACTTCACTGTACAAAGCGAATGTTTTAATCGTACTCCCAGCTGCCAGGGTTCCGTCGATATGCACCGTATTGAAATACAGGTTGTTATTGTTGTCTGCGATTCCGGTTTCGTAAATACCATAAATAGTAGTCAGCGTATTGCCGCCAAGACGGATGATATTGTTGGAATAGGTAGTTGCACCGGAGAATATTCTTATACCGTATACAACTGCCTGAATACTGTTATCGCCGGTTGCCGACAAACTATGAATAAAATTGCCCGAAACGGCTCCTGCAGTAGTTGATCCCGAATAATAGATGCCGATTACCGTTCCTCCAAAAGTCTTACAGCTATTGGATAAACCAAAAATGGTATTGCCTGTCAGGGTTTGAATATACGTCTGCTTGGTATTTAAAACAATTCCGTAAACAGTTCCAGTATTTGCTGAGGTAATGTTTGCATCTGCAATAGTTAAATCGCGGACCACATTGCCTGTGATGCTATTTGAACCACTAGATGAGTTTATGCCGGTAATATTTCCTCCAGCGCTTCCATTGGTTATTTTCGATATAGTATTGCCGGTAATGGACAGTAAGAAACCGGAATTATTAATTCCAAGAACACTTTGTCTGTTACTGGTAGCCGCAGAGCTTACATTGATGCTGTTTGCTGTTTCTGTGCTGCCAATTAAATTATTTTTAATATTTGCAATATTACTGCTACAATTAATTCCTATAAAGTTGGTATTGTCAGCAGCACTTGAGTTGCCAACCGTAATCGAACCTATAACGTTATTCTGAATAATTGCCTGTGAAGCAGTATTGATTCCACAAAAAGTTCCACCCTGTCCAGCGTCTTTATATGTAATGGAACCGTTTCCCGTGGCCGCGCCAATGGTATTGCCAGCGGTAGTACCAATATTCACAATACCAGTCTGCACCCATATTCCGTACCAAGCGTGGGTCGAGGGATTTGCATAGTTTATGTTTTTAATGGTATTGCCTTGAATATTGCTGGCAGGAGCTGTTCCGGCTGATACATAGATTCCGTTAAAATAGTTGCCGAAAGCATCGGTCTTTGTCCATGCACTGCCACCGCATAATGCGGAGTTCCCCCCTATAAAATTATTCGAAATGCTAAAGTTCGTCCCGGCATTATTAACAATATTTATCACCCTGTATTCCGCTATTGCTGTAGGTACAAACGAAGCGGTTTCATAAAAGCTGTTGCCGGTGATGGACCATGCCGATGTATAGGAGGATAGATTGATGCCAAAAGAAGCTAAACCCCGGTTCAGGAAATCGAAGATTGAATTGTTGCTGATGGTGTTTTCGCTATTCTCCAAACCTGCGCCGGTTCCCAAAGAGAATACCGCATTTACCGGACGATTGGCATCGAGCGCATTGGTAATATCGTTGTTGTCGATCAGGTTGTTATCGTTGCCGGTGGTTCCGTTGGTGGAAGCAAATAGAATGATTCCTCCTGTGAGGTCGGTTGACGAACCTTTAATCGTGCAATATTTTACGGTATTATTCGAGGCATCGTTAATAAAACGAATGGTTGAACCGGCAATACCCGGATTTGAAAAAGTCAGCGATTTTACCGTGCCTGTGCCATCCACCCTGCCATCGATCACCACGTTGTCGGCGCCGTTCAGATCAATGAGCGGAGTCGTAAAATTACCATTGCCGGCAATAGTCAATCCTGCCGTGGCCGGGTACAGGGTAATCGCCGTGTAACTTGAGCTGCCCGTTCCGCTGGCATTCAGCACGGCCGGCGAAGTAAGCAGCTGGCTGCCGGTAATTTTTAGTACCAGGTTGCCGGTATGCGTTCCGTCGTTAATTTTACTGAAAGCTTCCCTGATGTCCGGGTACGAAACCTGCAGAGTTGCATCCTTGTACACATCAACTGTGTTCCCCGGGTTGGCTGGTGCTGTAGCAAATTCCACCGCTCCCATTTTGGGCGGCGTATTCCGGGTAAAATTGCTGTAATCGGTCAGCACACCGGTTCCGGCAACCCCCGGCAAGATTGCGGAAGGATAATAATTAAGCGCGGCTGTTCCTCCGGGCACCGCAAACGAAGGAATTATTGCCAGGCTATTGGCATCCTGCGTAGTAGCTGTTTTCCACGCAGCCAGGGTGGCTATATCGTTTGCCGCAGTGTAAGTTCCCGTGGTATGATAGCCTAATATTCCGCCTGTGCCTTCGACAAAATAATCATTATTGTCGATGGTTAAAAGGGTATTAACGGTATAGGCAAGGTAAATGGCAAAATGCTTTCCGGTTGCAACTTGTAAATTGGTACGGGTATTGTTGAAAATATTATTTCTGAAATCACGTATGTTAGCAGCTGTGGTGCTATATAAAGCATACGAATTATTGCTTCCCGAAATTACTGTTCCGCCAATATACACAGTATTGGAATACAGGTTCAACCGTATGCCTGCGGTTTCTTTTATGCCATAATTATTCGTTTGCGTGGCGCTGCCCAGGCTGATAATGTTGTTCGAGCAGGTTAATACTCCGTTAGCTTGTTCTATTCCGTTTACGGATGCACCGGTACTGCCCGGGCTTACCGATAAGCTGTGAATAATATTCCCTGATACTATACCCGGGGTTGCTGACCCTTTATAGTAAATGCCGCTCACATTACCGGTAAAAGAGGGATAGGTATTCGATAAATTATAAATGGTATTGCCAACAATGCTTTGCACCTTTCCTGCTGTTGTATAATACAAAACAATTCCGCCAACGGATTCATAGGTGGCTAATGTGTTAGCATTCGCAATGGTTAAATCCCGTATGGTGTTATTTGATATCAAATTTGAACCATTATCAGCAAAAATACCATTCACCACACCATTGGTAGCAGCTGAATTGGAAGTTGCATTGGTGAGATTGGCTATGGTATTACCCGAAACAGTGAGCGTGTTTGTACCGGTATGATAAATCCCATACACCGTCTGGGCTTCGGCTGTTGATGTGGAAGTCGCATGTATACTGTTGCTTACGGTGGTGCTGCCAATGGTGTTATTGGCAACCAGGCAGGGCGAGTTGCCCATAACGTAAATACCGTAAAAGTGAGTTGAAGCGGTGGCAAGGGTATTGCTAACCGTAATGGAAGCAATGGTGTTGTTTTGTGCAATGCCCGAAAAACCGCTGAGATATAAGCCATAAAAATTCCCTCCCCCCGAACCGGCATTGTATTTAATTGAAGCTGTTGTGGCGGCATTTCCAATGGTATTGCCCGTGGTGGTACCTATATTTACATTGCCGGTGGCAGATATTCCAACCCATGTCGGGTTGGATGAATTTGAAAAATCAAAATTGGCAATGGTATTGCCCTGTATATTGCTTGCCACAGTAGTTCCGGCAGTAAGATAAATACCATAAAGAAGACTATTTTTGTTATTGCTTTTTGTCCAGGGGCTGCCTCCACACGCTGCAGTGCTGCCGCCTATATAGTTATTGGCTACCGTGAAGTTTATTCCTGCAGCATAATTTATAATAATGACATAATATATACATGTTTCCGTTGGAACAAATGAAGTACTTTCATAAAAACTGTTGCCCGACAGGGTCCATGCCGTTGAATAGGTATTAATTTGTATTCCATAAGAGCTAATACCCCGGTTGATAAAATCATAAATATTATTATTACTGATGGTGACTCCGCTGTTTTCTTTTGCAAATGTTCCATATGAATAGATGGCTTTAACAGGCCGGTTGGCATCGGTGGCACAGGTAATATCATTGTTATCAATGGTATTGTTATCGTTTCCGATAGTTCCCGTGGTAGTGCTGAAAAACAATATTCCTCCTGTTGATGCGGTTGACGAGCCTTTCAGTATGCAATACTTTACTGTATTATTGGTGGCATCGTTAATAAAACGAAGGGTAGAAGTGCCATCAGTAGACAAATTACTAACATTGGTAATTACAAGATTTTTTACTCCTGCCTGGTTTACCCTGCCATCGATGGTAACGTTATCGGCTCCGTTTAAATCAATAAGCGGGGTCGCTAAATCGCCGCTGATTGAAAGTCCCGCAACTGTGGGGTAAATGGTAAGCGAAGTCCACAAACCTATCAATGGCTGGTTTAATATAGCCGAACCCGTTTCGGTAGTGCTTGCCGTAAGGGTAACACTTATGTTTTTTCCTGCCTGGCTTGCTGTTACCGCATTGAGGGCATCAAAAGCCAGTTTTAAGCTGGTGTATGTTCCATTGGCATTGCCGGCAGAACCTGCCACGCTTACCTGTGCGTGGGCCGTTTGGGTAATTAAGGTAGCACCCAGAGTCAGTGCCAGCAGTAAGGTAACGAGTTTTTTCATGTGTTCCAGGTTTTTACTTTTTGTTTAAGCTGAGTTTTCCGGCTACTGCTGCCTTATATTACTTGTTGTTTTGAATGCGTATTTATTTTTTGTATTGAGCAATATTCTTTTTATTTCTCTTTGCTGCTACCAGCCTGAATATAGCCCCGTTTTAATCCTGGCGTTGATAATCTGCCTTCTGCGCATGTTTCCAACATTCCTTGGATCGGGCATTTATCATGCGCTAAAATCTTGATTTTCCTGCACTTATTTTCAATTTTAAAAAGAAGGCGAATGTAGTCCTTAAACCTGCTGTTACCTAATTTTTAGCGTAATATATTGACTTTATCTATATTTATATATGCATTTTAGTAAATATATATTACATATATAGGTATTCTATGTCAAATATTCAATCAATAACACTATAAGTAGAAAGTACATGATATTGAATAAACTGAAGAAGTTAGAAACAAAATATCAAACATCTGTTCCCGCATTTTCGGGAATGCATTAATCCTTGTTTAAGGCAGATTCGGGTATAAGTTCATGCCTGGCACCATAGACCAGATTTTTAATTTTGAACCTTGAGTCCACTCCGAAAAGTCTTTTTTCGCCACAAAGGCACAAAGGCTCTAAGTTACAATAAGCTTATAAAGCTGATTAACAATACTCTGTGTGCCTCTGTGTTCTTTGTGCTGCTTCGTCAGGCTCAGCACATCGCTCCGTGGTTTTCTTTTTTTTTGGGTTATCGGAGTGGACTCAACCTTTGATCTTTGAATTCTTATTCTTGTTTATTTTGACTTTGAGGCAAACTTATCCGCAGGATTCTGATGTGTCCAGACCCGTTTTTCACTGATCAGTGTGTTTCGTCGGGACAAATTCAGGAAGTGTAAAAAAAACAGCTACCAGGCAAATGCGGATAGCTGTGGTTACTTTGTGGTTGGTTGAGAAATAAGTCAGGCTGTTATGCATCCAGCCTCTTACGCATATTGTAAACCTTTTTTCCGCCATACAACCCGGCAAGCCCTAATAACAGCAACGTTCCGCTGCCAACCGGCGCGCCGGCGCCGGCACCAATGCGGTCCCCAGTCACGGTGCCGGTACTTTGCTGCCCGGCATGAGGTTGCGCGTTTAGATAGGTACCTGCTGAGAATACCAGGAAAGCAGTAAGGAAACTATATTGAAGTGCTTTTTTCATAACTGTGTGTGTTTTTTATGTTTTAGAA
>CAIRMR010000002.1 GCA_903879715.1 uncultured Bacteroidales bacterium
ACAAATTGAAACGCAGAAAAACATACTGGACATGCAAAAAAGAGTGGCTTATTATGAGAAGAAAGCTCAAAAGAGTAAAAACATACTGCTTGCAATGGCCTCTTAATCAGTCTTTTATTTTTAGTTAGATGAAAGTGAACAAGGGGGACGCAAGTCTCAAATTCCAAAATCAATTCATTCTCAAATTTTCAAATTTTCAAATCCTCAAATTCCCACATTCTCTACCTGTAATAAGCCTCCAGAAATTTATTGATATTACTTTCAACCCGGGCCGGAACATTGGTTACATCAGCACGTTCGAATTTATCACCGGTAATATTCTCGTACAATTCGATATAGCGTTCCGAAACCAGGTTCACAAAATCATCGTCCATTACAGGAACCTGTTGGCCTTCTTTGCCCTGGAAACCATTAGCCATAAGCCATTCGCGAACAAATTCTTTCGAAAGCTGCTTTTGAGCTTCACCTCTTGCCTGGCGATCTTCGTATCCTTCTTTGTAGAAATATCTGGATGAGTCGGGCGTGTGAATTTCGTCGATAAGAAATATTTCACCGTTTGCTTTCCCGAATTCATATTTGGTATCAACCAATATTAATCCCATGCCATTTGCAATCTGGGTGCCACGTTCAAAAATTGCCATGGTGAACTTTTCAAGCATCTCATAATCTTCCTGGCTCACCAAACCTTCTTTAAGGATGTCTTCTTTCGAGATATCTTCGTCATGGCCAACAGAAGCTTTGGTAGTAGGAGTGATGAGAGGATTGGGAAACATATCATTCTCTTTCATTGCGTCGGGCATAGGAACTCCACAGATGCTGCGTTTCCCTGCTTTGTACTCGCGCCATGCATGTCCGCTGAGGTAGCCGCGGATCACCATTTCCACTTTAAAAGGTTCGCAAAGGCGGCCGACAGTAACCATGGGGTCGGGTGTGGCTATTTTCCAGTTGGGAACTATATCCGAAGTATCGTCCAGAAACTTTGAAGCGATCTGGTTTAAAACCTGTCCTTTGTACGGAATAGCTCGTGGCAACACCACATCAAATGCCGAAATCCGGTCGCTGGTAACCATAATCAGTAATTCGTCGTCGATATTATATACGTCGCGGACTTTACCAATGTAAAGGCTTTTCATTCCCGGAAATGTGAAATCGGTGCGTGTGATGGCGTTTTGCATAGGAGTTGGTGTTTTTAAACAGGTTTAATATAGGATTCGGAATAATTTTCAGAAATGCAAAATTACAAATGATTTGTATGATAGAAATTATCAAACTGCTAAATCCCTGTTAATGTTTTCAACAATGGTGTTAATATTTCTTTTGAATAAAATCCAATCAGTGCTTTAAATAGATGTCTAACCACGGAGACACAGAGAACACGGATTTGCACTGAGGAATTTTACGGTAAATATATCCGTGTTTCTTTGTGTTCTCAGTGCCTCCGTGGTTTATTTTACTATTAGCTCAGGAACGACTGGTATAAGGAATAACTATTCCTTCTTCTCGTAAGCATTTATAATCCTTGTAACCAGTTTGTGCCGCACTACATCACGTATATCAAGAGTGATAAAATCAATGCCTTTAATGTTTTTCAGGAGTTTCATCGCCTGTACCAGGCCCGAGTTTTGATTTCGTGGAAGGTCGATCTGTGTTACATCGCCTGTTATCACAAATTTGGAGGATTTCCCCATGCGGGTAACAAACATTTTTAGCTGTCCTTCGGTACAGTTTTGTGCTTCGTCGAGAATGGCAAAGGCGTTTTCGAGTGTTCGGCCGCGCATAAATGCCAGAGGCGCAATTTCTATGGTTCCGTCTTCGAGGTATCCGACCAGCTTTTGCGTCGGGATCATATCCCGGAGCGCATCGTACAAAGGCTGAAGATACGGATCAAGTTTGTCTTTCAGATCGCCGGGAAGGAATCCCAGGTTTTCACCGGCTTCCACAGCCGGACGCGTGAGCACGATTCTGCGTACTTCTTTATTTTTTAACGCTCGTACAGCGAGAGCCACAGCCGTATAGGTTTTCCCGGTTCCGGCCGGTCCAATAGCGAAAATCATATCGTTTTCGGCAATGCTTTCAACCATGCGGCCCTGGTTAACGGTGCGGGCGCGTATCATCATCCCGTTTTTGCCATGCACCAGTACATCAGCATTGGCTTCACGGAACGTGGATATTACTTCATTGGCATTGCCATTTCCTGCCAGTTTTTGAATATCATCTTCATCAAGCTTACCGTAGTTATCAAAAAACATAAGCATGGAAGAGAATAACAGGGAAAAAGTTTCTATTTCAGCTTCATCGCCGTTAACGCGAAGAATATCGTCGCGGGCAATTATTTTCAGTTTAGGAAAAAGTTCACGCAACAGGTTGATGTTACGGTCGTTGATGCCAAAAATTTCAAGCGGGCTGTATGATTCAAGTGAAAAAGTGCTTTCGGTCATGTATAAAAATCAGTTGTAAGGGAATGTTTGTACTACCACACAAAATTAATGTTAATTCCATATTATCCGCGGATATTTTTTACTTTTGATGCTGCTTAGTGATTGGGAGTATTATGAAGTGTTGAGGTAATAGAAAAATAGAAAAATAGAAAATAGTAAGTCACAATTGCTGAGATCCGAAATCTATAATTTCAAGACATAACCAATCACCTGTTTCATCCCACCATCAACTATTTTCTGTTAACAATTAACATAACCATTTTCCATTAACCATTTTCCATTAACTTAATAATTCCATGCCAATTATAACACTGCTCAGCGACTGGGGACTTACCGATCATTATGTGGCTTCGGTTAAAGGCTCGATACTCAGCCGTATTTCCGGAGCAGTAATAGTTGATATTTCGCATAATATCAGGCTTTTTGATATAAAACACGCTTCGTTCGTGATGCGCAATGCCTGGCATAGTTTTCCCGAGGGTACTATTCATATAATTGGCGTTGATTCCATTGAGTCCGACAAACATCCGCATGTGATTGTAAAATCCGAGGGTCATTATTTTATTTGTGCCGACACGGGTTTGATTTCCTTGATCCTGGATAAAGCGCCTGAAAAAATCATTTCGATTTCCATTAACCAGGATTCGGGGTATTTTACGTTCCCCGCCCGCGACAGGTTTGCCAAGGTTGCCGCTTTACTGGCACAGGGAACTGATATGGACACATTGGGCGAACCATTGCAATCGCTCAACCCGAAAACGCTGCTACAACCTGATTTCGATGGAAAAACCATTTACGGCAAGGTTATGCATATCGATAACTATGAAAATATTTTTGTAAATATTACGGATGTGTTTGTGCGCGATTGTCTTGGAAAAAATCCATACAGGATCATCTGTAAAAAAGATACCATCCCGCTGGTTAAGGCGTATGGCGATGTACGGGAAGGATTTACGTGCGCACTGTTTGCTTCCAACGGCTTTCTCCAGATTGCCGTCAATCGCGGCAGAGCCGCTTCGTTGCTAGGTGTTGCAATGGATAACGATGTATTTTTGGTTTTGGGAGAAGAGTAAAAACAGCTTGAGTCACCAATTTCAACAGCTAAAGTCCTGGTGCCGTTAGTTATTTTGTTTCTGTCTGTTAATAAGAAGGTTAAATTGATATTCGATTGAATTTGCAGACTTTTTGAATTATTACTTTTCATTAAAAGGGATATTAATATAATGAATTCCTTCCTGCATTTTCTTCAACAAAGCAAGGTGTGAAATATGTGAATTCTGCAAACCGATTTTCCTATGTATCATTTCATTGATCATCCTGAATTACGTAAGGACAAGCGCCTGGTTTGGGCTGCTACCCGCTCGGTATTGGAAAATGTTGGTTTTTTACGCAATAAAAACGGGAAAAAGAGCAGAAGCCGCTGGGATTTATTTTTACGCCTGCTCGGAATTTTTGCTGTTTTATTAAAGATTACCGGTTATTACAGGAAAGGAAATGGGAACGCTAAAACCATTTCGGTAACCTATCTTACCCTGAAATACCCGAATCTTCCGACTGCTTTTCACGGATTCCGGATTTTGCACTTATCCGACCTGCATATCGACAGCATCCCAGGTTTTGCCACATTGATAAGGGACAGGATAAAAGACCTTAAATTCGATACTTGTTTCCTGACAGGCGACTACCGAAGAGATATCTCAGGAACTTTCAGGCATATTCTGAAGCCATTTAAAATTCTATCTAAATATATACAGGCTCCTTTTGGCACATTTGCTGTTTTGGGAAATCACGATACTTTCCTGATGGCGCAATACGAAAAAGAATCAGGCCTCGAACTGCTGGTTAACGAATCCGTTGAGATTGAAAAAGATGGACAGAAGATATTAGTTACAGGTACTGACGATCCTTATAATTTCTATACCGAACAGGCAGCATTATGTCTTGAGACTAAAGGCTATGATTTTAAGATTGCATTAGTTCATACAACAGAACTAGCAAAAATAGCTGCCGCAAATAAATACAGCCTTTATTTATGCGGGCATACACATGGCGGCCAGATTTGCCTGAAAGAAGGAACTCCCATAATCAGCCACCAGTTCGAAGGCAAACAGTTTAACCATGGACAGTGGAATATTGGTAAAATGATCGGCTATACATCCAGGGGCGTTGGCGTAAGCGGAATGCCGGTACGATTTAATTGTGCAGCGGAGGTTATTCTGATTACGCTGGAGGTGGGGTGAGATAGAGTTATATCTATAACAGAATAATGATGTAAGTATTGATTGTCAAAGCAAGCAAAAGTCATCAGCCCAATTCCCCACTTTATATGGTCCAGTTAGCAATTTCAAGTCCTTTTATCCGGTTGAAATGATCTGTGTTGTTTGTTATAAGCAGAAGTTCGCTTGTTATTGCAATACCGGCAATTAAAGTGTCGGTGTGCCCTATTTCGCGTCCTTTCTTTCGTAATTCTGCCTGGATGGTAGCTGCGGTTTTAGCCATTGGCAATGTAAGTGGAATGACTTTGTTTAAACCGACAAACTCCTCAAATTTTACCAACTGCTTTTTGGCATCTTTGTATAAAAGACCATTCAGTATTTCGTAATAGGTTATAATACTCAAGCTTACGAAACCATATTCAATAACATGTTCAGTTACTTTTTCGATTACCCTGGGGTTGCCTCTCAAAAACTCTGACAGGATATCGGTGTCAAGCAATGATGCTTTCATATATCAAATTTACGGTCAAATAAGTTTGATCTTGTACTTTTTGTCCGATCAAGGTATTCCGTATAGTCCTTTTCACTCATATCACTGAATGCTCCTCCAAACGAAATAATCCTTTTTTGTAATTTTTCGGAATGTTTAGCTGATGTTGTCATGGAATGTATAAATTGATATAGCTCATCCAGCCGGTTAACCGGAACTTCTTTCATTTCTTTAAGTATAGCTTGCAGTGTTGACATGATCCTACTATATTTTTAACAAAGATAATACAAAACAGAATTGGTTTTTTATGTGAATTGACTCTTGTAATACTCATGCTCAAATTCATTAAATTTGCGCCTCCTAACCGAAAGGTCTATAAGCATGTACACATTATTACATAAAGAGATCAGCACATTTTTAAGTTCATTGATTGGATATACAGTAATTATCGTATTTCTTCTGGTTAACGGGCTGTTTCTCTGGGTTTTTCCCCAGCAGTTCAATATCCTGGATTACGGATTTGCCACGCTCGACAATTATTTCCTCCTGGCTCCCTGGGTTTTTATGTTCCTGATACCCGCCATCACCATGCGTTCCTTTGCCGAAGAGCAAAAAGCCGGCACCATGGAAATGCTGCTTACCAAGCCTGTTACCGATATTGAAATCATCCTGGCTAAATACTTTGCCGGAGTTGTGCTGGTATTATTTGCGGTATTGCTTACACTCGTTTATTATGTTACAGTTTATAAACTTGGAATGCCTCCCGGCAACCTCGATGTAGGCGGAACCTGGGGTTCGTACATTGGTTTGTTATTCCTTGGAGCCGGTTTTGTTGCTATCGGCATTTTTGCTTCAGTTATATCAGGAAACCAGATTGTTTCATTCCTTATCGCTGTTTTCCTTTGCGGATTTATGTACACCGGTTTTGATTTTATCTATAATCTCTCAGTTTTTGGTTCATTCGGATTGTTTGTAAGTCAATTAGGGATTAACGAACATTATGCGGGCATGAGCCGTGGGGTGATCGACACCCGCGATGTATTGTATTTTCTGAGCCTGATAGCATTTTTCCTGATGCTTACCCGCTTCACCATGGAACGTAGAAAATGGTAACCCTGACAGACAGAGATATGACAGCGAACAGAAAAAATATCAGGCGAAGCAGTTTTACGCAACTTGCAATTGGGTTAGTCATCATAGTGGTACTAAATCTTATAGGTTCTTTTGCCTTTTACCGACTTGATCTGACTGCCGATAAACGCTACACGCTTTCGCCAACTACCCGCAAAATGCTTAAAGAGCTTGATGGGGTGGTGACTTTCAAAGTGTACCTCGAAGGCGATTTTCCGGCCGGTTTCCAGCGGCTGCGCAACGAAACACGCGAAATGCTCAACCAGTTCCGCGCTTATTCCAAAAATATTCAATTCGAGTTTATCGATCCATCGGCAGGAAAAGACAAAAACCAGCTTGACGCGATGTATATGCAGCTTGCTAAAAGTGGATTGAATGCTACCGATCTTCAGGTGAAGGACAAAGCCGGAACCTCCCGTAAAATTATTTTTCCGGGAGCTGTGGTTTCATATCATGGCAAGGAAATGCCATTGGACTTATTACTCACTCAAGTTGGGAAGCCACCTGCAGAAGTTTTGAATAATTCGGTTCAATCACTCGAATTCGGACTTATTAATGTGATCAGAAAACTGAGTGTAACTGAAAAACCCAAAATTGCTTTTATCGAAGGCCATGGTGAACTCGAACCTGTTTACACTGCCAGTATCGAAGCAGCTTTAAGCGAATATTACGAAATTGAACATGTGAGGATTGATGGTCAGCCTTCGGCGCTAGCTATGCAAACGCAAAACGCTTCATTGGCAAATAAATACAAAGCAATTATTATTGCAAAACCCGATTCCGCATTCGCTAAAAATGAACTTGATAAATTTATGATCGATCAGTTTATAATGCGCGGAGGTAAGGTGCTCTGGCTTGTTGACCCGGTATATGCCGAAATGGATAGCCTGCGGACTAAAGATAAAACATATGCGCTGGCCCGGGACCTGAACCTCGATGATATGTTATTTAGCTATGGAGTACGGCTCAACAGCAACCTGGTAGTGGATATGAGTTCATTGCCGATTCCCGTGGTTATTGATCCGAAAGGAAACCAGAAACTGATTCCCTGGTTATTTTTCCCTTTACTTATACCAACATCCAACCATCCTATTGTCAGGAATCTGAGCGCGATAAAAACCGAATTTGTCAGCAGTATGGATACAGTTGAAGCACCGGGAGTGACCAAAACCATACTGCTTAGTACTTCCCGTTATTCGAGGGTGCTGAATTCGCCGGTTACTTTAAGCCTGAGTTACCTGTACCAGGAGCCGGATCCACAGCAGTTTAACCAACCCTATCAGCCTGTGGCTGTTTTGCTCGAAGGGGAATTTACATCAGTTTTTATGAATCGTATCCCGGCTGAGTTCGCCAAATCGCCTGAAATCGCTTTTCTTGGAAAAAGCACTAAAACTGCTATGATTGTAGTTGCTGACGGAGATATTATCAAAAATCAGCTTCAGCCTGGCGAACTTCGTCCAACACCGCTGCCACTTGGTTACGACAGGTACACAGGTCAACAATTCGGCAACAAGGATTTTATTCTCAATGCCATGAACTATCTTTGCGACGACTCTGCTTTGCTTTCGGTGCGCTCACGTGAGGTAAAACTTCGTGCGCTAGATGCTTCCCTTGTCGAGTCTCAACGTCTTAAATGGCAGTTGGTTAACCTGGTTGTGCCGGTATTGTTGGTGCTTGCATTTGCATTTGCGCATGGGTATTGGAGGAGGAAAAGGTATACGGGGATTTATTAGGGGAGGAGTTGATAGGAAATAGAAAATGGAATATAGTTTATAAGACATAGTCGTTAAGGAATAAATCATTAGCCCCGGCCTTCAGGTCGGGGATATAAGGAATGAATCATTAGCCCCGGCCTTCAGGTCGGGGATATAAGGAATAAATCATTAGCCCCGGCCTTCAGGTCGGGGATATAAGGAATGAATCATTTGCCCCGACCTTCAGGTCGGGGATCAAAAAAGAGATAAATAGTTAAAAAATAGTGAATATAGATTCGGGGAATTAAATCATGGACAACATATTGGAAAACAGCAAGGTACTGGTCACCGGCGGCGCCGGGTTTATAGGATCATCATTAATTGAGTCACTCCTTTCGCAGGATAATGAAGTTGTTTGTCTCGATAATCTTGCAACAGGTAAATTGGAGAATATAGCCGAATTCATGAGCAATAATAATTTTAGCTTTATTGAAGGCGATATCCGTAACCTGGCAGATTGCCAAAAAGCAGCAAATGGTGTTCAGTATGTTTTGCACCAGGCAGCGCTGGGCTCCGTTCCCCGCTCGGTAAAAGATCCTGTCACCTCCAACGATGTGAATGTTTCCGGTTTTTTGAATATGATCGTTGCTGCGCGTGATGCAGGTGTAAAGCGTTTTGTATATGCTTCAAGTTCATCAGTGTATGGCGATCATCCTGCCTTGCCAAAATTTGAGGAAAATACAGGCAACCCTCTATCTCCTTATGCCGTTACCAAAAAAGTGAACGAACTCTACGCCAAAGTTTTCGGCGAATTATATGGAATGGAAACCCTGGGATTGCGTTATTTCAACGTTTTTGGCCGCCGCCAGGACCCTGACGGCCAGTATGCAGCTGTAATTCCGCGTTTTGTAAAAGCATTGATAAATCACGAAGCGCCGGTAATTTTTGGTGATGGCAGCCAGACGCGCGACTTTACCTATATCGAAAATGTTGTACAGGCTAACCTTCGCGCCGCTGTTGTTTTTAATCCCGAAGCGTACAACACCGCTTATAACGTAGCTTTTGGCGATCGGGTAACGTTGAATGAGTTATACGGATTTCTGCGCGAAGGGCTGGCAAAATTTGATCCGGAAATTGCAAAGATTGATCCGGTTTATACCGAACCCCGGCAGGGCGATATTCCCCATTCGCTGGCATCCATTGCCAAAACATCCCGCTTGCTGGGTTACGATCCTCAATTTAACCTGCGCCAGGGATTGGAGCATTCGATTAAATGGTATTGGGAACATCTGAAGTAAGTTTTACGCTTTTCTTGTCTGTATAAAGATATGAAGACTTTGTTACTCAGTCATTGCTCAATTCAAATAAAGCGATGGCTTTTTCAAAATCTAAATCTTCTATCCGAGCATTATATTATTGCGTATCTTTATTCTTGAACCCGCAAATATCCCTTCTTTGCGCGTTATCCATATTCTGATTTTTTTCAATCAGATTCCCTTTTTATATTGTCCCTTCGTCGTGGGATAAATATTTTGTTCCAGTTCATTTTTCGAATCAGCAACTTCATTCAGCAGGTTTTCAAAAAGCTTAATTACGCCCGCTTTATTCATACCCATTTTTGTTCCTGTTTTTATATCCCGCAGATCAATCATAAATCCTGAATAGAAACTCGGTAAATCGGTAACAATATCCGTATTCAGGAAATTAGTTTCGTTATAAATTGTGTTGTAGCTTCCTTTAGATTTTTCAATAACGAAAGTTGTGTTTTTCAGATTTGTAATGGAAGCATTTCGCTCACAATCTGAAATACAGGTTTCATCCATAGTATCTTTCCAGCATCCGGTAACCTGGTGAAACAGGCATTGCCTGCTGGTCATCAGAACAATAGGGTGGAAGATGCTGTAATGCAATTCAAAATTATCCGGCTTTTTAATGCCATACATCTGCATCTTGCTGATTTCATTCGAAATAAAGGCGCCCGAACAATTGAAATTCTCTTTCAAGCAAAGCAAACTAAAGGAATTGATCGTATTCAGATACGGCCCTGCAATCCAGGGAATTCCTTTTTTAAAAGCTTCAAAAGCTATGCCTGTATTGTTTGTAACGATGCGTTTGGGTTGCAATTGATTAAGAAATTCAACTGAGGCTCTATAATCTTCGCCGATACTAATGGACGGAAACCAGGGAATTAATTTTTTATTTGCTTTGAAAAGATCAACGAACTTCTCCATGCTGTTCTTAAAACTATCAGGAAGCTGATAATAAATAGTTGCTGAGGTTGCATCAGTCAGGTAAAGGTCTTCTGCAGAAGATATCAAAACCGAAAGTGTAGGTTTTATATTTACGCTTTCAGGCTTTTTCAGAAAAGGAACAGCAATGGGTTCAATATATTCTCTGGAATCGTTTAGAATAAACAGCAGCTTTTTCTTAATGGCCGTGAGTTCTTTAAACGGAAGGTAAACATTAGGATGAAGATCTTTTAAATCCAGTTGCTCAATGTAATACTCAGTTTCATTTAAGATTTTAAACCTTTTAAGAAGCACTTCCTGGTTTAATGCTTCAGTGCCCGTATCCGAAAGATTAACTTCCGAAAACACCTCAAAGGAAGTATCCGGAGTTGTTACCGAAACTTTTAAAGGAATGCCACTGACTCCCGAAAGGAATATCTTTAAAGGCGCCTTTGCGATGTTTAATTGCGCGATTTGCTTTTCAACTGAAGTTATTATTTCAGTCCGCTCATCATAAACGTCGCCTTTGGCTTTTTCTAAACTTGTTTCGGATAAAACACCATTAACTTCAGATTGATAGATAGCTGAATTATCGCGGGGATTATCGATAAACATATCTTTAGTAAGGTTTCCCTTCAGGTAGGCATTTGTAAAATCACGGTTAAACACTTTACGCAGCTCACCTGGGTCATTAATCAGTTTAGTATCACGATAAAAACTGTGGAGTTGTTTCCGCCATGCGTCTACAACGGTATATACATAATGAAACTTCTTTATCCGGACTTCAATCTTTACAGAATCAACTCCCGCGTCCGATAGCTCCTTTAAATCAGTAAACGCCGAATTATCTTTAAGGTTAAGCGGGAAGTTTTTGCCTTCCGTAGTAGTAATGTATTGGTCCCTGCATGGCTGACTGCATCTGCCGCGATTTCCGGAGTTTCCTCCATGAACCGAACTCATATAGCATTGCCCTGAAAACGAAATACAGTTGGATCCATGAACAAATACTTCGGTCAGCATATTGTTTTGATGGGCAACAAGGGTTAAAGCCTTTATCTCGTTAATATTCAACTCTCTCGACAAGTTAACGCGCTCGGCGGTTAGTTTGCCTAAAAACTTTACCTGGCCTTCGTTATGCGTGGTAAGCTGAGTTGAAGCATGAATTTTAAGACTGGTATAATAATTTGCCAACAGGTAGAACATTCCTAAATCCTGAACTATAATGCCATCAATACTTGTATTGCTTAATTTGTTAAGAACACTTATCAAAGCCGGTATTTCATTTTCAGTGATCAGTATATTGAGAGTCAGAAAAACCTGACAGTTATGTTTGTGCGCAAGCCGTAAAATTCCGTTTAAATCGTCGGAACTTATATTTGTCGCGCGGTTCCGGGCATTAAATTTATCCAGCCCGCAGTACACGGCATCAGCCCCGGCTGCAATCGCGGCCTTAATGGAGGCTATATCTCCGCCTGGTGCCAGTAATTCAATTTCGCGTTTCATTCCCGAAAAGTAAAACTTATTTGAGAGATATTCGTCAGAAACCTTGAAATATCTTATTCTTGATAGTGAATTGATATTTCTTACGGGAAATTCATCTCTAAGCTTAACAATAGGAAATATCAGCTTGTGAATTGTTTAAAAACATTCCAGAATTCAAGAAATGCAGACGCTGATTCTAATCCTATCTACCTTTTTAACAAGTCGTTAACATTTTTTAACAAAACTCTTTCTATATCTTTACATTTCGGATGGGTGTAAAGCTCTATTTGTAATGAATATAAATTATTGTTCTGCGTCAGGAGAAGCACATTTGTTCATTAAATTTGTCTTAACAATAAATAAATTAGAATTTATTTTTAGGTGAACCAGCTTAGAGAAATGTATTATCCTTATTGAATTGGCATAAAAATACCATATTGTTTTAATGCAATAAATTATTGTAAACCTTAACCTAATTATATGGAAAATTTGAGAAAACAATTCGGTGCAAAATCGCGGGAACCTACAATGACATTGTTAAATACTGCTTGACAATCATTTGTAAAAATTCAGAATATTATTTGTGGAGACCAGCAACCACTAAAAAAAACGGGGCGGTACCGAAAAGCCTTATGAGTAGGAGAATGTTAAATCAAATAAACATGAAAAAATTATTAGTATTATTAGTTGTACTATTAACAGCTAGTGCAATTTTCGCTCAAACTAAAAAAGGAGACTTCGTCTTGTCAGGAGGCACAGGTTTAACATCTATCTTTACGAGTTCAACACCAGTTTATGATGGTCAATCTGGAGACAAAACAAAAGGAAGCTCAATTTCATTTCTGCCTTCATTTGGCTATTTTGTAATAGATAACCTGGCAATTGGATTAACAGGCAATATTGCACATAATGCTTATAAATATGAAGATGGTGATAAAGATGTAATGAATTCAATCCTAATTTTGCCAACGGCGATCTATTTTTTTCCAATTGATGGTAAGATTAGGCCATTAGCACAAATTGGAGTTGGTATTGCCTCACAAACCTATAAATATATTCCAAAAAGCGGCAGTAATGAAGAGTCATCGTCTAGTGGCATATGCTTCAATATTGGAGTAGGGATTTCTTATTTCATTAAAGAAAATATTTCGTTTAATTTAGGTTTATCGTATACCAGGGCTACCTTAACAGATAGTGATGATAATAAGTATAAAGAAAAACAAGGAAACCTGGGTTGTAATCTAGGTATTTCTGTTTTCTTATAAAAATTCCTGACGTGATTTAGCTAATAAGATGCCTGTTTTTATTCGATCCTCTATTAATTGAATGTAGTTTTCCTTCAAGAAATCTACACCCATAATAAAATGTCGTAATAATAAGGATTTTAGGGATAGATCAGGTTAAACAATTTTTTTAACGTGGAGACCAGCAACCACTATAAAAACGGGGCGGCGCTGAAAAGCCTTATGAGTAAGAAAAATTAAAAACAATAAAAAATGAAAAAGAATATACTTCTGATTGCTGTTATTGTTTTAGTAGGTTTAACAACAAGTTTGTTTGCCCAAAAGGACAGAACACTTAGTAATGGGTTTAGCGTCAATCTTATAATAGGGTTTCCTTCAAGTAACTATGCGTTAACAAGTGATGGGAAAATGGATGGTTATTCGATGCTGGATAATGATATTATAGGGGATGATTATAAATTAAGTAGTCTTTTGGGGATTCAGATTGGTAACCGCTGGTATTTTAAGCCAAAAGAAAAATATGGATTCGGACTTATGGTAAATTGGCTTGATTTCACAATGGGAGTTAAGTCCGGTACTATTTATGATTCTGATTGGGCAAGAGCAGTGATTGATTTCTCGTTTTTAGAGGTCGGTCCTGTAGGAACCTTTGTATTAGCTGACAACCTGGCACTGGATACTTATTATAATCTGCGGCCAACGGTGCTTTCGAGTGCTTCTGTTTTTACCTCTTCCGGTAGCGAAGATGAAACGTATGCCTATGTTGGTGTAGGTGTTTCACATGCAATCGGAGCCGCTGTCAGGTATAAAATATTCAATTTAGGAATGGAGTATACAATGGGAGCTATTAACAGTAAAGGAACATACTCAGGTTCATTAAGCGATGAAACATTGGCGGATCAAAAAAACATAGTTAACTGTTTCAGACTAAAACTGGGATTGAAATTCTAACCTGCCCTGATTAAAATAGAAAAGTCAGGCACATTTTACCTGTCAGTAAATAAAAGAGAGAATCAGAAATGGTTCTCTCTTTTATTTTAATCAGAGTGGATTGCTTTATTTGTTTTACATTTTTTTTCAGGTCTGGCTTTTTCTCCTGGCACAAACATCTATTTGTATCCGATATAAATTATTGACGAGCGGATCAAAAGCTTGATTGTTCATTATATTTGTACAAATATAGTATCAAAATAAATTGTCGGCTTTTCTTATTTCTCTCCAGATTATCCCTTGTCGTACTTAGTATCAAAGGAATATGATTCCTGACTATTTCGAGTAATAGCAGTTATTCCTTCCCGGAGAAATCAAATTAAATTTCATGTGTTATTATTTATTTTTTTACGGGTCACATGGAACTCCATGACAAAATACTATCATCCGCCGGTGAGTCAAAATTGGCTGATTTTGTCATGTTCGTTTCATCCTTTAATTTTATACTAAAGCCTATGAAACAAAAACTTATTTTTCCCTTAGCGATTTTCATTCTGATGATTTGCTGGGGATGTGAGAAAAATTCTGACGATTCGTCTGCTGATTTAGCTGCAAATTCAACCGGCGTTTATACGGGCATCTGGGCGATACCTGGTACAGGCCAGGTAGCAGGAACCTGCCAGGTAGTTAAAGTTTCCGGAGCTTCTGTAAATTTAGTTATGACAGCTGGCGGACAATCAATTCCGACTTTGCCAGGGGTGAAACTTAGTGACAGCGGAAGCGGTAAAATAAACATCTCATATTCTGATTCTGGTGGCACACTTAATGGTACAATTGAGAATAAATCATTATCATTTACCATAAAAGCAGGAACTATAACAGAGACGTTTTCGGGTACAAAGCCGTGAGTTTAAAGATTGGCAGATTTTGTTAGGAGGGGGTGACTTCAAGTCACTCCGTGAATACTAAAAATGAACTTAAAGACTTTAACATTTAATTTAAAATTCATGCATTATGAAACCTGGAATTTTGCTTTATCCATTTATACTATCAGGAGTCATTTTACTGTTTTTTACTGCTTGTAAAAAAGATGATGGTAACAACAATTTAACTGTTACCGATATCGATGGCAATACCTATCAGACCGTAACTATCGGTACACAAGTGTGGATGACGGAAAACCTAAAGGTTACCAGATTTAACGACGGTACACCTATAGAAACGATAACCATGAAAAAATCAACCGGATCATGGCCAACTCCCCGATACTGCTGGTATAATAATGATTCCGTAGGCTATAACAAATATGGGGCCTTATATAATTTCAGGGTTGTGTACCAAACCTACCTGGTGCCACTGTATATTGCGCCAAAGGGTTGGCATATCCCTACGGACGAAGAATGGAATACACTGATTTTGTTTTTAGGCGGTGAAAGTATCGCAGGCGGAAAGCTGAAATCAGTTGGTACTGTTGAAGGCAATACAGGGTTATGGCGAAGTCCGAATGCTGGCGCGACTAATGAAAGTGGTTATTCCGCTCTGCCTGGTGGAATGTGTGATGATCTTAATTCCTTTTTATCATATTATGCCGGATACTATGGAGAATGGTGGTCATCGAGAAATATTCAGTATCCGTCATCTTACATTATTGGTTCAATGGCTACAAATGTAGCCCATAGAAGTTCAGACATTTCTTATAATAGTGATTTTAAAAGTATCCGCTGCATTAAAGATAGAACGGAATAATCAAGATTAATTTGAGACTAAATAATATTGAAAACTCATTAAAAAATTCATTTTATCTAAATCTTGTTTTTATGAAGCAAAAACAGATTCTTGCCATTGCAATTATTACCTTGATGATTTGCTCTGGTTGTGAAAAAGACCCGGACACTCCTTCCGTTGATCTTTCGGCTAATGCTGTTGGGTTGTATAGCGGCACCTGGGTTGTAGTTGGTCTCGGGCAGGTATCAGGCACCTGCCTGGTAAACAAGGTATCAAGTACTTCGGTAAACTTAATAATTACAGCAGGGGGGCAAACAATGCCAACATCACCTGAAGTAAGCCTGAGTGATGGCGGAGGTGGTATGATAACTCTCACCGCCAGTGATTCAGAGTGCACAACAAATGGTTACGTGATAAACAAAACCTTATCATTAACCTTAAAATGCGGAGTAATCACAGAGACTTTTACAGGTACGAAACCCTGAAATGTGGATTTTTAATCTCAGTATCACCAAAATAATGGACGCGTATCCAAACAATAGTTTACAGGTAGGATTTTAGTCTTTTACGAATTTTTTGATCATGAATAAATCAGCGGCAGCCGAAAAGCTTTTCAGAGTAGGTAAAATCTAAATTCAATACATTATGAAAAATCTATTAAAACCTTTCATTGCAATTCTTCTACTAGGCCTTTTTGTTGACGGATGCAAAACAGACGAAGACGAAACCGTTAAAAATTATTTTAAATATGACGGTACCGAATTTATTTTATCGAAGGGGTTTCTTGAAAATTATGGAAAATATTCTGCTGATGAAGGGTATAATATTGATTTAAGCCTGCTCTCGTCAGCTTTTACCATCTATGAGAAGGATGGTGAAGTCGATATGGTTTCAGGTGTAGGGGATGCCCTTTATTTCGAGATTTTTACTTCTCTTCCAGATAAATTGGATGTTAGGGATTATTTATATGACGGAACCGAATCCTTTGCTGCCGGGACTTTTGACTTGGGGGTGATTGGTATGGGTTTTAATATGGAGACTGAAACCGGATCAGTTTTTGATATTTCCGGGGGAAAAGTGAGTGTGACAAATAATGGCAGTGAGTACGAGATAACGATAAACTGTACTGCTTCAAACGGCAAAACCATCACTGGATATTATAAAGGACCCCTGAAATATTACAATTACGACACGAAAAAGAAATCTGTACAGAGATTTCCAATCAGATAAAAAATTATCATCAATTTTTTCAAACACAGTTCTGTTAACGGTATTTGAATTCAAAACCTGGTGCGCAATTCCAGGTTATTTTTCATTTGCTATGATTTCGCCTGTTCACAAAGCCTAGATAATCCAGGCTGACATACATTTGCCTGTTACAGAAAACAAAAAAAAGAGAGGACCATTTCTGATCCTCTCTTTTGTATTAACCAAACAAAAAAGATTTTACAATACAATTCCAACCGTAAGGCTCAACGCTTTTGATCGGTATTCGGTAGGCTGCTGTTGAATTTCCGACATTCCAATATCATACCTTAGGTCGAAACAGATATCTTTTTTAAAAACAGGTGTCTGGAAACCTATGCCAAGCGTTGCGCCCCAGTCGGTGTTCTTGCTGTCGTTAACCGGCACCAGGGATACTCCTTCGTTGTTGTCGGAAACCCGCGTCTGAGTATTCAAAACAAAAGCAGCGTAAGGTCCGCCATTAATATAAAATACTGAACCCGATTTGTTCAGCAGTTGGTCATTCCTGTATTGAAATAGAACCGGAACCTGCAGGTAATGAAGCATAAAGTCGGTTTTAATAGCTGTGTTTAATTCAGTAGTTTCGTTGCTGCGGCCTTTGCGTACGTAATTCAGTTCAGGCTGTATGGAAAATGACTTGATGACCGGGATGGTAGCAAAAACTCCCCCGGTGTACGAAAAAGTCACTTTGTTGTCCTGGTAAAGATTACCCTGATCCGAAAAGGTTGTGGCGGCGAGTCCGCTGCGTAATCCGAAGTTGATCTGGGCAAATGCCGATGTTGAAACCAGCGTAACGGATGCTATTAAAAGCATAATTGAATTCTTTGTTTTCATGATTTTTTGTTTTTAGATTGTTGTTTTTTTAATTGTTATTTATTCGTGTTTGAAATTTCTTTGCTTAATCGGCTTTTTGATACTGCCCCGCTTTATTTGGTAAATGGCTTCTGTTATTTTTTTTTCTATTCTTTTATATCTGGTCTTGGGGGAGACGCGAGGCATCGCGTCTCTACGTTTTTAAATCCCTAATCCCTAATCCCTAAATCCTAATCCCTAAATCCTAATCCCCAAATCCTAACCATTAACCTCTATTTTTTGACGGATTTCCCTGTACGAATGTGATGCCAATTCACTCCTCAGATGCACCGAATAATTAACCTGGTATCCATACGTTATGCAGGCAGTAAGGAAGTATACACCTGTTTGTATCCAGAGTGACATAATTTCTTTCCTGGTTTCAAAAATGGTTGCTCCCAGCGAATTCATTTTGATATACCCGAAAATGGCGTTCGACGAAGGAAATATCTCACGCACTACGAGCCAAACCGGGCTGAAATTCGAAAGCGGCCAGATGATTCCCGATAAAAATAGCAGGGGAATAGAAGTGAAAAGGTAGAGCATCATGGCGCTTTCACGGTTTTTGAAAATCACCGAAAGGCTTAATCCCATAAAGATGCTGGATAATATAAATGGCGTTATCAACGCAATTAGTTCAGTAAAATCTGCCGATTGACCATACCCGAACCATTCCGGAATCATACCCAGCATATAAATACATAGCAAAGCATAAATTGTGAAGTAGGTAGCAGCTTTCCCAATTACCAAACGGAATGTTCCCATTTTTTTGCGATCCATTGGAACCAGAGTGCCAAAAATATGACGTTCGCGTGCGGTCCCGGCCAGGATGCCTATAGCGATGATCAAGGTCTGTTGTATGATCAGGATCAATGCGGCGGGAATACCATAGCTTGCGAAACCTCCTCCCGCGTTAGCCATGGCGTTATCCACCATTTTGAAAGGCTCGGCGGTTATCTGGGCCTGGTGCTCAGTAAATCCTTCGTTCATCAGGTTATTGATCTGAATTTTGTTGCCTGTTTCGAGGGACACGAAGCTTGCACCTGTCATAAGAGCTTTATAGTAAAAGAAGAACTCCATATCGGCATAGGCTGAAACTGTTGTCTGACGCTTCATTTCTATATCCTGGCTGAAGGTTTCCGGAATCTGAACTATTCCTCTTACTTCACGGTTTTTGAACATCATAATAGCTTCTTCCATCGAAATACTGCTGCTAACCGTCACTTTCAGGTCTGGAGTTGCATCCAGATCCCTGGTAAATTGCCTGCTGTCAGATGAGTGAGACAAGTCTACAACCGCAATAGGCAGGTCGCGGACAACTTCGGGATAATAAATAAATGAGTAGAGTAAAGGGTATATTAGAGGAACCACAAAAATCAGTATCATTACTCCCACATCCGAAAATATAAGCTGGAACTCACGCATCCATATTCTGAATGTGTTCTTAAATCCTTCGCTCATCCGACGGAAGATATTTATATTATTGTTTTTCATTTACTTACGTTGTTATGCTTTTAAGAAGTTTGAATCTGACTATTTTCTATTAACTATTTTTCTATTAACTTAAGCTCTACGTCTTATGGACATTTTCGATAAATGTTTGATAGATCAATGCTGATTTCAAACGATTGATTATTGTTAAAGGCAGCAAAAAGAACAACATCAGGTAGAGATATGACAGGATGGAATACCTGAGTTCAAACCCGGCAAGTATCTGGCTCTGAAATATGTGCATATAATGCCTTACAGGGAAACCGCTTGCCCAATATTGAAATACCGGAGGCATGGCTTCAATCGGGAATGAAAACCCGCAAAGGGTAAGTGCAAGAATTCCGTAAAAAGCGGCCAGGTTAAGCGAGTGTCGCATCATCGGCAGCAATCCTATAAAGAAGACTCCTATAGCCTGGTAAGCCATCACAAACAGCAGTGAGCCCAGCATCAGCCAGCCAAGGCTGGTATGCATCGGTATCTGCATCACTTTATACAACATGAAATTCTGAAACATCATTACAATGAAGAAAATCACTGTATAAGGTAAAAGTTTACCAGTAATTGCGGTGAAGATCGATTTGTTTGAGAGCCGCAGCCATTCATGTGAGGTTCTTTCCTTTATTTCAATACCAATGCTGTAAACAGTCATTAACAGGATAAAAAGTTGCAGCATAATCGGCAGCACAATGGTTGAAATATATACCGAGTAATTTGCCGTGGGATTAAATAACTGGTGCGTGCTGAGCTGAATAGGCTGCACTTGCGACATAATGTAATCTTCAGGCTGGCCCATGGCTTCGCGTTTCTGAATGTTGATTCCACCGGATAAAGTATGAAGGATCAGCGTTAAATCGTTCTGCATCAATCCGCCGGCAATCAGAAACCCGTTTTGATAATAATAGCTGATAACAGGTTGCCTCGAAGCGAGGATATCGGACTGGAAGTTTTTAGGAATGACAACAAACCCGTAAATATTACCTGTCCTTAATTCCGACATGGCTTCAGTTTCCGATTGAAGGTTTTCTGTAACTTTGCTTAATGGGGTAACATCAATATTCCTGGCTACTTTGCGGGAGCTGGCAGTCTGGTCCAGGTCGACAATTGCAATCGGCATTTTGGTGGGCACACCTTCTTTAAATAGAGATCCGAAGAACAAAATTGACAGGATAGGAAGTACAAGTACCACAAGGATGTAAAGCCCCCGCGACGACATACGGTTCACTTCCCGCATGGCTACTTTCCCGATATTTGTTAGTATTGATTTCATTGGTTTTTTATAAATGTAATTGATGTTTTGATGGAAGAGATTTGATGGCCGGAAGTTGGAAGATCGAAGTCGGAAGCTTCTGAATCCATCATTTTTTACTCTGACATTTTTATTTTTCTAACCGCTGATACATAACTCCCTTTGCTTTTCTCTCTTCTCCTTTCTCTTTTCTCCTTTCTCTCTTCTCCTTACTCCTTACATCTTACATCTTACATCTTACACCTTACACCTTACTCCTTCATCTTCCCGTAATCCACCATCAAACTCATTCCTGGCCTCAGCCCTTCGATCTTTGCAACCGGAACAGCGCGTACTTCAAAGCTTTTAACATCAAATCCACCGTTGGTTTTTGTCGCTTTAAATGTGGCATAACTAGCCATGGCTTTGATATAGTTTACTTTAAGTTTCACTGATTTATTTCCCAATGCGGGAACTACAGCATCCAGTTCTTTCCCGACTTTGATATTTGCAAGCAGGTCTTCACGAATATTGAAAACAACCCACATATCATACAAATCAACCACATTCATAATTGGGGCACCGGAGCCAACCAGTTCACCCTGTTTCGGGAAAATATCCGAAATTTCGCCGCTGATAGGTGAAATCAGCATAGTTTCCGATAAATAGGATTCCACTTCCGAAACTGCTCCTTTTGCACGGTTAACCATGGCCAGGGCTGCAAGTTTGTCTTCTTTTTCGGCGCCGTTGGTAGCCATATCATACTGCGATTTGGCTGCTTTCGAAGTTGCTAGGGCAGCCTGGTAATTAGCTTCGGCCTCATCCCGTTTTTGTGCGGGAATCACACTTTCGTTATACATATTCTGAACACGCTTGAAAGTTAGTTCCGCCAGTTTCACGCCAACTTCAGCTTTTTGCCACAGTTCGTATGCACCTGCAATCTGTTCAACACGTGCGCCTTTATTAGCTTTCTGATTCTGGGCGTTGGCAGCGTCTTCAGCGGAGGTAGCCTGCATCAGTTTGGCGTTCAGTTCAGGACTGTTTATCAATACCAATGTATCTCCTTTGTTTACAGTCATTCCTTCAGATACCATGAATTTGTCGATACGTCCGGGAACTTTACCCGACACACGTACTTCGGTTGCTTCAGCCTGGCCCTGCAACATGATGTGTTCCGGTTTCAGTACAATCCAGCCAATAAAACTTACTGTCGCTATTACTAAAAGCAAGGTCGAAAATGCGATCAGCATGCCTGAATGTCTTTTGTTTATTGTTTTCATCGTGTTATGAATTATTGATTTGTTGAATGTTGATTTTTAAGTTTGATACAATTTATTATTTCAAGTTGCCGCTGGCTGGTTACTGATTCCTGATTCGGAGTTCATACATCATACATCCCACATCCTACATCCGCCATCCCACATCCGACATTTTTATTGGATATTCGAAAGAACCAGGTTACCTGTAGCTTTATAGCATTCCAATGCAGCCTGGCGTTGTGCGAAAACAGCCTGCAGGTACTCCAGTTCGGCATTCTGCATTTCGGTTTCGGCAGCCAATCGCTCGGTGATATTTATATAACCTTCGTTGTATGATTTTTGAGCAAGGTCGAGCGCCATACGGGCTGCAGTGCGTTGTTTTGCTTTATACGCAACCTGGGAAACTGATGACTGGTAATTTGTCGAAACCTTGGTATGATTAAGTTGAAGTAACTCTCGGGCTTCTTCCCGGGCATTTTCTGCTTTTTTAACTTCCAGTGATGCCTGTCGAACTTTTGCTGTTCCGCCAGAACGATTAAAAATCTCCCATTTAAAACCAGCTCCTACCATAAATGTAGGACCTAAACCAATATTATTAATTTTCATATCCATCGGAATGGGGCTGCTCATATTGGCATCAGCCTTGAAAATGTTATCGTAACGTACCGAAGCTAATGCCTGGACCTTAGGCAGGTAATTCGATTTCTCTGATTTCAGCATGTATTTCTGGGCCTCGACTCCGGCAGTAAGAGCTTTTAATTCAGCACGGTTACTTATATCGGAACTTGTATCGGCATATAATAAAGTCTTTAAATCAGGATTAATTACTTCGAAGCTGCTGGCGGGTTTTCCGGTAAGTTGTGATAGCTTTTGATGAAGTAGCGTTTTTTTGCTGTCGTATTCCGAAATTTTTGCCTGAAGGCTTGCATCAGCAACCGCAATCTTTAAGGTATCAAACGAAGTGGCAAAACCATTTTTTAAAGCTGTGGTGGCATATTTTTTCTCAGCAACCAGCCTGATTGCCGATTCATCGAGTACATGTTTCGACTGGTTAAGTGATGCAAGCTGATCATAATACATTATCACGTCGCTTATTACATCTGATTTGCTTTTATCGGATAAGGCTTCCTGTGCTTTTATTTTTTCGGTCAGGGCTTTTGATATGTTTGGAACCTGGCCGCCACTATATAAAAGCATTTTAGCAGTGGCATCAACACCAATATAATTTCCATAGAAATTTCCATCCAGGTTGTTGGATATCGATGGAAGCGTCATCCCTTGCTGAACCATTAGTTGCTGCAGCTTTGTGATTTCGTTTGCCAATCCGGCCAGGTTTGGAAACATGGCAGGGAAAGTCGGAGTTGTCATAAATTCCTGGAGTTTCTCAAGGCTTTCGAAACCATCAATTTCACCAATCTTTGAATTCACAGAGGAATAGGCAAATACATATTTCCCGCCCAGTTCCACTTTCGGGATATAAGCAGAACGGACTGCTTTTTTCTGTACTTCGGTAATCTGTTTGTCGATGTCTTTTTCAGCCACCTTGCGGTCCTTGTTTACTGAAAGGCTGATAAGCTCTCTCAGTTCGGGCGAAACCAGAAGTGTTTGGGCGTTAACCTTACATAGTATTATACTGAATGCGAAGGTCATAATCAGGAATAGAAATCTAGTTTTCATTTTATTCGTATTGTGTTTGTTTTCAATTTTAAGATCGGAAGCCGGTTTTAGAAAGTTCTGATTCCAGGCAGATAATCTTGTTTTTTTAATTCAGTTATATATTTGATAAATAGTACATTCGACTAAAAAGGTAAAATGGTCGAAAAATGAACAAAAAAAATCAGTGCTTCATTACACCATGAAAAAGAATATGGATAAGATGATCAAGCCTGCTTTCAAGGTCTTTTTCTTCTACTCCCCAAAACAACGGAATCTCCATACCCTTGAGAGCTGTAACGATTGCGATAGCTGCGAGTGAAGTGTCATCGATTTCAAACATTCCGTTTTCGACACCTTCCACCAAAATGCTTTCCATCATCTGGATCTCTTCCTGGTCGTATTTTTTCCGGATTTTTTCGATAAAATCGAGGTGACCCAGGAAATCATCTTTGATAGCGCTGTAAAAATTGGCGAGTTTTTCCATCGAGCGCATACGCACCAAAACGTGAGTTTTTAATTTTTGGGCAGGAGTGTCATTTGGATTTGTTGCTTTAATGAGTTCCTGTTTAAATATCTCAGCTTCCTTTTCTACAACCGCCTGGAAAATCTCTTCCTTACTTGCAAAATAGTAATAGATAGAGCTTTTACCTTTGCGACTGGCTATAGCAATCTCGTCCATCGTGGTTTTTCTGAAACCAAACCTGGAGAAAATATGGCGGGCCACACTTACAATTGCTTCTTTTACTTCGTCTTTATCAAGCATTTTGTCAAACGTTTTAACCTTAGTGTTTTTGTTTGAGGCTGCAAAATTAATACGGCGATTTACAAAATCCTAATTTATTTCGACTAATTTCGTCGAATAGTCGAAAATAATTTTTAAATCACAGTAAATCAGTCGTTTTGAAAATAAAAAAAATGAACTTAATAAGACTAATTCAGGTTTATACTAAATTCTTCACCAACCCAATAACCATGACAAAGAGTAAGTAACCAGCAACCAGAAAGATAAAAATATGTCTTAAGAATTTTTTATTACTGGTATATTTGTGTCTGTTTTTGGTCAATACGAGTAAACTCAAGGGGAGGTTCAGCAGTACCGCAGAAACCAAACCCGGAGTGTAATGAAATGTGTAAAGACCTATTAATATGTGAGGTATGAATACATTAAAAAGCAAAACGGCTGCAATTCCGGTTGAAATAAAATTATATTGTGAAATGTTCTTAGTTCCCACCGAAAATATAAATAGTACCAGTATGGCAACCGATAAAATAGAAACTGCCCAAATAAATTGCTGGCAATTTGCCGGTTGTATGAACGGAAAGGGATTTTCGACCGGATAATAGCAAATAGTTATGGCCTCCTCAACATTATGAAACAGAAACGCAGCAATGAGTGCTGTTAATGCTTTGCGGGAAGTAAGTCCGGATAACAAACTGAGCATTGTTCTAATAAATGATTATTTGTTCAAAAGTAAGAGTTTCATTTAAGAAAAAACAGCTTGAACATCCATTTTTCAGAGAACCAGAAAAAAAGGTTGCCTTGTAAGGCAACCTCTGTAATGTTATAATAGGTTCTGATTATCATTAGTTTATTATAAGTTTGGAAGTACAATTCCCGGTATTCGTTTTAGTTTTAACAAAATACATACCGGCAGGATAATCGCTGCAATTGATTTTGGTTTCTTTTACAACTGAACCAGGGTAATATTTTTTGAATAAGACCCCGGTCGTATTATACACTGTGATCGATTCCATTGAGCCTTCACTTTCGAGCCTGACAATAAAATTATCGTTAGCCGGGTTCGGGTAAAGTGCTATTTTCGTTTCAGAAAGTTCAGGCCTTTGCTCGGCAACAATTCCTGGAATAGCAGCTGGCAGGCTTTTGGTAGTTGTATATTCAATATATAAAAGTGGCGCTTTTGTCTGCAATCCTTCGTGCGATTCAGCTACGCGCTTTCCTGTTCCGGTAATGATTATTACTAAATTTCCTGAGGGATTCCATGCCGGACGGTTTACGATCTCTTGAATTATTGATTTAATATCAGGTGATTGTTGCGCCGTGCCAGCAGTTCCGACTGTTTTCCATTCTAATGGTATCCATGAAACATAATTACTTGTTTTTGCCCTGCCTGAGACATTGAAGGACGTTGAGGCAAACGATAAGGCATTGTCCGTATTTTCGCCCTGGATCTTCAGGCTGCAGGATGACGTGGAACGTTCATCCACTGCAAATTGAATATATGCTTTACTTATTGAGGCCCCAACCGGTAAATTCAGATTTCTGAAAAGCAAACCGACAGTTTGGTTACCAGTTGTTTTTGTGTCATAAACTAACTCGAGGTCATCACTATTTAGCAAAACACTTCCATTTGTATACTCCTCAACATCATCATTTCCATTGCTGATCCTTGATGAAACCGTTACCAGTGAAGGCGTGCTGACTGTAATATTTACAACTCCCGAAGTAGTTGAAGCACCCAGGTTATCATAAGCCTTAGCCGTCAGGGCATAATTACCAGTGGGGACATTTGCCCAGGAATAATTGTATGGTGAAGTATTATCTTCACCGAGTTTGGTTGCACCCTGGTAAAATTCAACTTTTGAAATTGTGCCATCAGCATCAGTCGCATTTACCGAAATTGTTATCGTTGATCCTGAAGTGAAAGCAGAACCGTTAACCGGATTACTGATTACGACAATTGGAGGCTGATTGGCCAGGCCTGAAATAAAGATAGGAGAGGAGATTGCTTCACTTCCATCGGATTGTGTAACTTTTACATAGTAATTTTCGCCAGTGCTGCATGTTAATTGCTGCGAAACGGAAGGACTAGCCAAGTTGGGTAACCATGTGGTTAACACAGCACCATTTTTAATAAGTTCTATTTTTGTGAAAATTTCATTGTCGCCGTCCGAAGCCATAATATTTACAGTGAAAGTACCTGCGGTTATAGTTGAACCCATCTCGGAACCATTAATTTTGAACGACAAGCCAAGATTTTTATCAAGAGTTGAGTAAAATCGCCTGGCTACCATTGCATTCAAAATATCTGTCCGTGTTTTTGTGTTTGCCAGAACAGCCATTCGCATCGGGGTTGCAGTTCCCCAGGTAGCAGTATGATTATCATCACTTCCCGAAGCGCCAATCTTCCAGCCACGGATGAGAGCTTCATCAAAATACCCTTTATATCCATCGTTCGAATAATATCCATCATTGTAATAATACTTGCTGAATCCATCATGATCGTTCCAAAGTTCAATTCCAACAAATTTGCTGGATGGAGTATCTGTAAAATGGTCAAATTCAGTGAATGCTGTTGATTCCCAGCCTGGGTGATTGAAAAATGCAATTCCATTCCTTGCATTTATCCATGATAATAAACTATTGAAAGAAGTGGTTGATAGGTAGGAGCAATAATCATCCGTATTAATTACTGCAACATGTCCGTAACTCCAGAAACTGGACCATTCAAATCCATAAAATGCCGCGAAGGTGCCATCCTTGTTAGCACTGTTAGCAGCATTTTTAATGGAAGTCCATTCGCTGCTGGTCAACATCTCTCCATGGTCAGCCAGGCCAAAAAAATCAAGTTGAGCATTGTTTAGGGCATAGGTATAGGCTTGTTCGGGAGTGCCTTGACCATCAGAATAACTGCAATGATTGTGCAGACTGCCATAATAAACATTGTAACCTCCGATAGAAGGCTGGCTAAAAGTGTTTAATGAACTGAAAAAGCAGGCGATAAACACTAAAAGCAGGAGTAAATGAATTTTTCTCATAGCATCAGTTATTAAATTGTTTTTCAGATTATTAGGATTGATATTTAACTTCTTCAGGTGTGTACTAATGAAGTATCTGATGTCCCGGTCTTTGTAGTGTAAAACAGATGGCAAGTTAACTCATACCTATGAACCAGAATAGTTTAGAATAATCAGCTTAAAGATAATACTTGAAAAATTGGAGGGCTTTGAGTTCAATCTGCGTCTTAAAATGCACTTTAGAAAATCAGCATTTATATAATGAAGACGAGCAATTGCGTTAATATTCAATTAAACAAATTGAGTACTTAAAAATACGATAAATATTCATGAAATCAAAATATATTATGCTGCCGGATAAAAAAAGAGCCTCGTGAAACGAAGCCCTTTTTTGATTTTGATCTAAGTGTTTGTTGGTCAGTTGTAAGAGATTTTGTATTTGTTGATTATTAGCAGGTTATAGCGTATTGTTTGAATCCAATTAACCAACAAATGCTAGGTATTATACCAGTCCCTGTGCCAGCATGGCCTCGGCCACTTTTACAAATCCACCGATATTGGCACCTCTTACATAGTTTATGGTTCCGTCAGCTTCCTTGCCGTATTTCTCACATGTCTTGTGAATGTTGATCATGATGGTATGAAGTTCCTGATCAACGCGTTCGCGGGTCCAGTTGAGGCGCATGCTGTTCTGCGACATTTCCAGTCCTGAGGTTGCTACTCCACCGGCATTGGCGGCTTTACCCGGTCCGTAAAGGATTTTGGCGGCAACAAATAATTCGGCAGCTTCGTTTGTTGAAGGCATATTGGCCCCTTCGGATACAACAAAACATCCGTTTGCAAGCAGTGTTTTGGCATCAGCTTCCAGCAGTTCGTTTTGTGTGGCACAAGGCAAAGCAACATCACATTTTACACTCCAGGGAGTTTTGCCTTCAACAAAAGTGCAGTTGTATTTTTTTGCATAATCGCTGATGCGTCCGCGTTTTATATTTTTAAGTTCCATTACATAAGCAAGCTTGGCTGCGTCAATTCCATTCGGATCGTATACATAACCGTTCGAATCACTTAACGTAACAACTTTACCCCCGAGCTGGGTCACTTTCTGACAAGCATATTGAGCTACGTTTCCGGAACCTGAAATTACAACAGTTTTTCCTGCAAAGTTTTGTCCACGGGTTTTCATCATTTCTTCGGCAAAATAGGTGCATCCGTAGCCTGTAGCTTCAGGACGTATCAAACTTCCGCCCCATTCGAGACCTTTGCCGGTTAATACGCCTGTAAATTCGTTACGAATACGTTTGTATTGGCCGAACAGGAAGCCGATTTCACGGCCGCCAACTCCTATATCACCAGCCGGAACGTCGGTATCGGGCCCGATATGGCGTTGTAATTCAGTCATAAACGACTGCGTAAATTTCATTACTTCATTGTCGCTCTTGCCTTTGGGATCGAAATCGGAACCGCCTTTCCCGCCACCCATAGGCAGGGTTGTGAGGCTGTTCTTTAATACCTGTTCAAAAGCAAGAAATTTGAGGATTCCAAGGTTAACAGTTGGGTGAAGTCTTAATCCACCTTTGTAAGGACCGATGGCACTGTTCATTTCAATACGGAATGCCCGGTTAATCTGGAATTCGCCTTTGTCGTCGAGCCATGGAACACGGAAAATGATCACGCGTTCCGGTTCAACCATACGCTCAAGAATACCCTTGTATTTCGGGTTTTCTTCAATAAAAGGCATGAGCGATTGTACAACTTCCTTCACAGCCTGATGAAATTCCACTTCACCGGGATTCTTGGCAATTACTTTTGCCATAAACTGTTCAACCTTTTGGTCAATAATGTTGTTTGACATAATGATTAGAAATTTAGTTGTTAAATACAATATTTTAATGGGGCAATATTAATACTATTGATATGAATAGCAAGTTTTTTGTACCATTTTTACTTGCAGATAAGTGGTTGATTTGCAATAATATGCAATATACCTAAATAAAATAAGTATTTTACCTAGAAAATTAAGTGAATCACTTAAAATTCGATTTATAGTAATCATTTGTAAATACTTAAGGTACAACTTGTTTTAGATTTTTACAATTGTGCCTGTTACCTGAAACTGGTGTAAATTAAATCTAATCCCGCAAACGTTTTCGCGTCATTTTTTTAATCATATTTGTTTCTGCTTTTTTTTTAAAAAATACATATAATGACTGATGAAAATGAAATACTGAACGATCCGGGAGAAATCAGTAAATTGATTTTTGAACGTACCGAAAGGCTCAAAGAACTGGCAGCGATTAACCAGACGAATGATATCCTGCGCGAAGGAAAACCTATTGACGAAACCTTACAGCAACTCGCAAAATTATTGCCTGCCGCCTGGCAATATCCTGAATTTACTGTCTGTCGCATTGCGTTTAAAGGGAAAGAATATACGTCTCCGGGATTTCATGAGTCGAACTGGCTTCAACGGGAATCGTTCGAGTCAATTGATGGCGGTTTGGGTTATATTGATATTTTTTACCTGAAGGAATTTATCAGGCTTGATGAAGGACCATTCCTGAAAGAAGAACGCCACCTGATCAATAACCTGGCAAGTGCTGTAGTCGGCTACCTGAATAGCATTGCGGCCAAGGAACTGCTGAAAAAATCACGTACTGCTGATAAAGGAAGATCATCGGAAAAACTGCAATGTGAAATCCCGGTTAACGGGAAGCAGTTGCTCCAGCGTTTCCTTAATAAAAACAATTCGGACCGGGATGTTTACCATGATTTGTGTCCATTTAAAGTTAAGGAGATTTTATTGGTTGCCAATCTGTATGATGCATATACAATTGAAAAGGAAGGCCGTTTCTCGGAGTATGTGCTGGGTGAATATCACCAGTTAAGCTTAACTTCAGTTCCCCGTATTACCGGAGTTTCATCTGCCGAAGAAGCCCTTATACAACTTACTGCAAAACATTATGACCTGGTGATCTTTATGGTTGGAGTTGATAAAACGCTACCTGTAAGTATTTCGGGCCAGATCAGGAAAGAATTCCCGTATATTCCCATTTTTGCTTTGCTGAATAATAATTCCGATGTGGCTTATTTCAGCGCGGTGAGTGAGCGGTTTAAAGCCATTGACCGGGTATTTGTGTGGAACGGTGAAAGCAAGGTGTTTTTCGCCATGATTAAATTGCTGGAGGATAAAATAAATGTTGAAAATGATACGAGGGTTGGTTTAGTAAGGGTATTGCTGCTGGTAGAAGATAGTCCGCAGTATTATTCACGGTATCTGCCACTTTTGTATGGTATTGTCATGGAACAAACCCGGCGGATTATTGACGATGTGAGTACCGACGAACTTTATAAAGTTTTGCGTTTGCGTGCCCGGCCTAAGATTTTGCTGGCGGCCAATTACGAAGAAGCCCTCGAAATCATTAATGATTACGACGATTTTATGCTTTGCCTGATTACGGATGTTAAATTTAACCGGAATGGTAAAGAATACAAGAATGCTGGTTTTGAGCTTGTTCGTCATGTACGCGAATCCAATGTTGATCTGCCGGTGATAATCCAGTCGTCAGATCCTGAAAATGCTAAGCAGGCTTATGATCTGAGAGCCACTTTTATCGATAAAAACTCAGAAAGCTTATCGCAGGACTTTAAGAGTTTTATTACTCATTACCTTGGTTTCGGAAATTTCATCTACCGGGATAAAGACGGGGAACAAATTGCCATTGCTAAATCGCTTCGCGAATTTGAGAACAACCTGCGAACCATTCCCGATGAGTCACTTATTTATCATGCCCGCATGAACCATTTTTCACTCTGGCTGATGGCTCGGGGTGAAATACAGGTTGCAAAAATCCTGAATCCGGGGAAAGTCAGCGATTTTAAGAGCCCTTCCGAAATGAGGGCTCACCTGATTGATGTAATCCGGCAATTCAGGAACGAGCAGGACAAAGGCAAGGTAATTCCGTTTGAGGAATCAGCGCTTCTCGATGAGCACAATGTGGTTACTCTTGTGCCTGGATCTCTGGGTGGGAAGGGAAGAGGTCTTGCTTTTATCAATACGCTGATTTACAATTATGATTTTAACAAGCATGTCCCGGATATTAATATCCGCTCGCCGCGCACTTCCGTAATTGGCACCGACGAATTTGAATATTTTATTGAACGCAACAGAATAAAGGAAAAGATCACCGATTTTGAGAATTACGCTGAAATCAGGAAGATATTTACTTTGAGTGTTCTTACGGATACGTTAATCCGCAGGCTCAGAGTCCTGCTTAAACTAATAAATAAACCTATAGCCGTACGATCTTCGGGGATGTTCGAAGATTCTCTTTCACAACCGTTCGCCGGCATTTTTGAGACTTACCTGTTGCCAAATAATCACCCGGATATCAATGTCAGGCTATCTCAGGTAATGGATGCGATTAAACTGGTATACGCGTCGGTATACTCGCCCGAAGCCCGTGGATATATCGAAGCCATAAATTATAAGCTCGATGAAGAGAAAATGGCAATTGTACTCCAGGAGGTAGTTGGTCATCAATATGATGATGTTTTTTATCCGCATATCAGCGGAGTTGCCCAGTCCTATAATTATTACCCGTTTGCCCATATGAAACCCGAAGAAGGATTTGCGGTTGCTGCATTGGGACTCGGAAAATATGTTGTGGATGGAGGAAGCGCCTACCGTTTTTCGCCAATTTATCCCGCCGTGGAAATTCTGACGGCAAAGGATTTATATAAAAACTCACAGGTGAAATTCCTGGCTGTTGACCTGGCAAAAAGTGATGTTAACCTCCTTGAAGGCGAAATGGCCGGCTTACGGGAAATGGATATTGATGTTGCCGAAAGCCATGGGACGATGCGCCACCTGGCATCGGTGTATGATCAGGAAAATCAACGGTTAGTTCCCGGAATTACTACTCCTGGTCCAAGGGTTATCAATTTCAGTAATGTATTGAAATATGATTACTGTCCTATGGCTAAAACTATTGAAACTGTTCTCGATATTGTAAAAGAAGCTATGGGTACACCGGTTGAGATTGAATTTGCCATCGACCTTACCAGGGATGCTGATTATAAGACCACTTTTTACCTGTTGCAGATTAAGCCATTGATAGGAGCAGAGCTTGATTACCAGGTAAATATGGATGAGATCAAACGTGAAGAAATAGTCGTTTTTTCTGAAAAAGGAATGGGGAACGGCTTGGTTTCGGATATCGCCGATGTTATTTACGTTGATAAAGATGAATTTGATAAAAGTAAAACCCAGGAAATGGTTCAAGAGATTGAAGAACTCAATCTCTTGATGCGGAAGGAAAACCGTAAATATATTTTAATAGGCCCTGGTCGTTGGGGCACGCGCGACCGCTGGATTGGCATACCTGTTAACTGGCCGCAGATCAGCAATGCTAAAACCATAGTCGAAACCAGCCTCGAAGGATATCCGCTGGATGCTTCTTCAGGATCACACTTTTTCCATAATGTAACATCAATGAATGTCGGGTATTTCTCGGTACAACCAGAAACCGGAAACAGCTTTATTGATTATGAATTACTAAAAAAGCAGAAACTCATCAACAAAACGAACTTTTTCAGGCATGTGCGGTTTGATAAGGCATTGAAGATACGGATGGATGGGCGCAAGAGAATTGCCGTGGTTACATGGGGATAGAGACGCGATGCCTCGCGTCTCTGAAAAGGGAGACTGGGAAGGATAGTGAAAAGTGAAAAGTGAATAACGAATATGGAGTCATTAACTATGTAAAGTTAATAATGGAAAGAGTAAAAGGAAGATAGATAACCATTGGACTTTGAGTGAGAACCCTTTGAACATTGACCGCCGCAAGCATTTGATCTTTTGAACGGCGAAGCCTTTGAACCCTTGAGTGCCGCAGGCATTTAAACTTTGACTTCCCTGTTCCAAAACTCTAATTATATGCAAAAACAATGGAAAACTCAAAACCCTTGAATAAGAAAACATTTCTGTACCTGCTGCTGGCAAGTTTTTTTATAACTAATGCGCTGATAGCTGAATTTGGCGGTGTGAAAATATTTTCTGTTGAAAAGTTGTTGGGTGTGGCCCCTTTTCAGCTCAATATTTTTGGAATCATAACTGATCTTAACCTGAGTGTGGGAGTTCTGATCTGGCCAATAGTTTTTGTTTTTTCGGATATAATAAATGAATATTTCGGGAAAGCAGGAGTGAGGCGAATCAGCTTTATTACAGCAGGTATGATAGCTTATTCTTTTATAATAATTCTGATGTGGACGGGCATGCCTCCAGCGGATTTCTGGTTGAAACTTAATGGTATTGATTCACTTGGCAGACCATTTGATATTAATTTCGCTTACAATACTATTTTCAAAGCAGGGCTTGGGATAATTGTGGGTTCACTTACTGCCTTCCTGGTGAGCCAGTTGATAGATGCTTATGTATTCCATTATTTTAAAAAACTTACCGGACATAAGTTTCTGTGGTTACGATCAACCGGATCAACTGTAATATCGCAAATCATAGACAGTTTTGTCATTCTGTTTATCGCGTTCTATTTCCTTGGCAATTGGAGCCTGGAGCAGGTTTTCAGGGTGGGACTTATCCAATATTTGTATAAAGTATTTATTGCCGTAGCATTAACTCCAATCATTTACCTGGCACATCTTGTGATTGATCGCTACCTGGGTAAAGAAACATCAGAAATCATTATTGAAGAAGCTGATCAGGAATGGGAGAAGTAAAGGGTTAAATGGGAAATGGAATATGGGAAATGGAATATGGTAAATGGTACCACATCCGACATCCAACATCATTTTCCCCTAGCCCTCAACTGGCAAGCGCACTGACCTGAAAGTTTCTCGGAATAATCGACTAAAACCGGCAGGCCGGAGTGTTCCCAATCAACAAGTCCACCTGAGAGGTTGGCGCAATTTCCGGCAAAACCATTTTCAATCAGCATTTTGACAGCTTCCGGGCTGTGAATTCCGCTGGCATCAGCAATAATAAGAGGTTTATCAATTGGGAGATTCGCAATGAGTTCCAACATATTCTTCTTTGGGCAAAAGATCAGATCGGGAACATCAAATATTTTAAAACGGTTCAGGTATTCTTCTCTTACATCTACAAGTATTGCACCTTCCTGGCAGAGTTTATGAGCCTGCAGGGGTGAAAGATTATAAATTCCGTTTGAGTAATTTGCTTTGCCTTCAAAGTAATTAGTCATTTTCTATAATTTTTAATCGGGTTAAATGCAACACAAAAGTACTTGTAAATTAATACGTGCTGCCAACAAAATACTCTGTTGTTGGTAGTATGGGGTTTCTTTGTATTTTTGGAGAAGAAAATCCTGTTTTTTTTATGTAACTGGATTATCATATGCCATACTTTCATTGGGGAAGACAAAATATACTAATCTTCTGTATTCTTTCAAATGTAAATAAATTTAGTGTTTGCAAAATCAGCTATGACGTTTTCTTCACTTCCTGATCGGATTAAAATTGTGCACATTTTAGTACCTGGTTTTGTATTGGTTGCCATTAGCGTGCTGATTAACCAGTTTTCAATTGAAAGTGAATCCCTCAGGATTTTTAACGCATCATTTGAATTGTTGCTATCTGCTTCAGTTTCAATTGTTATGCTGTTTCTTTACCGGCTATCAAAACAAAATCATTTTGCTTTTAGCCGTACGTTGTTATGGTTGCTGTTAACTTCTGTTACCTGGTCAGCCGGTGATGCGTTATATCTTTATCTGACTTGTTTGAATGTTGATCCTTTTATATCGTTGGCTGACTTTTTTTATATTGCGGCAACTATTTTATTCATTGTATCCGTTATTACAATAGCTGGTTCACAGCCTGCTTCGCGAAGAAGGAATATGGTATTTATCGAAATCAGTATACTTGTTCTTTCGGCAGCCATTATTTTTACAATCCTTCTTCTTTCACGTGGAAATCCAGATCTAAACTTTGATGTTCTTACGCTGTTTATGGTTTTCATTTATCCTTTGCTTGATATTATTTCCATCTGGATAATTATGATATTGTTTTTTACCTGTCCGATGAAAAGCAGCCAAAAGGTACTAGGCCTCTTTTTTGTAGCTGCAATCAGTATTTTCCTCAGCGATTTATTTTACCTGGTATACTCTATATATACGCCATTGGGAAGAGACTATCTTGTCGATATAGGTTACTATCTTTTTTATATTCTTATGTTAGTAGGAGGATTAAAAGGATATGAACAGATCAGGGAAAATGAATCATGTGGGAAGGATGAACGGGTTGCTGTTTTTAAACAAAACAACTGGATCGTTTTTCTTCCCGGAGTATTTCTGATTACATTGATCGGGTTATTGTTAGTTTTTATTCTTAACCAGTCATTTGTATTGTTTAACGGCATTATCTTCCTGATTGTATTCGTAATTGTTCTTTTTATTATTCACCAATACCTTGTAGTAATTGATAATTTTAAGCTCACCAAAGAGATGAGGCAGATTAATACTCAACTTGAAACCAAAGTGGAGCAGCGAACCGCCGAATTAAGTAAAGCAAATAATGAACTTCAGGATGAGATGAAGGAAAGAGAGAAAGCTGAAGAGCACCTGGCCAGGAGTAATCAGGATCTGGCCCTTTTGAACAGAGATAAGGATAAGCTTTTCTCGATGCTGGCACACGATCTCCGAAGTCCTCTAGGATCGATGATGAATCTTTCGGCCCTTTTGGTTGAGAATATTAAAGATTTCGATGAAAGTGAATTAATGGAAGTTGTAGACACACTCAATAAATCAGCAACACAAACATTTCAATTGCTCAATGATTTGTTGGCCTGGTCTACTATTCAGATGGGAAGAGGTGAAAGGGAAAAAGAAGAATTTGCACTGTCAGAAATTGTAAATGAAAATATTGTTATCCTTACTTCGGACGTTCTCCGGAAACGTATAGAGATCATGACTGATATAGATCCGGCAATACTTGTATTTGCCGATAAATTCGCTATACAAACGGTGTTGCGCAACCTGCTTAGCAACGCAATGAAATTTACACCTTCCCACGGAAGTATAAATGTGACTGCTTCTGAAAAAAATAATAAGGTGGAAATTTCGGTTAGTGATAATGGACAGGGAATTACGAAAGAAAAACAGAGAAAAATATTCAGGGTTGATACTGTTAGTTCCTCGCCAGGAACTGATGGCGAAAAAGGTACCGGGTTCGGTTTATTGCTCTGTAAAGACCTGGTTCAACGTAATGGAGGTAAAATTTGGTTTGAGAGTGAGAAGGGGAAAGGCAGTACTTTTTATTTTACATTACCCGTTCATGATGACGGTGGAATTTTAAATAAAGCTTCGGACGAAAACACAAATACCAGGCTTGAAACAAGAGTTGAATATAAACTGGACGATACCAGGCGACTGGGATTCACTACTCTTATTGGAAATTTTAATTCTACTATTCTTGCTGTTGAGTTAAACAAGTTATGGAATAGCACTCACTTTAATCCAAACTACTCAGTACTTATCGACATACGGAAAGCGACATTCAGCGGGGAGAGCAAGGAGTTTCCTGATCTTTTCGGCATTTTCAGTGACATGCCTGGCATACGGACAAACCGGAAATTAGCATTGCTTACAGAAACTCCCCAGCAAGTAGCATATTCAACAATGTTCGGACAATTCATAAAGTTGAATTATACCATAAGTGTAGAGGTTTTCAGTACTTACGACGGTGCAATCACCTGGCTCGGGGCTTAAACTTGGTCAACGAGAATTAATATGTATACCGTACTAAAATAGCTAAAGCATCCCGCTCTTTTAAAATTACCGAAGATTTTAACATTAAATTAATGCCGTATTTTTACGTTATTTAAAAAGATGTCGTATATTTGCGTCATAAAGGTAAAATCGATCAATGGCAAAAACTGAATTATTCAACGAATCGTTGCAGCAGTCTGCAGCTTATTTTAAAGTATTATCGCATCCGGCAAGGCTCGCCATTATCAATTACCTTATTGAGTCAGGCACTTGCATAACCGGTGATATTACCGAAGAACTGCCGCTTAGCCGTACCACTGTGAGTCAGCATCTGCAGGAACTGAAGGATTGTAACCTCATACAAGGTACAGTAAACGGGGCAAAAGTAAATTATTGCATCAATTCCATTGGTTTGGAGGATATGATCAGTGAACTTCGCAATATGGCTGCAAAACTAGAAAAATCTAAATCCTGTAAATGTTAATTTATGAAGGTACTCCTTTTATGCACAGGTAACTCCTGCCGAAGCCAGATGGCTCATGGATTCCTTCAATCGTTTGACAAAAATCTTTTTGTCTGTTCGGCTGGAACAGAAGCTTCGGGTAAACTGAACGAAAAAGCTGTTCAGGTGATGAAAGAAGCCGGAATTGATATAAGTCATCATACCTCTGATCCTATTGATAATTATTTGAATGATGAGTGGGATTTTGTAATTACCGTTTGTGGTGGCGCCAACGAAGCCTGCCCCGCTTTTATAGGTAAAGTGAAGCACCGTCTTCATATTGGCTTTGATGATCCTTCACATGCCGATGGTACGCCGGAATTTATAATGAGCGAATTTTACCGCGTTCGCGATGAAATTAATAACGGTTTCCGAAAATTCTATGATGAACAAATAATTAGGGAAATAGGGAAATAGGGAAATAGTGATATTGGGAAGATGGCTCGCTTTGGTTCTCCCCTTTTTTTAAGGGGAGATGTCCGAAGGACAGAGGGGTACAAGACAGATGGATAATAATAAGATAGGTACTACTAAAAACTTTACACAAAATAATTTACAAAACATCAAATCAAATAACTATGGACCGCTCCGAAAAGGCATTATCCTATTTCGATAATAAATTTAACTGTTCTCAATCGGTGTTAACCGCGTTTGCCGGGGAGTTGGGATTAACTGAAGATGAATCGCTTCGGGTTGCTTCCGCTTTTGGTGGAGGTATCGGAAGGCAACAACTTACATGTGGAGCAGTTTCAGGAGCAGTAATGGCTCTGGGACTCAAGTTTGGTAAAGGTAAAAATGATGAAGATGAAAAAAAACAACTGACCTATGAGAAAACAGTTGAACTGTTCGATGCATTTACAACGCTGAATGGATCAACCAATTGTCGTAAATTACTGAATGATCTGGATATGAGAAATGAAAATGAACTCAGCTTAATTAAGGAACAAAATCTTTTTCACACCAACTGCAGGAAATATGTAGTTGATGCAGTAAAAATTACAGAGCAGATAATTTATAATTCTAAATAATTGATACTATGGAAGATATTAAAAAGATTGTTCAGGAAAAATACGGCGAAATCGCTAAACAAACCAAAGAGCAAAATGGAACTTCCTGTTGCGGGACAACATCCTGTGGCTCAGAAGTTGACTATTCAGTATTCAGCGAAAGCTATGACAACCTTGATGGATATGCACCTGACGCTGATCTGGGACTCGGCTGTGGTCTGCCAACCGAATATGCCGGAATTCAGCCAGGAAACAGTGTTCTCGATTTAGGGTCGGGAGCGGGAAACGATTGTTTTGTTGCCCGCGCATTGGTTGGTGATACCGGATATGTGGCAGGTATTGATTTCACGGACGCCATGATTGAAAAAGCACGCGAAAATGCCCGTACACTTGGATTTACCAACGTGGATTTTATCCAGGGTGATATCGAAGACATTCCTGTCAGGTTCGGAGTTGTAGATGTAGTGATCAGCAATTGTGTGTTAAACCTTGTGCCCGACAAAGCCAAAGCTTTCAGCGAGATTTACCGGGTTTTGAAACAGGGTGGTCATTTCTGCATTTCGGATGTGGTGCTTCAAGGGGAATTACCCGTAGGAGTAAAAGAAGACGCAACTATGTATGCCGGCTGTGTTTCGGGCGCACTTCCACGCGAAGAATACATCAGCATTATTGAAGAAGCTGGATTCACTAATGTTGAAGTTAAAAAAGAAAAGAAGATTGAACTTCCTGATGAGTTGCTCTTGTTATACATGTCAGCTGAAGAATTGGATAAATTTAAAAATGGCGAAACTGGTATTTTCAGCATAACCGTAACAGGTAAAAAACCTGAAGGTTGCGGGTGCGGTTGCTCGTGTTCGTAATTAGATAATTTGAAAATTTGGGAATTTGAAAATTTGAAAATGAGCAGATTGGTTATTTTAGGAATGTAATTCAGTCGAATGAAAAAATATTAACTGTATGCTGATCAATCGTTTGTTTGGCCTGGTGAAGCTTTAATAATATTGGACTAACCCAAAGAATGAACTCGTTTTCAAATTACTCCATTTTCAGATAATTCTATTTTCGAATTTTCAAATTACCTCATTTTCAAATCCTCAAATCGTTTCATTTTCAAATCCTCAAATCCTCAAATCCTCACATCATTCAAATCCTCAATATGCCATCACAACCCCGGTTAAAATTTCTCGACAGGTATCTCACCTTGTGGATTTTCCTTGCCATGTTTATTGGTGTTATGTCCGGATATTTGTTTCCTTCCATAGCTCATTTCTGGGAATCTTTAAAATCGTCGCCGGAGAGCACAACCAATATTCCAATTGCCATCGGCCTGATACTTATGATGTATCCTCCTTTGGCTAAAGTAAAATACGAAGAGCTGGGTGATGTTTTTCGTAATTGGAAAGTGCTCACGCTTTCGCTGGTACAAAACTGGGTTATAGGCCCGGTGCTTATGTTTGCGCTGGCTATTACATTGTTTAAATTGTTTCCGGGCGAAAATAACGCCAATCTTCCCTACATGTATGGAATTATTATGATTGGCCTTGCACGTTGCATCGCCATGGTAATTGTGTGGAATGATCTTGCCAAAGGCGATACTCAATATGCTGCCGGCCTGGTGGCGTTTAACAGTATTTTCCAGGTGCTTTTCTTTTCGGTGTACGCTTACTTTTTTATAGCTGTATTGCCTGGCTGGTTTGGTATACCGACTAATGACGCTGTTGAAAACATCACTATAGCCCAGATTGCAAAAAGCGTATTTATTTATCTTGGTATACCTTTTATAGCAGGCTTTTTTACGCGGTTTATATTAATCCGGGTAAAAAGCAAAGAATGGTATCATAACAAATTTATTCCCAGGATCAGTCCGGTTACACTTATTGCACTGCTATTCACGATTGTAATCATGTTCTCATTAAAAGGAGAATACATCGTGAAAATCCCACTTGATGTAGTGCTTATCGCAATTCCGCTTCTGATTTATTTCGTGGTAATGTTTATGCTTTCATTCTTTATGAGCAGAAGGATTGGTGCAAATTATAGTCAATCGGTCACTCTTTCATTTACAGCCGCCAGTAATAATTTTGAACTGGCGATTGCTGTATCTATCGCCATATTTGGAATGAACTCAGGCGAAGCATTTGCGGCTGTAATCGGCCCGCTGGTTGAAGTACCTGTTATGATAGCATTGGTAAATGTGGCGCTGAGATTCAAGGAAAAATATTTTGTGAAAGTATCTGAACACTTTTCCTCTTCTGAAGAAATTATGCGTTAGACTGATCGAAATGTATAGTGTGACAGAGAGATCACTATGCCTTTCTATCTTAAAATGTTTTTGTTCTAAAGCTTACCGCTTTATCACTTTAAATGCCTGCATTTCGTTGCCGATCCTAACGATATAAACACCTGAAGATAATTCGGAAATATTTATGGCCTGATTTTTAGTAGTCAGTTCCCCTGTCAGTACTACATTTCCTGAATGATTGATTATTCTGTATGTAGCAGGTAAATCAAATCTGTCGGTTTTAAAGTTTATGAAATCAGTAGCAGGATTTGGAAACAAGATTGTATTATAAATCGCCTGACTTCCTGTAAAATTATTTAAATTGCTGAGGTAGCTTCCCAAATAATCTGTTAAATCAAGAATATGAAGCTTTTGTGGTATATCAATTAATTGAGCTTCTGAAAAATGTTCGTTCGAAATATAGTATTTCAATGCATTGGATGTTGCAATTCCTTCAACCTGGTAAAATGGAAGTGCAATTTCTATTCTTCGCTTATTTCCGCTGAAGAATTCAGTTCTGTGATAGTCGTAGAGCAGGTAAATAAACGGTTGTAGAGAAATACTATACCCACATAAAGCAATAAGGTTTTTCGTTTCAATATAAGTTGCCCCTGTAATCAGCCCTTGAACATCATAAGTTGATTTAAGTTTAGCTACATAGGTGCCCGGAGTTTTGGGCATCGAATACACGCTGGTTTTAGTACTGATCCATTGTTTGGTAAACAAAAAGATGCTGTCGGCTGAAACAATAAATGCTTCGCAATCGAAATCCGTATTATTTGAACCGGCTGGTGAAAAATTAGTCTGGTCAGAATATGAATAACTTATTGTTTCAATCACGGGTGAATTGGCGAGTAAGGAATTCTTATCAATCCGTAAGATTTTTAAATCCGTCCGGTTTCCATTCTGATTGTTACCGAAATCGCCTACATAAACGAAATCAGCATCCTGCGAGATATCTTCCCAGTCTGTATTTGTTTTCCCATTTATAGCATATGACTGAATCAGGTTTCCATTGCTGGAATCCAAGGCATACAGATTTATATCATCGCTGTCATTATGGGTCCAGATATAATCGCTCCATTTTATTAGTCCGGATGTTTCAATAAGGTTATCAGCCAGGTTAAAACTTAGAAAGGGTGAAATCGAAGCCGGATTGTATGCGCAGCTTTCATCATTTTGGGTTGCTGAGGGGTTGTAATTGTTAGCAAGTGGATCAGTACAACCGGTTACCTGGGCTGTTGTTGTAGTAAGAAGTGATAAAAAGAAAAAAGAAAATAGAAAAAGGTGGATTTTCATTTTTCGGAGTTTTGAGATACTTTCAAACAAGTATACCGTTTAAATCCAGCTCTGTTATTGTTCAGATTATCAGTTAACGAACTGGTTTTTATTCAGTCGGCATGTAAAAGGCTTAGATTCTTTCCTTTTAAATCAGTGCTAAATTTACAAACAATTTTCATCGTTGGTTTACAATCGTATTTTCAATTTTATCAGGGATAAACAATCGTTCTGAATGTCAGGTTCACTCTTGGTTTAGTAATTTGTTTCGTTGGTGGTAACCGATGCAGCCAGTAGGTTTGACATGTACCTTTCATAACCAGCAAACTACCATGTTCTAAAATAAGTGAAACCGTTTCTTTTGTTTGCTTATGCCTGAATGAAAATTTCCGTTCAGCACCAAAAGTCAATGAACCTATTGCCCCGTTTTGCTTCAGATCTTTTTCCCCGTCACTGTGCCAGGCCATACCTTCATCACCGCTATGGTATAAATTGAGTAAGCAGGAATTGAAAGTTTCACCAGTCCTGTACTCTGTAACTAACTTTAATTCCAGCAATTCTTTGGTCCAGGGCAATGCTCTTTTCGTGGTGTTCGAATACGTGTATTCAAAATCGATATCACCATACCAGGCAACTTTACGTTTTGTGATGATATGTTTCCCGAAAATCACAGCCTCGTCATTTTTCCATTCTATGTGGTTTATCAAGCATTCCAAATAAAAGTCGGCTTCATCTTTGGAAAATACTTTGCCATAATAATTTACAGTGCCATCTTTAGACAACAGATTATAATTTTCGTCAGATTCAGGGTTGAACAGATCCATTTTACAATTTACAATTTGCTGGTTCATTGATTATCCGGTTGGATGAAAATCCTTATTCGATAGCTGGTTATGAAACTGTGCGTATTTCATTACATCCTTTTATAATTATCCATTTTGAATGGTTAATCCTTCGTGTGATATTTCAATAGTCTCGACAGCAACTTCATTAGCATCTGATTTTAGATCTGTTCCGGTAATTTTTGTAGGCCAGGCATTAGTTAATATCCATGTCATAGCTGGATTGCCTTGTTCGTCCAATAATTGGACGGTAACAGTTTCTTTCCTGATTGTGTTCATTTTAATGGAACTATACCAGTCAAAGAAATTGTTGTCTTTTGCGAATATGCCTTTTTTTAGTGTTACGTTACCGACTTTTGCAATCCCAGGCATTTTGATCGTCGAAAACAGTTTGTTGTCACCATGACGGTATTCAATTTCCTGTGATTCAGATTCTAATCCGGAAACTTCCTGGAACAATACTGGGCTTCCTTGTGATCCAAGTGTTACGCTGAAGTAAAACTTAGGTAAAGGCCAGACAGAGTCCTGAATTTCTGTTGTCATACTTTTTTGATTTACTTTTATCCTGATTCTAACACGGCTAACCATCTATAAATTAGACTTATAGATTATGAATATCGAGTTCATTTTATAAAACAACCTATGTAGTTTAAGAAGAAAAGAGTTTCCTTAATTCGAAATCCTGTTCAGATCATCGTCGATAGCCGATTTTCTCTTTTTCGTGGCTTTAGCTTTCTGATTGCCGAAATTGTAGGTGGCATTAATTCCAAACCGTTGATTATCAAATGAAATAACACCATCCACATCCTTGCCTCCATAATTGCTTTTATAATGATAGTCGCTCCGGGTTCTGAAAATGTCGCTGCCTGTTGCCTGAATCAGTAATTTTTTATTCAGGAAATCTTTTTTGATTCCAAAATTTATCGCATACCCTCCTTCAACATTTACAGTACCTCCCCATATCCATGGGCTGGTATAAAAATAGGTTAGCTCCATGGTGATTTTTCCGGGTAAGTTCAGGCTGTTTTGTAACCTGAAGTTATAAATATTGGCTTGCAGATCGATGACTGTGTTCCCGATTGTGCCCTCAAACGATGAATAATTGTAAACCAGGAAAGTTGTAAAATTCCACCATTTCGTAACTTTGAGCGGATAGCTCACCGACAAGCCATTGTTGATAGCTCGTTGTAAATTACGGGGAGAAAGTATATTTCCCGCTCCTTCGGTAATTTCAAAAACATTGGCGAAAAAATCATTGGTGACGCTATAGGTATTTGATATTACCAGCTTACGATTGAAAGAGTAAGTGAGCTGATAATTGGTTATGTAATTGGGATTCAGAAATGGATTGCCCTTCCATGCCGACAATTCGCTCGTCCTTGATTCAAATGGATTCAGATCCTGGTAATTGGGTCGTGTAATCCGGCGCCCAATACTTGCGCTTAACACACTTTTTTTCTGATCGTCGTACGCAATGCTGACATTGGGAAAGAAATCCGTATAATTTCTCGGAACTTCGCTGTCTTTTGTAACAATTTTACTTTCAAGTGTTCCCAGCGAAGAAGTGCTTTCCATCCGCAATCCGGCATTCACAGTGATTTTATCATTAATCTTTGCATTTACTATGAAGTAAAGCGCAGCAACTTTTTCGAGGTAATCAAAATTATTGCTCCTGGTAATATCCAAAACCGGTGTTTCGTTTTCGATGTCGTAAAAAGCCAGTTGATTGCCTGTTGAAATATAGGAATACTTGGCTCCCGAGGATAAAGTGAATTTTTTAATTGAGGTGATCAATTAAGTACTTATCTTGTAAATCAATAAATGATTAAAAACTAATCGAAATGAAATTTACAGGAGAAAATATTTTAGCGTTCACAGAACAATTTCCAGACGACAAATTATGTCTGGCTTATCTTTCAGAGTTGAAGTGGGTAGAAGGTTTTATATGTACTAACTGTGGACACACAAAATTTACTGTACGAAAAGCAAATTTAGCAAGAGATTGTAATCGGTGTCATCATATTGAAAGTCCAACAGCCGGTACTATTTTCCATAAATTACGCTTTGGTTTGCGAAAAGCATTTGGGATCATCTTTGAAATGAGTGCCACAACGAAAGGATTTTCATCTTCCCAAGTGGCCAAGCGTTATGGAATAAGCCGAACAACTGCCTGGGCATTCATGCACAGGGTAAGAACGGCTATGCAAAGCAGCAAAAGGTTCCCCATAGTTGGAGACGTTCAGGTTGATGAATTTGTATTTGGGGGAAAAGAAAGTTTAAAACAGGGCAGAAGTAAAGACGTCAAAAAGAAAAAGATTATCGGCGCTGTTGAACTTAGTGAAAAAGGCAAGGTAAAGCGAGTCTATTTCAATAAGATAGCTGATTATTCATCAAAATCTCTGAGTTGCATTTTTGATAATCATATCTCTAAAGATGCTCATGTTTTGACAGATAAATGGACAGGATATGCTCCTCTGGCAAAAAGATTCAATATAGAACAGAAATATTCTGATAAAGGGAGTAGCATGAAGCAAATCCATACAGTTATTCATCAACTAAAATCATGGCTTAGAAGCACATACTCATGGGTTCATCAAGATCATATGGATAAATATCTGAATGAATTCAGTTTTCGGATTAATCGCTCAATCTTTAAGCAAACAATTTTTCACTCCTTAGTTTCAAGAATGATGATATGTAAACCACTTACTTATCAGATGATTAAAATAAGTAGCTAAATGAACACCTCAAT
>CAIRMR010000003.1 GCA_903879715.1 uncultured Bacteroidales bacterium
ATCGCACGCTCCCTTACTTTAGTGTTTATTATTCTGTGTTATATGTTTTTCATTACTTTTTAATTCTGGCTTGTCCAGGTTAGGGATTCAGTGTAAAAACATGTTGATTTCTCATTTTGCTAAAGTAGAATGATGAAAGATTTTATTTTTAATGCCCGATCAGGCTGAATTGGAGAATTTATGTCAAAAAAAATCCGGGATGAACCCGGATTTTCAAAATTCAATTAATTGTTTATTCCTTTACGTCTCTTTGGAGATCAATAAGCCCGCTTTCAAGATTATAGGAAACAACTTTCCCGTCTTCATCTTTATTCAGATTTAACTCCATTTCACCGGATGTTATTGAATTAAAGGTTTGAACTCCGAGTTCGGCAAATGTCCAGAGTGAAAGGTTCTTCTTTTCTTCCTTTGGCGGCGAAGGTTTGTTGGAGGCTAATAACCCTCTGGCTTTTCCTGTTATCGCATTCAGGATAGTTTTAGCCGGTTCTTTATCTTTTTGATTCAGCTGGGCATATTCCATTTGTTCAGCAAGTTTCATGTTATAATAAAACTCGCGGTTCAGGTTCATATACATCTGGCTTGTACGGATAAAAGTAAACTGCGGATCAACGTAGGAACGTGTTGTAATTTCAGCAGCTGATTTTGGTTGCAATGATTCAACAGAAAGGCGGTCATTTGTAGCTAAAGATTCCTTACCCTGATTTTTGGAGCCATTGTTTTTTGCAGCAGTTGTATTTGTAACTTTATTATTAACCTGACCGGAAATTGTGACAGAATTAGCAGGCTGTTTGCCAGCAGAGGCGACTTGCTTATCTGCAACAATTGCAGAAGGGTCTGCTACAGTGCTGTTAATTTTAGTTTTCACATTACCTTGTTCAGCTATGCTATGGGGAATATCATTGCGGTCGAGTAAAAAATAGAAACTGACAATAAGAGCCAGTGATGCCGCTGCCGAAAGCGAATAATATACAATCCTGCGGATTGGAGTAACAGATTGTTTCAGGCTGCTTTTTTTCTCAAATACAATACCTGTTTCAGTGTTCAGAATTGTGTGCGTATAAAGTTTCCGATCATTCTCAAGATGTGAATTGTATTGCATGAATTCAGCCAACTGAAGCTTTTCATCCTGATTCAGATCATCTTCAAGTTCACGAGCCATGTAGGTTTCGAAAGTATCCGCGTTAATCGGGCCAACAGCAACTGCCTTTTGTTTAAGTGATTCTTTAGCTTCAAAAAATATTTTATCTTCGGATGAGAGATGAGCAAGCGCAAACAGCCGACGATCTTTTTCAAATTGTGGGTTAACGCTGATAAATTCTTCGATGGCTGCAAGTTGTTTCGTATTTAGTAAACCTTCGGTTTCGCCTATCAGGTATTCTTCGTAATTCAATTCATTGATCTGTGCCGTAGCAAATACCTGGTTTTTTTTTAAGGATGATTTTTTCTCAAAAACAATGTCCTGATCAGCCACCAGCGAAACCGCCTCGAACTCATCAAATACATTTTTAAGGTCGGGATTCTGATCAACGAACATAAGAACTTCCTCAACCATTTCCGGGCTTAACTGCCCTTCGTGATAGTCGAGGAAATATGCTTCGTAGTTGTCCCTGTTGATTTTCATTTCTTTGATCTTTTGTAAGTTGCGTTTACTAGAGTACTAAGTCGAGGCTGCCAATATATTGTTTTAAAAAAGTCCGTGCTCTGAAAATGTACACTTTTACCTGTGATTCGCTTAGTTTGAGGATATCGCCTATTTCTTCGTATGAGTATCCTTCGTAGTCGCGGAGCATGATAACTGATCGTTGTATTTCCGGAAGTTTTGCTACTGCTTCGTTAATTACTTCTTTTAAGTCGTTATATGTGCCGGGCGATTCATCATGCGTTTCGGTGTACCCGTCATCTAAAGAACTGAGGCGCTGGTTTTTACGGATATGGTCGATCATGGTGTGATAGGCCGTTGTAAACAGGTAAGCGCGGGCTTTTTCGTATGCTACTTCTTTTACTCTTTCCCACATCCGCACATACGATTCCTGTACTATATCCTGAGCAGTATCCCTATCCCTGATATTCTTGAGGATAAAGCGATACACTCCGTCGGAGTATAAGTCGGCACATGAATTGTACTCGGCTGTAGTCATACTTTTGGTTGTTGGTTGTTGGTTGTCGGAAGTAGAACGAATAACTATATCATAAAGTTACAACAGAATTGAAATTTTTCATATTCTTTTTGGCCAAATATTTTATAATAGTTTTTTTGTTGGCGTTAGATAAAGAAGTTAATCGGTTCAACAAAATCCTTTTTATCGCGTATCACGATTTGTGGCTTGTGGTAAACTAATGAATGTGGCTCCACGCTTTCGGTAAGCCATACATTACCTCCGATTACAGAGCCCCTGCCAATTACTGTTTTCCCACCTAAAATGGTACTTCCGGCATAGATAATTACATCGTCCTGTATTGTAGGATGCCGTTTCTGATCGCGGAGTGCGCGTTCAACAAAAAGAGCTCCCAGTGTAACTCCCTGGTATATTTTTACATTATCACCAATTTCTGTAGTTTCTCCGATTACAACTCCTGTTCCATGATCGATAAAGAAATTCTTTCCTATTTTAGCTGCAGGATGTATATCGATACCTGTTTTACTATGTAAGTATTCACTCATAATCCTGGGTAGAAGCGGCACCTTCAGTAAACAAAGTTCATGCGCGATGCGATACACCGAGATTGCATAAAAACCGGGAAACGACATGATTATCTCTTCGATTCCTTTTGCTGACGGATCGCTGTTCAGAAAAGATTGAGCATCATTCAGCATTTTATTATAAACATCAGGCAGTTGATTAAAAAAGGATTCAACCACCTGGGTTACTTCTTCTTCTGCGCCGTCGTGCAAAGGATACAGGAGTTCACTGAGCCTGAAACGCAAGCGCCGTAATTCTTTTTGTAATGATTTTAAGGAAACGGTGCGATTGCCTTTCAGCGGGAAGAAGAACATTACAAGTTCATCTACAAAGTGTTGTGTGCTTTCAACCGGAGGAAGATTGGCGTGCGCGCAAACATAACTCCGGAAAATTTCTTTAGGTAAGAGTGATAATCGGTCCATTGGATTAATTAGCTGAATATTAGTGTTATAAGCGATTTCAACAACATGAAATGCTGCGATTTACTTGATTGATCGTTAATTGGCCAAAGGCAAAGAATGGCAGATGAACAATTCCGATCAGGAAACCGATCGTTTATTTTATGCAAAAATAACACATTCGCGCACTGGTTGTTTATTCCGGCAAGCTACAAGTTTTAGAAACTGATATATGTAACAGATATTTGACTTTTTGTTAAAAGCCATTCACACTGTCATCACCTCTTGGATCGGCAGCAACTTCACGACTTCCATCAGGCAAAATCCGTATCACTTCCATTCTACCTATTTGTCCACGTTCCGTTAATGTGTATCCCATCGACTGTAATTGTTTTTTCACTTCCGGATCAAATTCTTTCTCTACCATTACCTCATCGGGCAACCACTGATGATGAAATTTGGGTTTGCCGATAGCATCTGAAGCATTCATGCCAAATTCCAGGATATTGATAAGTGTTTGAAAAACGGAGGTTGGGATAGTTGTGCCACCAGGTGTACCGGCTACAATTAGCGGATTCTGATTCTTGTCTAAAACGAGAGTTGGTGCCATTGAACTGAGCATTCTTTTGCCGGGTTGTATCGCATTTGCTTCGCCTCCGACAGCGCCATACAAATTTGGAACACCGGGCTTGATACTGAAATCATCCATTTCGTCATTCAGCAAAAAACCGGCACCGGAAACCACCGTTCTGCTGCCATAACTATTGTTTAATGTAGTAGTAATGCTGACCATGTTTCCTGCTTTATCAATAATGCTGATATGCGTGGTTTCTTCACTTTCCTTTATGATTCCTGCTTTGATGACAGAACTTGGAGTAGCCCGGGTTGAATCATAATCAGCCATACGGTTTTTAATATATACATCGCTGGTCAGAGTTTTGATTGGAACTTTCCAGTAATCCGGATCACCCATATAAACTGATCTGTCGGCAAAGGCTCTTCGTTCTGCTTCAATCATCAGCTGAACACTTTTAGTTGTTTGAAATCCATAGTCAGCAAGAGGTTTGTCTTCCACCATTTTCATTAACTGGCACAATATTATTCCTCCACTGCTCGGAGGAGCCATGCCAATGATGGTGTATCCCTTATACCTGAATTCCAATGCTGGCCTGCTTATGGCAGTATAATTTTTAAGATCCTTCTTTGAAATCAGTCCATCGCGTTTTTTCATTTCAGCGACAATCAAACTGGCAGTTTTCCCTTCATAGAAGCCTTTTGCTCCTGATTTTTGAATACGTTTCAACGTTTGAGCCAATTCTTTCTGAACCAGCGTATCCCCGGATTTCCATTCACTGTTTTTAACCAATGCGGTAGGAGCAGTGCTGTTTTCGATAAACGATTTTCGTGTAGCATTTAAAGCGGATGCTTCGCTTTCTGTTATCACATACCCATTTTCTGCCAGGTCAATAGCGGGTTGAATCAGGGTTTTAAACGGAAGTACGGCATAAGGAAGCGTGGCAAATAACCCGGCTACTGTTCCGGGAACACCGCAGGCTTTATGACCATAAAGAGATAAATCAGATTGGGGATTTCCATTCTTGTCTAAATACATATCCCTGGTTGCTTTTTCAGGAGCGGTTTCACGAAAATCGATGGTGAATGTTTTACCCTTGACTTGTCTGGCCACAAGAAATCCCCCGCCGCCTATATTGCCGGCATTGGTATAGACTACAGCCAAAGCCAGCTGAATAGCAATGGCAGCATCAAAAGCGTTGCCGCCTTGTTTCATTATTTCGGCCCCGATGGCACTGGCCAATGGATGCGCGCATGATACAGATGCATTTGTATAAACGTTAGACTTCTCAATGGTGTAATGAAAGGGATCAACAGCAGCACCTGGTGCTACAATTTTAGGGGACTGGGCAAAACTCAGCTGAATGAAAAATATGTGTAGGATTGCCAGTAAAATTGATTTTCTCATAATGCAGAATAGTTTTGAGGTTGCCTTTACAGTTAAAAGTGGAGAGACATCTTTTTTGCATAGTTACAATTTATTTTGAGATTCGGATCTGATTTAAAACGTAAAAAACCACTTCCTGAAAGTAGTAGTAGCTGCAAAACGTTATCTGAATACATTCTAAATTGCATAAATATTCATTTGGCAAGTCAGTTTTATAAAAATCATATCCTCTGAAGGTGCTGATATCATTATGGTTGAAATGAATTAACAAATATTTATGATAATAGTATGGTAATAACTAAAAAGTAATTTGTACTTTTGCTGCATAATAATTCAGATCATGTACATTAAAGCTTCGGTAATTTTAAATGCTTCGAACAACGCAATGATGTGTTGTTGCATGTGTGTTTAATTTGCGGAGAGCTTTCTTAACGAAGATATCGTTTATAACGAAACAGGCTTTCCTAAAACGGGGAAGCCTTTTTTTTTGACCAATTTAAACTGAATACCATGGCATTTCAAACATCAATCACCAATCCTCTGTTTCATATGTGTATGTGCTGTTGCATGATTTTGCGTATGCGGAATGGTTAACTATAGTTGGTTGTAACTGAAAAACAACAGCGTCAGATAGTTTAGAGCCCTTCCGCAGAAAGCGAAAGGGCTCTTTTTATAAAGCAAGTCCAAAAAACAAATAATATTAACTTTAAAATCCAAAACAAATGTCAGACAAAAAACTTCACTTCGAGACTTTACAAATTCACGCAGGACAGGTAGTTGACAGCACTACAAATTCGCGTGCAGTACCTATTTACCAGACGAGTTCTTATGTATTCAACAATGCGGAACACGGCGCAAATCTTTTCGCTCTGAAGGAGTTCGGGAATATTTATACCCGTATCATGAATCCTACAACCGATGTGTTCGAAAAACGCGTAGCAGCATTGGAAGGCGGAGTTACAGGTTTGGCAACATCTTCGGGACAGGCAGCACAGTTTATTGCGCTCAATAATATCCTGGAAAGCGGTGATAATTTTGTTTCTACAAAGTTCCTGTATGGTGGAACCTATAACCAGTTTAAAGTTGCTTTTAAAAGGTTAGGTATTGAAGCACGCTTTGCAGCAAGTGATGAAGTTGCAGAATACGAAAAACTGATCGATGCCAAAACAAAAGCTATTTACCTGGAAACTATGGGCAATCCAAAGTTTAATGTTCCGGATTTTGAGGCAATAACTGCTTTGGCTAAAAAACATGATCTTCCCGTTATAGTTGATAATACGTTCGGCGCCGGCGGTTACCTTTTCCGTCCTTTGGAACATGGTGCAAATGTTGTGGTTCAGTCAGCTACTAAATGGATTGGCGGACACGGTACATCGGTTGGCGGTATAATTATTGACGGAGGAAATTTCAACTGGGGCAACGGGAAATACCCTGCTTTCAGCGAGCCAAGTGACGGTTATCACGGCCTTGTTTTCTGGGATGTTTTCGGAACAAACGGCCCGTTCGGGAATATTGCTTTCAATATCAGGGCAAGGGTTGAAGGTCTGCGTGATTTTGGTCCTGCTTTATCGCCATCAAATGCATTTTTACTGATACAGGGACTCGAAACTTTATCGTTCCGCGTTCAGCGCCACGTTGATAATGCATTGTCAATCGCTACATGGTTGGAAGGTCACCCACAGGTTGAATTGGTAAATTATCCCGGACTTGCATCTTCACCTTATAATAGGTTGGCAAAGAAATATTTACGCAACGGATTTGGCGGCGTTTTAAGCTTTGAGATTAAAGGCAGCAAAGAACAGGCCAGCAAATTCATCGATTCACTGGAACTTATCAGCCACCTGGCAAATGTAGGTGATGCCAAAACACTGATCATTCAGCCATCAGCCACAACCCATCAGCAGCTTAGCGATGCCGAACAACTTGAAGCCGGTGTTACACCCGGATTATTGCGTTTGTCGGTAGGCATTGAGCATATTGATGACATTAAAGCTGATTTACAGCAGGCGTTTGATAAAATTGGTTGATAAATCCACTATTTGAAGGCAGTCCATGATATATGGTTTTTTTATTTACGATCTACGATGTACGATTGACAATTGAAACTCGCTGAAAGCAAATCGTTAATCGTAATTAGTTAATCGTATTTCGTAAATCGCAGATCGTAATTCGTACATCGTACATCTTGCGGTAAACCAGATAAATACTTTAATCAACCATTAATTCTAGTTATAAGCCATGGCTCATATCTGCCCTATTGACGGAACCCTTATAAACGAGCCAACTGTAAGAGTTGTTGCAGGTCTTGTTGCAATAACCGCTGCTGTCGGTATATATTTTCAGTCTCCTGTAGTTTTTCTTTTCCTCGCCTTCGACTTTTTTGTACGGGGCTTTGATAAAAAGGAGTGGAGTTTATTCAGGTTTTTCGGAATAAAAACCGTCATAGTTATTGATATAAAAGAAAAACTGATTGATGCAGGCGGAAAGAAATTTGCGTCAAAAGTGGGATTTATTCTCTCTTCTATACTCACATTGGCAAGTTTTCTGCAATTGCCGTTTGTGGTTTACTCTTTGGGTGGGATTCTTCTCCTTTTTGCAACTTTGGAAGCAGTTATGGCATATTGTGTAGGATGTAAGATTTACACCTTGTACAACAAATTCTTTTAAATTAAAAATGAGAACTTCTGTGAGAATTTCTCTGATTTACTGAAACTTGAAATTTGAATTTTAAATCTTAGCACTTCGGCTTCGCTCAGTGTCTGGTTTTTGAATCTTTGAATCCTTGAATCTTTGAATCTTTAACTTTTAACACAAACCTATACAATGAAAGCAAATACAATTTTAGATACAATCGGGAACACCCCGCATGTTAGGATCAACAAGCTTTTTGGGAAATCGCATGAAGTATGGATTAAACTGGAAAAAGCCAATCCGGGAGGAAGCATTAAAGACAGAATTGCAATGGCAATGATTGAAGATGCTGAAAAGAGGGGTGTTTTAACTACAGATAGTGTAATTATCGAACCTACTTCGGGTAATACAGGTGTTGGGCTGGCATTGGTTGCAGCGGTAAAAGGCTATAAAATTATACTGGTAATGCCCGAGTCCATGAGTATTGAACGGCGCAAACTGATGTCGGTGTACGGAGCTGATTTTGTGCTTACTCCGCGCGAAAAAGGCATGAAAGGCGCTATTGAAAAAGCAACTGAACTGGCCGAAGCAACACCTAATTCATGGATTCCGCAGCAATTCAACAACCAGGCTAATGTGGAGATTCATAAGAAAACCACTGCTCTCGAAATCGCTGCTGATTTCACTGATGGCTTGGATTATATAATTACTGGTGTTGGTACCGGCGGACATATTTCGGGTGTTGCCGAAGTGCTGAAAGCAAAATTTCCAAAACTTCAGGTATATGCCGTTGAGCCTGAACTTTCACCTGTACTGAGTGGAGGCGCACCGGGTCCACATCCGATCCAGGGCATTGGAGCAGGCTTTGTTCCGCAAAATTACAAAGGCGAGTTTATTGATGGTGTGATAACTGTGAGCAAAGACGAAGCTTTCGAATATGCCCGAAAAATTGCAGCACAGGAAGGTATATTTGTTGGAATTTCGACAGGAGCATCTTTAGCCGCCGTTGCAAAGAAATTAGCAGAAATTCCTGCCGGAGCTAAAATCCTCACGTTTAATTACGATACCGGTGAACGTTACCTTTCAGTAGAAGGGCTTTTTGTGTAAATGATTCCTTTGAATTGAGGTAAATATGATCCACTAAAGTATTTTTTTGCCACAGATTACACAGATTAGCACAGATTTGTAATTACTGATTTGTAGTTAATGTTGATGGTTTTTATAGAAAACAGAACAAAACAGGATTTGTTTTTAATCTGTGAAATCTGCGAAATCTGTGGCAGGAATTTGTTTTTTAAAATTTGCGTTGGATATACTTACACCAGTTTCCGTTAACTATATTTTAACAAGAACTATCTTTGCGCTCTTTTTAGGTAAAGCCCCTCTTGTTAGAATAAACAAAATTCACGTTTAAATATGCCGCATTCACACTATTACCATCATCCGGAACCATTTAATCTGGAAACCGGCGGAAAACTTCCATCGTTACGGATTGAGTATAATAGCTGGGGTGAGCTCAATGAAAATTGTGATAATGTCATATGGGTTTGTCATGCTTTCACAGCTAATGCTGACGCAAAGGATTGGTGGCCCGGAATGATTGGCCCGGGATTACTGATGGATACTGACAAGTATTTTGTGATCTGTGCCAATATAATCGGTTCCTGTTATGGAACCAGCGGACCTCTGGATGAGAATCCCGGAACCGGTAAACCCTGGTTTCGGGATTTTCCTATGATTACCGTCCGCGACCTGGTAAATGCACACGAATTGTTGAGAGAACACCTGGGAATAAACTCTGTGTTTTTAACAATCGGTGGATCTATCGGTGCTTTCCAATGCCTGGAATGGGCCATTATGTATCCCGATAAAATCAGGAACCTTGCAGTAATTGCAGGCAACACCTTTGCTTCTCCATGGAATATTGCGCTAAATGAAGCTCAGCGAATGGCTATAACTGCCGATTCCACATTTATGGAGGACAGGCCGGATGGCGGCCACCAGGGATTGAAAACAGCCCGCGCCATTGCCCTGATCAGCTATCGTACTTACGAAGCTTTAAATTTTATTCAAAAAGAGACGGATCTGAATAAAGTCAGCGATTATAAAGCGGCTTCCTACCTGCAACACCAGGGAAATAAGTTTATAAAACGCTTTAATTCATACAGCTATATGATAATGACCAATCTGTTCGACAGTCACAATGTGGGCCGTGGACGTGGTTCAATCGGGAATGCATTACAAGCAGTTACAGCCAAAACCATAGTTATTGCAATGGATACAGACAGGCTTTTCCCGCGGGAGGAACAACGATTTATAGCTAATGGAATTCCCGGCGCAGAGTATGCCGAAATTTCTACATCGTACGGGCATGATGGTTTTTTAATAGAGGTTGAGCCGATTACAAATTGTGTAAGGGACTTTTTGGCTCACTCTGGAAATGTTTGAGAATTTCATAAAAGCATTGTTTGAAAAAACGTTTTTTTTAGAATTACAGATTGAATAGTATTTAACAAAAAAAAGCCTCTTAACTTTGGAAAAGTTAAGAGGCTTTTAGATATCAGATAAAAAAGTTTAATCAAGTTTTAAAACTGCCAGGAATGCACTTTGAGGTACCTCTATATTTCCGATTTGTCGCATTTTTTTCTTACCTTTTTTCTGTTTTTCAAGCAATTTACGTTTTCGCGAAATATCACCGCCGTAGCATTTGGCAGTAACATCTTTACGAAGTGCCTTAATGGTTTCGCGCGATATGATTTTTGCTCCGATTGCGGCTTGTATCGCTACGTCGTATTGCTGCCTCGGGATAAGTTCTTTAAGCTTTTCACAAATACGTTTACCGAAACTATACGCATTGTCGCGGTGAATAAGTGTACTAAGGGCATCAACCGGATCGCCGTTAAGAAGAATATCAAGTTTTATCAGGTCAGCTTTGCGGTAATCGGAGATATGATAATCGAATGAGGCATAGCCTTTCGAAATGCTTTTCAGTTTGTCGTAAAAGTCGATTACAATTTCACCCAGAGGCAGGTCAAAACTAAGTTCGACGCGGTTCTGAGTAAGGTAAATCTGGTTTTTTAGCGTGCCGCGTTTTTCGAGGCATAATTTCATGATAGATCCCTGGTAATCCGATTTTGAAATTACCTGGGCAGAGATAAATGGTTCATAAATATCATCAACCCAGGTTGTATCAGGCATACCCGAAGGATTATGCACTTCAATTTCTTCGCCTTTGGTTGTAATAACCTTATACATTACGTTTGGTACCGTAGAGATTACATCCATATTGAATTCGCGGTCGAGGCGTTCCTGTACAATTTCCATATGTAAAAGGCCAAGAAAGCCGCAACGGAAACCAAAGCCAAGAGCTAAGGATGATTCGGGTTCAAAACTAAGTGAAGCATCATTCAGCTGTAGTTTTTCAATGGCAATTCTCAACTCTTCATAATCATCGGGATCAATTGGATATAACCCTGCAAAAACCATAGGTTTTACATTGGCAAATCCTTCAACGGCGGTGACACAAGGGCGATCCACATGTGTGATCGTATCACCAACCTTTATTTCTTTGGCGGTTTTAATACCGGAAATAATGTAACCAACGTCGCCTGTAGTAAGCATATCCATTGGTTTTTGATCTAATTTAAGCAGGCCGATTTCTTCTGCTTTATATTCTTTGCCGGTATTAACAAATTTGACCTGGTCACCTTTACGTATTTTACCGTTAAAAATCCGGAAATAAGCTACAATTCCCCTGAACGGATTAAAGAAGGAATCAAAAATCAGAGCCTGAAGTGGCGCTTCAGGATCGCCTTTTGGTGCCGGAACACGGCTGATGATAGCATCCATTATTTCCTGGATTCCCATTCCGGTGCGGGCACTGGCGCGGATAATATCTGTAGGTTTACAACCGATAAGCTCAATAATCTGGTCTTCCACTTCTTCGGGCATTGCCGAATCCATATCCATTTTATTCATAACCGGGATAATTTCCAGGTCATGTTCCAGTGCAAGGTACAGGTTGGAAATGGTCTGAGCCTGTATGCCTTGGGTTGCATCAACGATCAACAGCGCTCCTTCACAGGCCGCAATGGCACGCGAGACTTCGTACGAAAAATCGACATGTCCAGGCGTATCAATAAGGTTTAACTCGTATTGAATGCCATTGTATAAATAATCCATCCGGATGGCATGGCTTTTTATTGTGATGCCGCGTTCGCGTTCAATATCCATATCGTCGAGCACCTGGTTCTGAAGCTGGCGTTCGGTAAGGGTTCCGGTGGTTTCGAGCAGCCGGTCGGCCAACGTGCTTTTGCCGTGGTCGATATGTGCAATTATACAAAAGTTCCTGATGTGTTCCATTGCCGCAAAGGTATAAAAAACGGAACAATTTTTTAACATATGTTGAACAACGATTTAGATAAGTTTTAAAGCAAAAGTTCAAAGGTTCAAAGGTTCAAAAGTTCAAGGATTCACGGGCACTGAGCGGAGTCGAAGTGCAAAATTTAAATCCCAAGTCTCAAATTACAAACTCCAAATCCCAAAGCCAGACTATTATTAAATTGCCCTTAAAGGACCATCGAATGACAACAAATTCTTAGATGGCTCTAAAAAACTCAATCTTCGACAACTGAATGACCATCGAATGACGACTTTACCATCTAAAATTCTAAAAATCTCTCCCTTCAATAATTTAATGACAACTCACCTCACCCACAACATCCAATTCTTCCCGTCCACTCAAAATCTTTCCGTGTTTCTTGTATAAATCATTTAACTATTATCATTACTTTTGCATCGGATTTGAAAAAAAGAACACATCTTTAAAAATCAATATATTATGACAAAAATTAAAGTAGGTATCAATGGTTTTGGTCGCATCGGCCGCCTTGTTTTCCGCGCATCAATTCTTCGCGACGATATCGATGTTGTAGCTATCAACGATCTGATCGACGCTAACTACATGGCTTATATGCTGAAGTATGACACTGTTCACGGACAGTTCAAAGGTACTGTTGAGGTAAAAGACGGCCACCTGGTTGTTAACGGACAAACTATCCGCGTTACCGCATGTAAAAACCCTGCCGAAATCAAATGGTCGGATGTTGGTGCTGATTACGTTGCTGAATGTACCGGTTTGTTCCTGACTATGGACACATGCCAGGCTCACCTTGATGGCGGCGCAAAACGCGTTATCATGTCGGGTCCTTCAAAGGATGAAACACCTATGTTTGTTTATGGTGTTAACCACAAAGAATATGCAGGCCAGAAATTTGTAAGCAATGCTTCATGTACTACCAATTGCCTTGCACCGCTTGTAAAAGTTATTAATGATAATTTCGGTATTGTTGAAGGTTTGATGACAACCGTTCATGCAACCACAGCTACACAGAAAACAGTTGACGGTCCTTCGGCTAAAGACTGGCGTGGCGGACGTGCTGCTGCCGGCAACATTATCCCATCATCAACCGGAGCAGCAAAAGCTACAGCTAAAGTTATCCCTGCTATGAAAGGCAAATTAACCGGTATGTCGTTCCGCGTTCCTACTCTTGATGTATCGGTTGTTGATTTAACCTGTCGCCTCGAGAAAGCTACCACCATGGAAGAAATTAAAGCTGCTCTGAAAGCTGCTTCTGAAGGCGAACTTAAAGGTGTACTTGGTTATACCGAAGAAGCGGTTGTTTCCAGCGATTTCATTGGTGATGCACGCACTTCCATTTTCGATGCTGAAGCCAGTATCATGCTGAATCCGACCTTTGTAAAACTTGTTTCGTGGTACGATAACGAATGGGGTTATTCAAGCAAAATGCTTGATATGATTGCTCATATGGCTACTGTTTAATGCAGTAATCTTTCGTAAATGAAAAAAGAGCTGCTTTAGGGCGGCTCTTTTTTTAAGAAGAAGTGAAGGTTTAAAGTGTTTTACGGATTAATGCATAAACAGAATATCAGCGATTTGTTTTTATTACCTTATCACCGTGATACTTCCTTTCAGAGTGCGCTTCACTGTACCATGCAAAGTTAATTCATACACATCGCAGACATAATAATATACTCCATCACTTACCGGTTGATTGGTGCTTTGAATTTTACCTTCCCATTTAATTGCCGGGTCCTGGGTGCTGAAAATCAGGTTTCCCCATCGGTTAACAATTTGCAGGTCTATTTTTTCAACACCCGAATAGGGGAAAGGAATGAATAAATCATTTCTTTCATCGCCGTTAGGCGTGAATACATTAGGTAAATGATACGTTCCACAGGCATCATTATCTATGCAGATGGTATCACTCATAATGCTCCGGTTGCCAACGAAATCTACCGCGCTGACTATATAACAACCTGCAATTGAATTGAGATTTGCATGAGTATATGTTAATGCCTGCGTTGAATCCAGTGGCACAAATTTTTCTGCTTGTGGAGGTTGGTAATAGATAATGTATTTCGCAATATCAGCTGAACAATCCGGATTGATGTTTTCCCAGGAAAGCCCATTTTGGAAACTATCGCAGTCCGGAACAACAGAAAGAACAGGAGCACAAGGTTCTTCGTTGTCAATTGGAACGGCACAGGTTTCCTGTGAAAAGTTAATGAGCGGATCCGTAATTCCAGCGGTACCATAGGTTCCGACTGCTTTTACCCTGTAGCAATAGGATTTACCGTTTATGCAATTATAATCTATAAAAGTGGGGGAAATTGATGCACCAATTGAATCGAATAGCAGGGTGCTTTCATTTTTTCGGTAAATCACAAACTGCTCATTAGTCCAGGGTACTAAAGTGTTAATAGTGATCCTGACTTTTTTATCTCCGGGCGCAAGAGTAATAAAAACCGAAGATGCCTTTTGCGTTGGGCCTACCAGGAAACGGTTTCCGGGAGTATCATTGTATAAATCTACCCTGTAGTTTAAACCATGATCTAATGTGTTTATATTATCATCAATGAAAGTGGTATCTATGAGAGATGTCAGGGAATCTAAAAGGTGAAAAGTCGTTCCACTCAGATCATCCGATCTGTAAATGAGGTATTTGTATGGGCCGGGAGTTTGAACCGGATCTATTTCAGTTGGTTTGGACCATGCGAGATAGATTCGGCCGTCATTAGTTCCGGTTTTCTGAACGCTGATATTTGTAATAACAGGAACATCTTTTTTTAGTTGTGTGCATGCTTCATTTGAAGCATAGCTTTCAGCCCCGTCGGGATATGTGGCCACAACCATATAACAATAATCAATTCCGCGTGCCAGTTCACTATCAACGAACAGAGTGTCAGTAGTCTTCATGGTAGCTATCAATTGATAACTGGTATATAACGGAACTCCTGTTTCGCAATGTCCGGGCACGTAACCATAAAAGCCATTTCGCCTGTAGATTTTGTACCCGCTTACATTGGAGCAACGGTTCTTATTCCATTTTAGTTGAATACTATTGCCCAGGGGCACGGCTGCCAGGTTTCTGGGGGCCGGGCCAACCACTGTAATATTAATGCTTTTCAGATCGAAAAGGTTTACAGGTGTATCGTTATCAGTAGCTTTAAAATAAACCTGGTATGGATTTTTTCTTACATGAGTACAAGTTGTCACCCAACTGAAAATACCTGTATTACGTCCAACCGAGTCAAAAAGTGAAGTGAAAACTGCCGGGTTGGTAATCAGCAAAGGTGCGCCAACTGCTGTTAGTTTGATGGCATTATTGTCGGCATCTGTAGCCAATACGTTGAATCGCAATGTAGTCCCTGCTTCTACACAGGTATCATTCATAGGAGATATAACAGGAGCTTGATTGTCACAGGTCACTATTGTGATCTGCATATCACGGGTCACATATCCTATCTTTTTTTTGTGACGCCACTCTTCAATCAGGAAAGAGATATTATATTCTCCCTGCATTTTAGGATTTTGCCATAGGATCTCACCAGTTGTGTCATTCATTGAAAAGGAACCTGTGGTATTTGTGCCAACCTTGTTTGGATACTGATATCCTGGTATATTTTCACCACCGGCTCCACGGCAGGCAACAAGATGGAATGATAGGCTATCACCATCCGGATCATATGCTCCGGGATTATGAATAAATTGTTGGTCTACACATCCCTGGTCAATAGGAGGAAGCAGCAATTGCGGTGATGAATTTATCCCGACTCCAGGAGCTATAATCAGTTCAGTCTCAATAAATAATGGAACTTCTACCGAATTTGGAATATTTTGTACACCATAATTCCGGTTAGGGTCTTCAACAGTAATTTTGTAAATGGATGCTCCGGTAAAAGTGTGAACTCCGGTATATAGATTTTTCTTTATATCCGGGCCAACTATCTCCCCGATGTGTCCCAGCTGTCCTATAGGCCCATTAGCACGAGGCAGAATTGAACTTGTATTATCTCCCCATTTGATTTCTAGTTCATACCTGTCGGCAGGGCTTGGTGCATAGGAATAAGTAACTATCGTAATTTCGTAGGTGAGTCCGGATACATACCTGAATGTAATTTCTCCTGCACGTTGGTGTGTAGCCATTAGAGGACCAGTAAACCAAACGATTAAAACAATCAGGATGAGATATTTTTTCATATTGATCAATAATCTATTGAATTCAACCCAATTGCATTTGAGACGGGTATGAGATATTCATCAAAAGTACAAATTAAGCTTTTATATGGAGGACTTTAATTGTTAAGTTTTTAACTTTTAGGATAGTTTGGTAAACGCTCGTTGAAAAGAGCCTGTTTTGATCCGATTAATTTAGTAATTTTGAGGAATTAAAGCAGGAAGGATTCAGGTGTATGTATAATATTGATCTGCAGAAGGAGAAAAAAGAAATTGTAAAACGTTACCGTGCACTAATGAGGGCGTGGAATGCGAACAAAGGTGTTCAGAAGAATAACCAGGTTCGTAAAGCCTTTATTATGGCATCGCAGGCGCACTTTACCATGCGCCGGCGAACAGGAGAGCCTTATATTTATCATCCTCTCGAAGTTGCACGAATAGTTGCCGGTGAAATAGGCCTAGGCGAAACAGCCATTATCAGCGCTCTGCTTCATGATGTAGTTGAAGATAATCCTGATTATACCATAGAAATGATCAGGCAGAAATTTGGTGATAAAGTTGCTTATATAGTGGATGGCCTTACCAAAATCAAAGATGGCTATGAAAGACTTGAATCCACGGCACAGGTCGAAAGTATCAAAAAAATGCTTTTAACCCTGAGTGATGATGTAAGGGTAATTCTGATTAAACTGGCTGACCGTTTGCACAATATGCGTACGCTCGATTCAATGCCAGCTTCAAAACAACAGAATATTGCGGCCGAAACACTTTATCTCTATTCTCCGCTTGCTCACCGGCTTGGATTGTATGTGATCAAGAGCGAACTTGAGGATCTTGCATTGAAATACAATGAGCCTGAGATTTATCGCACAATCTCGACGAAACTTCAGGAAACAGAGATTGAACGTAAAAGCTTTATTCAAAAATTTATATTCCCGATCAAAAAAGCCATGGCCTCGCAAGGCATCGAGTTTGAAATCGATACTAGGGCTAAATCTGTTTATTCTATTTATAAAAAGATGCAGGTCAAGGAAATTCCTTTCGAGGAAGTATATGACTTGTTTGCTGTCCGTATTATTATTGAATCACCTCTTGAACAGGAGAAAATCGACTGCTGGCGTGTATACACGCTGATTACGGATAATTATAACCCGAAACAGAACCGCCTTCGTGATTGGATTTCGACTCCTAAGGCCAATGGTTATGAATCGCTGCATACCACCGTTATGAGTCCTGCCGGGCAATGGGTCGAGGTGCAGATACGTACCCGTCGTATGCATGAAATTGCAGAAAGAGGTTATGCGGCACACTGGAAATACAAACAACAAATTGATAAAGACAAAGCCCAGGAATCAGGACTGGATGACTGGCTGGCTGAGTTGCGTAAAATTCTGAAATCACCTGATGCAAACACACTGAATTTTCTGGACGATATCAAGCTAACCCTTTTCAGCGATGAAGTTTTCGTCTGGACCCCAAAAGGTCACCTTAAATCCTTGCCATCTGGCAGTACTGTGCTCGATTTTGCGTACCTGGTTCATACGGAGCTTGGTAATCACTGCATAGGTGTTAAAGTTAACAGAAATCTTGTTCCTTTAGATCACAGGCTTCGGAGTGGAGATCAGGTTGAAATTATCGCTTCAAAAAAGAGTATTCCAAAGGAAGAATGGCTCGATTATGCCATAACGCCACGCGCCAGGTATAGTATAAAGGAAGCCTTGAAAGAACAGCGAAAAGAGCAGGCCACCGAAGGAAGGCTTCAACTGGAAGAAATTTTCGGAAAGCATGATTTCATCCTGACTAAAAGCAGTATCACCCGCTTCAGCGAATACATGGGCTTTGCCAGCCCGGCAGATTTATTTTATAATGTGTTTCAGAATAAAATTCCTGTCGAAGAAGTGGAAAAGTTTATCCATTTGGAACAAAATGAAATACTCACCCAAACCGGCACTTACAGTAGGAAGTCCCGGAATGAGTCTCCCGCTTTGCCGGCAAAACTGAAATCCAAACAAGGCGTTACGTACGATCTGGAAGAACTGGATTTTGGGATTGCTACTTGTTGCCATCCGTTGCCCGGTGATGAAATTATTGCCTATACGCCCGATGGTACAAAATGGATAGTACACCGTACGAATTGTCCGGAAGCAATAGAACTAATGGCTCGTCGCGCTAACAGGATCATTCATGCCAGCTGGGGTAACAGGCATATGAATACGTTTCTTGGAGGTGTTAAAATAAGCGGTTTCGATCGTAAAAGCATGATTTCTGATATTATAAGAGTGATCAGCGATGAAATGCATTACAATATCAGGTCCTTTCATATTGATACTTCGGGCGAGTTGTTCGAAGCTTATCTCAGCCTTTTTATACATGATACGGTTGATATTAACCGGACCATAGAACAGATAAAGCAAATCGAAGGCATTTCAACGGCAACCCGGATGCTGAAATTTGTAAAGACCTAAATTATTTTCTTCATGGTTTTAAGTTTTTTATTGAAGCGAATTCCTTTATTTGCCGGATTTTTCGGCTTAAGTTTCATTTTGTAACTATGAATTTTTACCTATTTTTATTTATTCTAAATAGCAATTATAAATTTTGTATTTTTACACCAAATTCAATGGTATGATCTCTGATTCAAAGAAACTTAATTACGAAACAGTCAAGAAGTTATTTACTGACTATCTTGAGAAGCTTGGACATCGCAAGACGCCCGAAAGGTTCACGATACTTAAGGAAATTTATTCTACCGAAGGTCACTTTGATATTGAATCTCTTTATATTCAGATGAAGAATAATAAGTACAGGGTGAGTCGTGCGACTTTATACAATACAATTGAGTTGCTGCTGAATTGCCATTTGGTTACAAAACATCAGTTTGGCAACAACTGTGCTCAGTTTGAGAAATCATTCAAATTTAAGCAACACGATCATTTTATTGATGTTGAAAATGGGGAAGTCCTGGAGTTTTGTGATCCGCGCATTCAGGAAATTATTGTTTCTGCCGAAAAAGCGCTGGGCATAAAAGTCACCCATCACGCTCTTACCCTATACGGCACCCGGATTAAAGTTGAAGCTGTTAATTAACATTCTTCTCTCCGGTTGTTAACTCTTTTTTAGGGCACCTTCAACAATTAGTTTTATCTTTGGCATCTATATCAACAGCAACCTCAACAGGGTTGTTTAATTTGTGTAAGGATGAAATAGCCATGATTGGAATAAAACTCCAACAAGAAATGATATTATGATCAATCTGGCGTATTCCATGCGACCCGTAAAGAATAAATAATAGCGCATGAAAGTAGATGTATTATTAGGCCTGCAATGGGGCGACGAAGGAAAAGGTAAGATTGTGGATGTTCTTACTCCGCAATATGATATAATAGCTCGCTTTCAGGGTGGACCAAATGCCGGACATACTTTGCAGATTGAAGGTGACAAACATGTGCTGCATACAATTCCCTCTGGGATTTTTCATCCTGAAAAAATCAATATCATTGGTAATGGTGTTATAGCCGATCCATATATCTTATCTCAGGAACTGGCTAAGCTTGTTGCCAAAGGAGTTAATCCCCGCGTTAACCTTCGGATTTCGAAACGCGCTCACCTTATCCTTCCAACTCACCGTATGTTGGATGCCGCTTACGAGCAAGCGATGGGTGCAGGAAAAATTGGTTCCACTTTAAAAGGTATCGGACCCTGCTATACGGATAAAACTGCTCGTTATGGACTGCGCTTCGGGGATATTCTGGCTGCTGACTTTACCGAGAAATACAATAAACTGAAGCAACGTCACTTCAATATCCTGGCATCCTATAATTTTGATCACACAGTGGCGCTGATTGATAAGATGCCTTTTGATGAATACGAGAAGAACTGGTTTGATGCTGTCGAGGAGCTTCGCACATTTCCTTTAATTGACAGCGAACTGTATATCAATAAAGCGCTGGCTGAAGGTAAGAGCATTCTTGCCGAAGGTGCACAAGGTAGTATGCTGGATGTGGATTTTGGATCGTATCCGTATGTTACATCATCCAATACCATTACTGCAGGAGTCTGCTCAGGTTTGGGCATTCCGCCATCAGCGGTTGGCAAGGTTTATGGCGTTTTTAAAGCATATTGCACACGTGTAGGAAGTGGCCCTTTTCCAACAGAGTTGGAAGATGCCACCGGTGAAAGCCTTCGTGATCACGGGAAAGAGTTTGGATCAACAACCGGTCGTCCACGCCGTTGCGGCTGGCTCGATCTGCCTGCATTGCGCTATGCCATCATGCTCAATGGTGTTACCGACCTGGTAATGATGAAAGCTGATGTTATGAACGAATTTGAAACAATTAATATCTGTACCGGCTATGAAGTTAACGGGGAGACTACCCAGGATCTGACTTACGAAACATTAAGTAATCCTGTTAAGCCAATTTACAAGACTTTACCCGGGTGGAATCATTCCCTTGAAGGTGTAAGTGATTACGACCTCTTACCGGAAAAGCTAAAGGAATACACCGGCTTTATTGAGGAAACTGTTGGGCTTTCAGTTAATATACTTTCCAGCGGTCCTGGAAGGGAAGAAACCATTCAGAGATAGTCGAAAATTTAAATGATCAGAAGAGACCGGAAATAAACTTCCGGTTTTTTTTAGTCCCGGTGCGACTTTGATTCGCACCCCGACAAAAAAAAAA
>CAIRMR010000004.1 GCA_903879715.1 uncultured Bacteroidales bacterium
ATACAAACAATGGAAAATATTGGCAGGCAAATATACGATTATTGGTGAAGAAAAATCTGATAAAACGGAACCTCAAAACGGACTAGCAAAGGTGTTTGTTAAAAGCTATCCCGCAGCGATTTAGTTCAATAAACGCAATAGCAAATACGGGGTTGCGTGTTCGTTGAAACATTTGAAATCTTTACATACATTTGTGCTGGCTGACAGTTGAGCAACAATAAATTTCCCGACTGTATTAGCTATACCAGCATTAACTCAACCACTCCAACAGGTCATCAAGCATTTCGTTACTTATTCCATGTCCTTCGGGATATTCGTTGTAGGTTGGATTGATATTTCGTGTTTTCAAATATTCAAGACCTTCGCGGGCGTAATGAATGGGTAAAACAGCATCTTCGGTTCCATGAGAAATAAAAATATCCAGTGGTTTCAGTTTTTCTGCAGAAGCAACAAATGATTTTGTTTCTTCCAGCAGCCGGCCACTCATTACAGCAATACCTTTGATAAAATCTGGCCTTGTAAGCCCCAGGCTATACGCCATTATAGCTCCCTGGCTGAAACCACAGAGGTAAATTTGTTTACTGTCGAACTGATAATGCTGCTGCAGCTGGGTGATAAACTGAAGCAAAACATTTCTGCTTTTGTCTGCCTGCTTTCTATTGATCACTGGTGTTCCGGATGTAAAATCCACATGGTACCACGAATAGCTGTCCGGGCCAAGAGTGAAGGGCGCTCTTACAGAAATTACCAGGAATCGGGCCGGCAGATTTTCAGCTAACGAAAACAGGTCCAGCTCATTGCTTCCTGTTCCATGCAGTAAAAACAGAACGGGCGGATAAGCCGTTTCAAGTGCAGGTTCTCGCACAATGTACTGTAATTGAGCTTCGGGATACCGCAAATAAATACTGTTATCTGATAGGTTCATGTTGGTATAAATTAAATTGAATGAATGTAAATATAAACTTTAATTATGATTTATCAATAATAAATAATGTCATAGTAAGTGATCCTCCCACAAGTTTATTGTTAAACATGCTGACACTTTATGTGCATTTAATGCAAGCGCCTGGAGTAACGTAAGGAAATGGCAAGGAGAGGGAATTGTTGCGTAAACTTTTTGCCAGGAAACTTACATTTTAGCATCTGATACCCGGGGCTATTCAGTATGTTTTATTCTCCGGGTTTTCGATACGGTTGCGTATTTTCATAGGGATATGAACTTTACTGTTAAACCCAGATTTAGAATTAGCCAATTGAAAAGGGAAGGAATATTCTTTTGATGAGTTCCACAAACCGGGGAACCACGCTCGTCGTTTTTTATTGAGTGCGATTTTAAGAACAAGTCTGCCATTTACTTTCTCAAAATAAGCACCTATTGCAAAGGTTCTGTAACGAAGTGTTGATACTGTTTTTTGTGTTTTTTCCTGCAAGACAAACATCCTGATAAGAGATATTTAACCCAAATTACGCAATAGGAGACGAAGTCGGACTATTTGCGTTTTTGGGTTAACCCCGATTTTGAAAATCTTTCAATGTTTTAAAAACATTGATTAGATTTACTTTATCAATTCAGCTTTTTCTAATGCTGAATTTGGGTTTAATCAGCAATTTTTAATAATAACAAGTAAAAGATACCTGCATTCCTATAATTAAAGCGAATACAGAAGAAAAATCGGTATGTAATAATATGATTTAATCCATGAATTTACTGATACCCCTATATATCATCCGTGTGTTTAAGTTAAAAATCAACTACAACGGCCGACCTGGGTTTATCATTGTTTTGTTAACTGAGCCGCTTCCATCCTCCTCTTTTCGTCACCCTGAACGGCTCAAATTGCTTTCGAAACGAAAGGCACTCTGCATTTTTCTCCGGTTCTCTTTAATTCATATCAATATTTTATTACATTTGGTCTCCGTTATTCCCAAAATCATCAGCGGCGAATAATCCAGTTTCTAATTAAGACTTGTCAGCTATGAAGGCCCGTAGCACTCTATTCCTGTTTCTCTGGTTGCTTATCCCCGCTGCCCACGCACAAGCCCCTGCCGGTTATTACGATCCGGCCATTGGGAAAACCGGTGACATCTTACGGGCTGCTTTGCGCGATATTACCATTAATGGTCATGTGAAAATTACATACACCAGTTCCTCCTTCGATGTTTGGGATGCTTATACCTATACAGATGTAAGGCCCGTTCCAAACAACTCTATAGTTTGGGATATGTATTCCGACAACCCTGGTGGAACACCCCCTTATACTTTCACAATTTATACAAATCAATGCGGCACTGCCTCTACCGAAGGAGATTGCTACTCAAGAGAGCACTGCATGCCCAATTCGTGGTGGGGAGGCTTAGATAATGCTGCAAATCCGCAATACTCAGACCTGCATCATTTATTCCCGGCCGACCAATTTGTAAACTTGAAGAAAAGCAATAATATTGTAGCACAAACTTCAAGCCCGACATGGACTTCATTAAATGGAAGCAAACTGGGTCCATGCACTTTTCCTGGATATACAGGAACGATTTTTGAACCTATAAACGAATATAAAGGGGATTTCGCCCGTGCTTATCTTTATTTAGCTACCAGGTATATGAACAATCTGAGTACCTGGGTTACTACATATACCGAATATGATTCTAAATACATTATTAACTCTACCGGTGGGAATTACAAGCAATGGTATATTGATATGCTGCTTGCCTGGAACAACAGCGACCCTGTAAGCCAGAAAGAAATTGACAGAAACAATAACATCTATTACAACACCCCACAGCATAACCGCAATCCTTATATCGACCACCCTGAATATGTTACCGCAGTGTGGACACCCGGAGTTGTCAAGACCGAGCCTACCAACCATCCTACAGCTTTCACTTCCTCAGCCGGCTCTCCAACCTACAATGCCATTAACTTTAACTGGACTGATGCCACCGGCGTTGTACTCCCTGATGGCTACCTTATAAAAGGAAGCACTGTTAGCCTGGCTGCCATAACAGATCCTGCTGATGGAACCGCTATTACCGATGGAGGCCTGAATAAAAATGTTATTTATGGTGTTAAGTCCAGCATTTTTACCGGCCTCACAGCAAGTACAAACTACTATTTTAAAACATACTCCTACACCAATTCAGGCACCGATATAAATTATAAAGTTGACGGAACAATACAGACAACAAACCTGGCAACCACTACAGGGTCGAGTACGCTCCTGACAGGTGATATAGCAATTATCGAAGTGATTACAACGGATCCTGACAGGATTTCATTTATAACTTTTAAACAGATAAGCGCAGGGACAATCATCAATTTTACTGATAATGGCTATACCGATGCCAATACAGTAAGAACCGGTGAAGGATACCTTACCTATACTGCCCCTTCCACAATAGCCGCCGGCAGCGTGATATCATGGTACTACGGCATGTCAGTAGCCGGAACAGGCTGGAATACTGGAACACCAGGAAGTTTCTTATTATCTACCAGCGGCGACCAGGTTTTTGCCTACCAGGGTACCTGGGGAAGCGGGCACACATTATTGTTCGGAGTAAATGTCGGGAATTCGTCCTGGCTTACAACAGGAATCGCATCCTCAAATACATCCTACCTTCCGGCAACACTCACAAATAATATAAACGCATTAAATATAGTTGCCGACAACTGCAATTATAACCTTATTACCACTGGCACTGCCAATGCCCTGGCAAGCCTGATTGGAAACCCGGCCAACTGGACTTCGAACAGCAGTAATATGGCAACACCCTCCTGGAATTATTCTTTAACCACAGCCACCACGATCAGCCAAAACGCAACTGTTCAGAACCTCCTGATCGCCAATGGCGAAACGCTGGCCATCCCTCCCGGGAAACAACTCACCGTAAATGGTATCCTTACCAACAACGCGGGAAATTCCAGCCTGCTTATTTCGACCGATGCAACGGGCTCAGGATCCCTGATGCACTACACTAACTTTGTAGGAGCAACGATAAACCGTTATATCACCGGTGCAAGCAATGCATGGCACCTGCTTTCATCACCGGTATCGCAGACAATTGCAGGATCAGGCTTTGTACCTGACGGATCGAATTACGATTTATACTGCTGGGACGAACCCACCCATGTGTGGGTCAATTTCAAGAATACTACCGTTGAACCTACCTGGAGTACTGCCAACGGTGAAGATTTCCTGGCCGGAAGAGGCTACCTGGTGGCTTACGAGGCCGAAAACCCGACCAATCCTTTTCAAGGTCTGCTCAACAACGGACAGATCGACTTTGACCTGTCGTACACAGGAACCGGAGCATTGCCGGGATCAAACCTTGCCGGAAATCCTTATCCTTCGGCAATCGACTGGAAGGCCGCAACCGGATGGAGCAGGAACAGCCTGGCTGTCAGCGGAACAGGAAAAGACATGTGGATCTGGAACGAAACTACGGGGAATTATGGGGTATTTAATTCAACGGGAACCATAGGCACCAACGGCGTTACACAATATATTGCTGTGGGCCAGGCTTTCTTCGTGCAGGCAGCCTCACCAGGAACACTCTCCATGGACAACAGTGTACGTGTTCATCAAAACCCAGCCTTCCTGAAATCAAAAGATGAACTAACCGATATACTACGCCTGAAAATAAGTAATACTGCAAATTCATATACTGACGAAGTGGTGGTAGATTTTACAGATAAATCCCAGCCGGGAAGTTCCCCAAAATGGTTCAGCATGTATGCGGACTCTCCGGGACTGTATCTGCTGAAAGGTAACGAAATGTGCTCAATTGATTTCCCGGGTGCTACTTCCCGCCAAACCGAATCACTCTGCCTTACCCCTGGTGTAAGCGCAAGTTATACCCTAACGGCAGAACTGTTGAATACTTTCAGTGTAGCCACTACAATTATTCTGAAGGATCTGGAGACAGGTTACAGCCAGGACCTGGTGAAAACCCCGCAATACTCGTTTACTGCCAAACCCGGTGATGACCCAAACCGTTTTCTTCTTGATTTCGGTGGTACTGGCGGAAAATCCGAAAAGGAAGGCACCCGTTCGCTAAAAGTCTTTATCCGTGACGAAGTAATATATTTTGAAATGCCCCCGGGGGCTCGAATAGATGGAGAGCTTTCTATATACAACCTTCTTGGCCAGAACATCCTCAACCGTAAGTTAACAGGATCCTCACCACAAACAATTCAGCTAAGTAATGTACATGGCTGTATTTTAGTGCGGATGGTAATGGTTGATGGTACATACTCAGGTAAGGTGGTCTTGAAATAAAGATGTCCTGTCTGATAAAATTTTAGAAATTAACCTGATTAATTCACAAATTTCAAATTCTGGACAAAAATCGAATAAAACATAACATCCCTAATTTACACTTGCCACTAATCCAACATATTTCAATTTACAATTCAGGTTAGCTAATGTTTTACCAGGTTAAAGTGCATATTTATCCCTTTCTGTGTTAATCCCGATAGCAAATCTTTGTTTGTTAAAGTATTAGATTTGACAAACATTAGATTTGGTTTATCGATTACGCTAATGCGTAATTTGGGTTTATTGAAATTCCATAACTAAAGTACGGAAATGGGCCTACAGGCACAACCAGCTAGATTAATCTATTACGGGGGAATAATTATACTAATTGCACTTTAAAATAACGCTGTCTTAGAGTGAAAACCAATAGGAAAACTTCAGCAGGAATATATTATGAGGCGTAATGTCAAACAGCGTTTTCATGTCATTCCCATAGGAAAAAATGCCATTGGAGGCGGAGCTTGTCCTGCCCTGCGACCAAACCAGATAAAGTGTTGAACCTGGAAGGTATTCCCAACGAAGTACAAGATTCGAACGGAACTGTCGGAAATTGAAATCAGGATTACTGAAGGAATAAGTATTGGATATATTGTTTTCATCGACAGTGTATGAGTTTTCTTCAGGGTTGAAACTGATTTCTTTATCCGCGAATACGTAATAGCTCTCTTTTAAATGGTCAGCATGCGGATCGGTGATTTTTTATCGAAGTTCTATATATCATATTATATAAACTATTTATGTTACTATAAGGCATTAACTTAACTGATAGGCTATTCTATTTTTAAGTACACTTTATACTTGTGTTAAAAAGGTTTACTTTTGTTCAAAATTTTCAATAGTATGCTCCTTTTAAACGGATATAACTTAACTTCAAAAGAACTATATAATTTATCAATAAGCGACACAAAAATCGGGATTTCCGAAGAAGCTGCTGAAAAAGTCAGAAAAAGCTTTGAGTTCTTAAAGTCGGTATATTCTGACCTGAACCTGTATGGAATTAATACGGGTCTGGGGCCAATGGCCCAGGTTCGTATCAGCGACGATAAACTGGTGGAATTGCAATATAACCTGGTGCGCAGCCATACTTCGGGCTTCCCGAATTACCTGGATAACAGTAACTGCAAAGCTGTTTTTGTCAGCAGGCTGAATTCGCTGATCCGTGGTCATTCTTCAGTTAGCGGAGATCTTGTTAATCACATGGTCAACATGTATAACAATGAAATAATCCCGTGTATCCCAATTCATGGAGGAGTGGGAGCGAGCGGCGACCTGGTTCAGCTGGCACATCTTGCCCTGGCTGTTATAGGTGAGGGGACGGTTTATTTTAAAGGGAAGCAGATGCCTGCATCAGAAGCCTATACTGAAGCCAGACTTCAACCTTCGAAACTGGTTTTGCGCGAAGGACTGGCCCTGATTAACGGTACTTCTGCCATGACAGGAGTTGGTGCTCTGAATGTTGTAAATGCCGCCACCGCGCTGGAATGGATGCTTATACTTTCAGTGATGATAAATGAAGCAATGGAAGCATTCGACGATCATTTATCCGCTGAGCTTAATGCCGTGAAAAAACATGCAGGCCAATCGGAAATTGCCAGGCTTGCCCGCGAAATACTCGAAGGATCAAAGCTGATCCGCTCCCGGAATAATCATTGGGATAAGGAAGAATCCAATGATTTCTTTAAGGAAAAAGTCCAGGAGTACTACTCTTTGCGTTGCATTCCCCAGATTCTGGGACCGGTATATGATACGCTTTCCAACGCTGCCGGCGTGATCGAAAATGAACTGAATTCAACCAGTGATAATCCGATTATTGATTTCGAATCGGAGAATATATTTCATGGAGGAAATTTCCATGGGGATTACATTTCGCTCGAAATGGACAAACTCAAACTGGTAATGACCCGGCTGAGCATGCTTTCGGAGCGGCAATTGAATTACCTTTTAAATAACAGGCTTAACGGGAAATTGCCTTCTTTTATCAACCTTCAGACATTAGGCCTTAATTTTGGTTTACAGGGACTACAGTTTACCGCAACATCTACTACTTCGGAGAATCAGACTTTGTCAACTTCCTCCTACATTCACAGTATTTCGAGCAACAACGATAACCAGGACATTGTGAGTATGGGATTTAATTCAGCATGTATTGCCGCTCGGATTATTGAAAATACTTTTGAGGTAATAACTATAGAGGCTGTGGCCGTTTTACAGGCAATAGATGCTCTTAATGTTAAAGACAGACTTTCGGATTATAACCTCAAAGTGTATAACGAATTGAGAAAAATATTCCCGGTAATTACCAGTGACAGGCCGACAAGCCTTGAACTTGAAGCATTGAAGAATTATCTGAAACAAAACGGAAAAGGTTTAATTGGGTTTAATACTTTATCAAATTAATAGAATCACTATCTTTATCAAAGGTTTTAAATAAATAGCACATGAAATACGCAATAGTTACAGGAGGATCAAGAGGTATTGGTAAAGCTATAGCGCTTAAATTAGCAACACTCGGTTATCATATTCTCATTAATTATCAGTCGAATGATGCGGAAGCATTAAAAACGAAGAGTGAAATTCATGAAACCGGTGGAAAAGCTACATTGTTGAAATTTGATGTATCGAATAAACTGGAGATTGAAAACTCCCTGGTAGGCTGGTTAAATCAAAACCCGGATGCGTACATAGAAATCCTGGTGAATAACGCGGGAATAAAAGATGATGTTTTAATGATGTGGATGACTGACATTCAGTGGGAAAGCGTAATTGATACTAACCTAAACAGCTTTTTTTATGTTACCCGCACCATACTGAACAAAATGCTGATGCAAAAATATGGGAGGATTATTAATATGGTTTCCTTGTCAGGATTACGTGGACTTCCCGGGCAAATGAATTATTCAGCAGCCAAATCGGGCGTTATCGGGGCAACCAAAGTTCTCGCCCAGGAAGTAGCCAGGCGTGGAATAACGGTTAACGCCATTGCTCCGGGATTTATAAAAACCGATATGACCAAGGATTTGAACGAAAAAGAACTGAAATCAGTGATACCGGTTCAGCGCTTCGGAACACCGGAAGAAGTTGCTGACTTAACTGCTTTTATTGCGTCTGAAAAGGCTTCATACATTACAGGCCAGACTATTTCAATTAACGGAGGAATATATTAAGAAAGGATTAAATATGGTAAACAGGGTAGTGATTACCGGCATAGGCATCTATTCCTGCATTGGTAAAAACCTGGCTGAAACAACGCAGTCGTTATACCAGGGAAAGTCGGGGATAATATTGGATGCGGAACGAAAAAAATACGGTTACCGTTCAGGATTGACAGGTTTTGTTGATAGCCCTAACCTTAAGGGTGTTCTTGACCGCCGATCCAGGATTATGCTTCCCGAGCAGGGCGAATTTGCTTTTGTTTCGACGGATGAAGCATTGAAAGTCGCGGGCATTGACCAGGATTTTATTGACAAGAGCAGCATAGGGATACTTTTTGGCAACGATAGTTCCGCGCAGGCGGTGATTTCAGCCAATGATATTATCCGCGAAAAGGGCGATACAGTAATGGTTGGTTCAGGATCTGTTTTCCAGACCATGAACTCAACGGTGACCATGAATTTATCCACCATTTTCAGGCTCAAAGGAATCAACTTTACCGTAAGCGCGGCATGTTCGAGCGGTTCGCATTCCATCGGGCTCGGGTATATGTTTATTAAACACGGGTACCAGGATTGTATAATTTGCGGCGGAGCGCAGGAGATAAATCTTTATTCCATGGGCAATTTTGACGCACTTGGAGCTTTTTCTATTCGCGAAGACGCGCCACATAAAGCGTCCAGACCTTTCGACCGTGATCGTGACGGACTTGTGCCAAGCGGAGGTGCGGCAACAGTCATTCTCGAAAGCCTCGATCATGCTTTACGTCGCGGCGCTACGATTTTAGGTGAAGTGATCGGATACGGTTTTTCATCCAACGGAGCGCATATTTCGAATCCTACTGTCGATGGGCCACAGAAAGCACTTGAAATGGCAATTGAACAATCCGAAATCGGAGTTAAAGAAATTGATTACATCAACGCCCACGCAACATCCACGCCGGCCGGCGATGCTTCTGAGGCAAAGGCGATTTTCAATGTTTTTGGTCAGCCTGGCCCGTATGTATCGTCAACAAAATCAATGACCGGCCACGAATGCTGGATGGCAGGAGCCAGTGAAATAGTGTATTCCATGCTTATGATGCAGAACGGATTTATCGCTCCGAATATTAACTTTGATAACCCTGACGAAGATTCAGCAAAATTGAATATTTTAGCCGAAACAAAAGAAACAAAAATAGACTGCTTTTTATCAAACTCTTTTGGGTTTGGAGGTACTAATTCATCCCTGATTATTAAAAAATGGGAAAACAAATAAATGAATAAGCCATGACACAAATTGAAATTGCAGAGAAAATAATACCTTTTCTGGTTGAAGAATTTGAAATTGAGAGAGAATTAATAAATCCTGAGGCTAACCTGCGCGATACTTTACAGCTTGACAGCCTGGATTATGTAGATCTTGTAGTAGTGATAGAAAGCAATTTCGGATTTAAAGTAAAGCAGGGTGATTTCCAAAATTTAGCCACATTCGAGGATTTTTATGCTTACGTACAGGGGAAAGTTAATGCTCAGGACGAAGCAGCAAATAATTAGTTATAATAATGAATGACAAAAGCTGGACCGGGAAATCGAAGGGTGGGAAGACTGGGTACCAGATTTTTGTCTTTCTTTTAAAACATGCAGGATTAAGAGCCGCGTATGTTTTACTCCGGTTTGTTGCATTCTATTTTCTGGTTACACCACGTAGTTCTACACGTTTCAGCTATCAGTATTTCAGGAAACTTGGTTTCGGAAAATGGAAAGCCTTTATAAGCCTTTACCGCAATTATTATATATTCGGTCAATGCCTGATTGATAAAATATCAGCTATGGCCGGATTCGGCGACAGGTTCAGCTTTTATTTCGAAGGGGAAGAAAACCTTCATCAAATGGTGAAAAATGGCAAAGGAGGAGTTTTACTGAGCGCGCATGCCGGTAACTGGGAAATTGCGGGTCATTACCTCGACAGGCTTGATACAACCGTTAATATTGTGATGTACGATGCCGAATACGAAAGCATCAAAAATTACCTTCAAAGTGTTACCGGGGAACGAAAAGCAAAAATCATCACCATCAGTGACGATATGTCGCATATTTACAAGATCCTTGAGGCATTGGACAAAAACGAGCTGATTTGCATGCATGCCGACAGAATGCTGAACCGGGCACAGCGCACAATCTCCCGGCCTTTCCTGGGCGAAAATGCCTTGTTCCCTTACAGTATTTTTAGGATGATAGTTGCTTTTGGCGTTCCTGTCAGCTTTGTATACGCGTTTAGGGAACCGGCCTTCCACTATCATTTTTTTGCTACGGAAGCTGTTGTTTATAAAGATAATAGAGATATTGCGCTGGCTGAAATCAGCAGCAGTTACGTTGCTGAACTTGAAAGAAAAGTGAAGCAATATCCCTTGCAATGGTTTAATTATTATGATTTCTGGGAGAAATAGATTTATGAACGAAATTCAAACTGATATCCTGGAATATATTCCGCAGCGCCCGCCGATTGTGATGATTGACAGGATGGTCGATATTTCTGAAACCCGGGTTGTTTGTGAATTCAAGGTCAAAAATGATAATCTATTTGTGGCTGATGGTAAATTGCTTGAACCAGGAATAATTGAAAACATAGCTCAGACCATCGCAGCAGGGGCCGGTTACAGGGCAAAAGAGAAAAATGAAAAAATGAAACTTGGATACATTGCTGCAATCAAAAATCTGAATATTTATGCGAAACCTAAAGTTGGTGATGTATTAAATACAACTGTTCAGATCGTTAATGAGGTTTTTAGTGTAACCATCGTTCAGGCTGAGGTCCTTTGCGGAAGCACAAAAATTGCGGATTGTGAAATGAGAATATTTATTGAGGAATAATTGAAAACAGCATAAAATAAATCATTACGTATAATTTTAAATCTTTAGTCATGAAAACTTCTTTGAAATTAATTTTTGCAATAAGTTTTATATTTGTTGCAGTGTTTAGTTCAAACGCTCAAACTCCGGCTGATGTGTTAAAACACGGGTCCGATGTAACTTTTTTTGGTGTCGATTTTTCAAGCTCCAAAGGTGTTATTTTAGGTGCATCTGCCGAAGAAATGAGAGATAAATATTTCCCGGCAATCAATACTTTGCTTGTGGTTGAGAAGGATAAATACAATATTAACAAGGCTTTTTCGAAATCAGACGTAACCTATTTCCTGTCTGAAGTTAATAAAAGCAATCAGGCACTGGATGTAGCAAATTTTAATGTGTATTCGGCCAAAGATATTAAGTCATTAGACGTTGATGCTCTTACACAAATGGTACAACGATACAATTTACAGGATAAAAATGGTATTGGCCTGGTATTTATAGCCGAATCACTTGATAAGACTGAGAATCTCGGGGTTTTTCATTTAGTTTACTTTTCAATGCCCGAAGGCAAAATTATTTTAACTGAAAAAGTATCAGGTAAGCCCAAAGGGTTCGGTATGAGAAATTTTTGGGCTAATTGTATCTATGAAATACTCCGGTCAGATATACAGAAAAATCTGGAAAAGAAATATCTTCCTAAAAAATCAAAGTAAATTATGCCCATTCTGTCGGAGAAAGTAGCAATAAATATACGTTTCAGCGAAGTCGATTCCCTTTTAATCGTTTGGCATGGACATTATCTTAAATATTTTGAGGATGCCCGCGAAGCTTTTGGCAGGAAATATGGTTTGGGATATCTTGAAATGTATGCACAAGGCTTTGTTACCCCGATCGTAAATATACATTGTGAGTACAAAGCGCCATTGGCTTATGGCGACGAGGCAATAGCTGAAATAACCTACCGCGATTCCAAAGCCGCAAAGATTGAAATGGAATATAAAATTACAAATGCCAGAACTGGTGCTTTACTGGCTACAGGGTATTCCACGCAAGTGTTCCTCGACAGGGCAAAATCTGAACTTCAGCTGATTATACCCGCTTTTTTTGCGGAATGGAAAGAGAAATGGGGGATAGAATAATGAAAAGGATCTGGATTACAGGTGATGCTTTGGTTACACCTCTTGGCTTTTCGTCAGGAGAGAACTTTGCTAGCCTGCTCCAGGGTAAAAGCGGATTAAAACAGATTGCTTTGCCTGTCTCCGGATTTTCTACCTGGGCATCTTTTTTATCTGAAAGTCAGCTGAAAATGCTTGAAGAAATGACTTTGCCTGTTTTTGAAACCAGGTTCGAAAAGTTATTATTTCTGCCTTTGAAGCAAGTGATTGAAGAATGTGACATTGATGCTAAATCTTCAAAAACTCTGTTTATGTTTGCTACCACCAAGGGAAATATAGAACTGATTGGAAACGAAAATGTGAAAACTGAACAGCTGAGTCTTTTTGTCTCAGCATCGAAAATAAGCAGGCACTTCGGCAATCCAAACAAGCCTCTGGTTGTTTCCAACGCCTGTATTTCAGGTTTGGCTGTGCAAATTACGGCTATGAAATTTCTGGAAAACGGGCAATATGATACGGTAATAATTGCCGGAGCAGATACCGTAAATCCATTTATCCTCGAAGGGTTCAATTCATTGCTTGCTTTGAGTCCCGATCCATGCAGGCCTTTTGACCGCGACAGGCAAGGGATCAATATTGGAGAAGGTGGCGCGGCAATGGTGCTTAGTACGATAATTCCAGAGAATGGCAGAAATCATCTGATTGAAATTAAAGGCAGCGCAATTACCAACGATGCCAATCATATTTCCGGCCCATCACGCACAGGATTGGAATTGGCCAAAGCTGCTGAGCTGGCCATGAATCAGTCCGGTTTACTTCCTGGCGATATTGACTTTGTTTCAGCTCATGGAACAGCAACTTTGTACAACGATGAAATGGAAGCAAAAGCACTTACACTAAGTGGCCTTTCTAAAAAACCTACACATAGTTTAAAAGGCTATTTAGGGCATACTTTAGGAGTTGCCGGTCTGATCGAAAGCATTATTTGTATCCATTCACTCAGGAATAATGTAATTGTAGCATCAAAAGGATTCGAAAATGCCGGTACACTGGATCAATTAAATATAATCACTCAAAATCAGTACCAGCCGGTTTCCGCCTGCATTAAAACGATGGCCGGGTTTGGAGGCTGTAACGCTGCAGTTTGTTTTTCAAAATCATAACCATGACTTTATATAGCGAAGATAAATCAACCGCCCTTGAGGCAATGGAAAAAGCGCAATGGCTGGCTTTTGCCCCTGTTGTTTTTCAGGCATCGCGGTCGCTTCGCAACCTGGGAATTCTGGCAGCCATCGAAAAACGCAGGCTGGCGGGAATGACTGCCGATGAAATTGAGCAGGAATGTAAACTCAGTCATTACGGAACCCGTGTGCTTTGCGAATCCGGGCTGGCAATCGGATTGTTGTATTTTAAAAATGATAAGTATTTCCTTACAAAAACGGCCAGCTTCTTTATCAACGATAAGCTTACCGAAGCCAACAGCGACTTTGTTAATGATATTTGCTACAAGGGACTTTTTGATCTCGAAAAATCAATAGTCACCGGTAAACCCGAAGGGCTTAAAACATTTGGCGATTGGCCGACCGTTTACCAGGCTTTGGCTGAATTGCCTGAACAAGCCCGCGAAAGCTGGTTTAAATTTGATCACTATTATTCCGACCAGGCATTTGATGGAGTGCTTCCGCTGGTGTTTTCACAATCGCCCAAAAACATACTGGATATCGGTGGTAACACGGGTAAATTCGCTTTTCAATGCTTGTCATACTCTCCGGATGTAAAAGTTTCCATCATGGATCTTCCCGGCCAGCTGAATATGGCAAAACAAGCCGCGATTGAAAACGGAAATGAAAATCGCATGGGTTTTATCGAAGCTGATATTCTGGACGAGAACCAGCAAATCCCATCCGGATTTGATGTAATCTGGATGAGCCAGTTCCTGGATTGTTTTTCCGACGAACAAATTATATCCATTCTGAAACGCTGTGTCAATGCTATGAACGACAACGACCGGGTTTGTATTCTTGAGCCTTTCTGGGACAGGCAGCGGTTTAAAGCATCAGCATTTTCGCTGCAGATGACTTCACTATATTTTACCAACATCGCCAACGGCAACAGCCAGATGTACCATTCAGAAGTCTTTGCGGGGTTTGTAAAGGCTGCCGGACTCGAAACCGTTTCCATGCACGATGGAATAGGAATTTGCCATACTTTGCTTGTGTGCAGAAAAAAACAATTAGCGAAATAATGGAAAAACGTATAACCGGCTACTGTCAACTGAAAAATGGAAAGCTTTTCCTGAACGGGAAAAGTCTTTTTGAAGCTGATATCCCGGTGGATGAGTTTTTGCAGAAAATTGTTGCTGAGTTTGAAGTGAAACATCCCCGCTTTGGCAAGATGGACCGTTTGTCGAAACTGGGTTATACCTGTGCCGAAATACTCTTGAAATCGCTTGGGAATTTCAAACAATACCAACCTTATGAAGTAAGCCTGGTTTTTGCAAATGCATCCTCAAGCCTCGACACCGATTTCAGGTTTCAGAAAACACTGGAATCCATTGCCAGCCCTGCTTTATTTGTGTATACGCTTCCTAATCTGGTTCTGGCTGAAATATGTATAAAAAACGGGTTCAAAGGTGAGAATCTTTTCCTGGTTTCTGATGTACCTGAAGCAAACCTGTTTTTTGAGATTATAAACCAGATGTTTGCGCAAAATACTACAAAGGCTTGCCTGGCAGGATGGGTTGAGATACTTGGCGAAAACTATAATTGCACTTTATTTGCAGTCGAAATGCCTAAAGACAACAGCGAAAATCAAATAGAATTCAATATCACGAACATAAATAAACTTTTTGAGTAATTTTAATGCTATGGAACAACTGATATTCAACCTCAAAGAACAAATTATAGAGCGATTAAATCTTTCGGACACCAAACCTGAAGATATCGACAGCGAAGCCCCGCTTTTTGGCGATGGCTTAGGCCTTGATTCAATTGACGCGCTCGAAATTATCGTCCTTTTGCAACAGGTGTATGGTATAAAAATCACTAATGCCGAGGAAGGTAAAAAGGCGATGAAATCGGTGAAAACCCTGGCTGAGTATATTACTGAGAAACAGGCTTAAGATGAAGGTTTTCATTGCTGGTATGGGTGTAATTGCGGCTCCCGGCGAAAACTGTGCCGGGAACCTGTCTGCTTTGCTCGAAAAACGGCATGGCATTCATGCGTCATCAAGCGACATCGATACCCTTATGGGCGATTTTCCTGTTGCAAAAATAGCGTATACCAACAATGAGCTTGCTGCGAAATCAGGTGTTTCACCATCGTGGCCGCGCACGGCAATGCTTGGTGTAATTGCCGCGCAGGAAGCTGCCGCATCGTCCGGACTCGATTTCGCAAAATACCGGACCGGTTTTATTTCCGGCACCACGGTTGGTGGAATGGACAGTACGGAAAACTTCTTTTACGATTACAGTAAGAATAAGTCTGCCGGTCACATAAGCCGGATTATCAATCATGAATGTGGGAAAATCAGCCATCTGATTGCTGAAAATATCCAGGCTACCGATTTTGTAACAACACTGAATACAGCTTGTTCATCAGCAGCTAACGCTATTGCATTCGCCGCCCGTATGATAAAAAGCGGCAGGCTTGATATTGCTGTTGCCGGGGGAACCGACGCAATAACAGCCTTTACATTAAATGGGTTTAACACGCTTTTGCTGCTTGATGATGAACTTAACAAACCTTTTGATGCCCGGCGAAAAGGATTAAACCTGGGTGAAGGTGCCGGGTACCTGGTACTGGTTTCAGAAGAAATTGCCAGGCAAAATAACAGCCGGGTTCTGGCAGAGTTAAGCGGATATGCAAACGCGAGTGATTCCTTTCATCAGACTGCCCTTTCGGATGAAGGCAACGGACCTTATCTTGCCATGGAAGGCGCGATCAAAATGGCAGGATTATCTCCAAACGACATTGGATACATAAATCTTCACGGAACCGCGACACCTAATAACGATCTGTCGGAAGGCAATGCTATACTGAGACTTTTTGCCGAAAAAATTCCGGCATTAAGTTCCACTAAGAGTTTTACAGGGCATACACTTGGCGCAAGCGGAGGTGTTGAAGCCGTTTATTCGGTTTTGGCTCTTATTAACCAAACGACTTTGCCGAATCTCCGTTTTGAGATTCCGATGCCGGGAATTGAATTATTCCCTGAAACCGAAGCCCGCAAAATTGAAATAAAGCATGTACTGTCCAATTCATTCGGCTTTGGCGGGAATTGTTGCTCTTTACTTTTTTCAAAAGCGTAATCATGGACCTGTATATAAACGCAACTTCATCAATTTCTGCTTTCGATAGCCTTCAAGGGCTGCATGTAGAAAATGCGGACCGTTTTACTTGTAATGAGCCGGATTATAAACTGATCATCGACCCTCGCCAGCTAAGGCGAATGAGCCGGATCATGCGGATGGGCCTGGCTTCAGCAATCAAAACGCTCGAAATTGCAAATGTTCAAACTCCTCAAGCCGTAATTACTGCCACCGGTTTGGGCTGTCTTGATGATACCGGGAACTTCCTGGTAAAAATGTGTGACCCGGATAACCGTATGATGAATCCTACGGCTTTTATACAGTCCATTCACAATACGATGGGCGGCCAGATTGCCATGCACCTGAAAAGCAATTGCTATAACAATACGTTTACCCAGGATTTACTTTCATTCGAGCATGCTTTGCTTGATACGATCATTCTGTTGGAAGAAGGCTCAATTCAAAGCGTTTTATTAGGTGGAATTGATGAACTCACCGAATTAAAACACGAACTTACTTCAAGGTTATTCAAGGCGCAAAAAGAAAGTGATGGATATTACGGACAGGGTGAAGGAAGCGCGTTTTTCAGTATTTCGGGCGTGAAGTCTCCGGTTAAAATTGAAACGCTGATTCTATCTCAGCATGCTAATCATTCTGATATACGTGATTATTTTTCAAACCACTTCGCTTTGGGAGAGAAAACGCTGGTTTTGACGGGAAAAAGTGGAGGTAACAGCGACGAAGCATATAAGTTAACAGAACAGAGTATAGGAACAAAATCAACCATCGCGTATAAAAAATATTGTGGCGATTATCCGACTTCCTGTGCCTTTGCTACCTGGCTAGCAAGTGAAATTCTTACGCAAGATGTTGTATTTGACACAATTTCACAACCTCAACATGTTCTTATTTATCATGCATATCCGGACAGACCGCATACTCTTATTCATTTATCCGGATGCTGAAAAACATACATATCGTACTGATCGGTTTAGCTTTATTCATACTGCTTCAAACTTTTCTTGATACTGTTTTTGCTGTATTGACAACACTTGTGGTACTGTTTTCATGGATTGCCTTTAATATTTTTTCGGTTAAACATTCACTATTCCTGAAAAGCATTTGCCGAATCAGAACGAAGGAAAAAGTTGTATTTCTGAGCTTTGACGACGGACCATCTGACCAGTTTACTCCGGTTATTCTGGATATTCTGAAACGAAATAATGTTAAAGCTTCGTTTTTCTGTATCGGGCAACATGCGGAAGTATACCCGGATCTGGTCCGTAGAATTTCATCTGAAGGGCATCGTATTGGTAATCATACCAATAGCCATAATTGGAAAAATGCATTTAAGCCTTCCTCTATTATTGAAGCCGAAATCGATCGCACGAATAATATACTCTTTGATATTACAGGCAGCAAACCCGAACTTTTTCGTCCGCCCTTCGGCATCACAAATCCTTCTATTGCAAAGGCAATTAAAGGCTCAGGAATGCAGTCGGTTGGTTGGGATATACGGTCATTTGACACGATAAGTAAAGATCCTCAAAAACTGGTTCGTCGCATAAGCGACAAGCTCAGGCCCGGCAGTATTATCCTGCTGCATGACAACAGGGAAATAACCAGCCGGATTTTGAATGAATTGATTGAAACTATTCAGAACAAGGGCTACAAAATAGTATCTTTGGCGGACGTTTAATACGTGGTTTTTATAAAATTTCAATATCTCGTTAACTAAATGAAAAATAGGAAATCATCAAGAAGTGCAGGAAGTATCCTTTTTACGGGCATACTTTTTTTTATGTGTTTTAATTTTGTTCTGATCAGTGCTGCCAGTGCTCAGAATTATACTCCGGTTAAAGATGTTGCCGGATTCAAGAAGCTGTATGCCGCTAAATCGACTGCAATGAACACGCTAAAAAGCGATTTCGTTCAGGAAAAAAGCATAAGCATGCTGACGAATAAACTTAGCTCGAATGGAACTTTTATCTTTAAGAAAACCAACAAGTTGCGCATGGAATATGCCAAACCATATCCGTATATTTTTGTAATGAATGAGGATCAGATCATTATTGAAAATGACCAGAAAAAGACAAATGTTTCGGTCAATTCGAACAAAATGTTCAAAATGATCAGCCAGTTAACAATTGACTGTGTTACCGGTAACATACTGAATTCGAAAGACTTTGATGTGAAAATTTCGGAAAATGCAAAGGTTTATTTCCTGGTATTAAAACCGAACCAAAAAATGATCAAATCCTTATTTACAGAAATTGATTTGCTTGTAGCCAAAAGCGATTTTACTGTTGACAGGATCGACCTGAAAGAAACCTCAGGTGATAGTACAACTTTGATTTTTAGTAATAAAAAAATAAATACCCCGGTTCCCGATGAGGTTTTTATTGTTAATTAGCTGCATCATTTGTTTTTATCTGGTTCCGGGAAAGCTTGGCGCCCAGCCTGCCATACCGGCACTTTGCAAAACGAACGACTCGCTCGGAATGTATAATATTACCATGGAGTTTAGCAAAAATACGCTGACCGGTTTAGTGATTTTTAAGAAAACAAACGATTCAACACTTCGGTTGGTGTTGAATGCTGAAATGGGACCAAAATTGCTTGATATGGAGCTTTCCCCCAAGGGATATAAAACTATTTACGCGTTTAAGAAGCTCAAAAGGAAAAGGATACTCAAAACATTTTACGAGGATTTCGGAGCGTTAAGCGGAATACTGATCCGGAATAAAGATTTTAGTATTGACTCAAGCCAGTCTTCGCTGAATTTTACTTACAATCTTGGAAGGCAGAAGAAGATTGCTTATTCCTCTGAACTATCAGATGTTAGAATCGTTTCAGGTAAAATGGAGGATGGAAAGTCTGTTAAGACTATATTTCATTATTTTTACGATCCGGCAACTTCCATGATCAGTTCAATGAAACTGGAGCATCAGCATTTCCGGATGGTGATACTGTTAAATAAAATCAGCTTGTAATATGTTGTTCGAAGGGAACTTATACACAATCATAAGTATAGAAGGCTCGGGCGAAATCCTGAATGCTTCCGTTATGATTATGCGTAATCATCCTGTTTTTGACGGGCATTTTCCCGGCAACCCGATTTTACCCGGAGTTTGCACGCTTCAGATTGCCGGTGAATTACTCTCAAAACACCTGGATCAAAAGCTTATGCTTGTAAAAAGCGACAACATTAAATTCATGAGTCTTGTAATTCCAACAGTGAATACAATCCTCAAATATGAAATCAGTTTGGGTAACAAAGAAGAAAATATTTTGTCTGTAAAGTGCACAGTAACAAGTAACAAGGTAGAGGTTTTAAAAATGAAAGGCAGTTACTTATGTCAGTAGAGCTTGAAACGAAGAAAATCTTTGATAAATATAAAGTATGCGTTCTTCTGCCAACGTATAACAACGGCGGTACAATTGCCGGTGTGATTGATGGAATTCGTTTGCTCACCAACGATTTAATTGTTGTAAACGATGGCTCAACCGATGATACTTCATTAATACTTGATCATTATCCTGGTATTCAATTAATTTCATACACTAAAAATAAAGGAAAAGGAAATGCATTGCTGACAGGTTTCAGGTATGCCATTTCCAAAGGTTATCAATACGCCATAACTATCGATTCAGATGGACAGCATAATCCGGCTGATATTCCGGCTTTCGCTGAAAAACTACAGGAAACCGGTCAAGCCTTAATCATTGGCGAAAGGAATATGGAACAGGCTTCGGTGCCAGGCAAAAGTAACTTCGGGCGAAAATTCTCAAATTTCTGGTTTAAGGTTGAAACGGGAATCGATCATAACGATACGCAGTCAGGATTTCGTTTATACCCGCTTCTGGCTTTTGAAAATATGAAGTTTTACACGCCGAAGTTTGAATTCGAGATTGAAATATTGGTTCGGCTCGCGTGGAAAGGGATAAAAGTTGAAAGTGTTCCGGTTTCGGTCCGGTATTTTCCTAAAGAAGAACGTGTTTCGCATTTCAGACCGTTCCGGGACTTTACACGCATCAGCATACTCAATACAGCGTTGGTCTTCCTGGCTTTAGCCTGGCACAGGCCACTGATGTATATCAAAGGGAAAAACATTTCCGGATTTTTTTTTAACAGTTCCGAAACAGTCTTAAAGCGTTCTCTGTCAGTTGCTTTCGGAGTATTTATGGGGATCATTCCTATTTGGGGTTTTCAGTTGGTTGCGGCTATTGCACTTGCCTTTTTATTCAGGCTGAACAAACCACTCGTAATCCTGTTTGCCAATATCAGCATACCACCTATGATTCCACTTATCTTGTTTCTTAGTCTGGTTTGTGGCAAATTCTGGGTAAGCAATTCAACTATCCCGCTGTTTAATTCAGCGTTAAATCTGGAAACTATAAAGCCATTTCTCCTGCAATATATTGCTGGAAGTATTAGTCTGGCAATTTTATCAGCTATTGTATTTGGAACATTGACTTTTATTGTATTATCAACATTCAGAAGAGTTAAAGCATAATTATGACAGGCTTGATTTTAAAAACGTACGACTATTTCGCTAAACACCGGCTTGTTTTCTGGCTTGTCATGCTTTTCAGTTTCATTCTTTTAGGCGTGTTGGGATTAAGAGTCTCGTTTGAGGAGGACATCAGCAAAATGCTGCAGATGGACGCAAAAACCCGTGAATACACCAAACTTATTCAAAACACCCGCCTTATTGATAAGCTTGTCATCAGTATTTCGGATGAATCAACTGTTACCAGTTCTGACCAGGTAAAAATGGCTTATTGCGATAGTATGCTGGTGCGTCTTCACACTCTCGATACTAAGCTGGTAAAAAAAGTAATTGCCAGTCCCGACGATTTCCCTTTCATGGAAGTTTACAAAGCTTTGTTACGCAACCTTCCTTTTTTTATTGAAGAACAGGATTATGCTCACATTGATTCTATTCTTCAACCTGCGAATATCCAAAGTCACCTGGCCGGTAACACCAGGCTTTTGTCTTCTCCAACCGGAATTATGATCAGGCAAAGTATGCCATTGGACCCGGCCGGAATTTCCGGAGCCATGACCTTGCGGTTACAGAAACTGGGTGAAGCCACAGGTTACGAAATCAACAATGGTTACTTTTTTACAAAGGATAAAAAGAATCTGGTCTTGTTTATCGAACCGGCAAATCCGGCTAACGAAACCGGTAAAAACGCAGTCCTGATCAAAGCAATCGAAGATTTTGCATCAGAGCTGAAACAGCAGGATCAGTTTAAAAATATCGAAAGCGGATTTATGGGAGCTACTGCTGTTTCAGTGGGTAATGCGCGCCAGATTCAGCGCGATACCGCTCTTACACTTGCAATAATGTGTATCGCTTTAATCATCCTGATCACTTCTGTATTTCGTAAAAAGAGAACACCTATCCTGATTTTTCTGCCTATCATTTTCGGGATGGCTTTTGCGTTGGCGTGTATTTCGTTTATTGAAAAAGATATTTCACTGATAGCCATCGGTGCAACATCGGTACTGCTTGGTATTGCTGTTAATTACCCCATTCATATTTTAACGCACAGGCTTCACGAAAAAGATCTTCGCAAAGTTATTGGCGATATGGTTGAGCCGATGACCATTGGAAGTGCAACCACTATTGGTGGTTTTATCTGCCTGCTGTTTGTAAAAGCTGATATTCTTCACGACTTTGGATTGCTGGGCGCGTTTGGACTGATTGGCGCAGTGATCTTTTCACTGATTTTCCTTCCGCATCTTGTAGGGAAACAGCAATCTGAAAGCAAAATTGCAGGCAAATGGCTTGAAAAAGCGGGTAAGATTCAGCTCGAAAACTACGCTTATCTGCGCTGGTCAATTATTCTGCTGACGCCTGTTATGCTTTACTTTGCCCAGTTTATCGAGTTCGACAGCGACATGATGCATCTTAATTACATGTCGCCCGAACTAAAAAAGACAGAAGAGGCTTTGCGTGGTGCCGACAGGCTGAAACATTCCGTGTATGTCATTTCGTTTGGCAACACTTTCGACAAGGCACTTGCTTCGGCCGGGGGAATAAAGAATTTATCTGATTCACTGAATAAATCCGGAACTACTAATAAATATACAGGCGTTGCAGATTTTCTTCCTTCAAAAGAGGAACAGGAAAAACGGCTTAAGCGTTGGAAACACTATTTTACACCTGAAAAAATTCAACAGATAAAAACATCGCTGGATAAATCAGGGAAAGAGCTGGGGTTTAAGGAAAATGCTTTCAATGACTTTTACGCTAATCTGGAACTGCATACAAAGCAAATAGATAGTGCTGATTTTCACCTTTTAACAACAGTTTTTGCAAAAGAAACAGTATCAGTTACGCCCGAAATGACAACTATTGTTTCGGTACTCCAGGTTCCGACGGCTTCGCTGACAGAGGTTGAGAAACTCGTATCTGAACAGCCGGCTTCCAGGATGCTGGATAATAAATTTATGTCAAACCAGTTGGCATCCATCATCAATGATGATTTTAATTTCATTGCCATATTTTCGGCTCTCCTGGTTTTTATAGCACTCTTGTTAACTTATGGACGAATTGAGCTTGCCCTCACGGCATTTATTCCCATGGTTGTTTCCTGGATCTGGATTTTGGGGCTTATGGGATTGTTTCATATACAGTTCAATATTGTCAATATTATTTTGTCCACTTTTATTTTTGGCTTAGGCGACGACTACTGCATTTTTACCATGGATGGTCTTATGCACGAATACCGGAGCAAAAAGAAGCAGATGCCGGTAATACGAATGAGCATTTTGTTGTCGGGACTTACAACGCTTATCGGTTTTGGGGTTATGCTTATCGCCAAACATCCGGCATTGCAATCCATAGCTTTGGTTTCGGTTATAGGAATTACTTCGGTTTTGGTTATTTCGCAGGTATTGATGCCGTACCTGTTCCGAATGTTTGTGAGTTCGCCTGTCAGCAAAGGTTTTGCGCCAATAAGTTTTAAAACCGCGCTTCAGACAGTATTTGCCTATACATTTTTTATTACAGGATGCTTGCTGCTCAGCGTTGCAGGGTTTTTCCTTTTGGTGATAAATCCGTTTAAAAGGCCGAAGGCGCAGAATGTGTTTAACTGGATGATAAGCAAAACAACCTGGGCTCAGTTGTATGTGATGGGGAATCTCAAAAAGAGAGTTATTTATGAAGAAAAGCCGGATTTCTCAAAGCCATGCATTTTTGTAGCTAATCACCAGTCGGTTATCGATATTCTTTCGATGAGCATGCTGAGTCCCAAAATGCTTTTACTCACAAATAAATGGGTCTGGAATTCGCCGCTTTTTGGATATGTGGTGCGCTTAGCCGGTTACTATCCGATTTTTGAGGGTGCCGATCCGGGAATCGAATTGCTGAAAGCAAAAATCGACGCGGGGTATTCAATTGCTGTTTTTCCTGAGGGCACACGTTCGAAGGACGGAAAAATAGGCCGTTTCCATAAAGGCGCGTTTTACCTGGCTCAGCAACTTGAACTCGACATTATTCCCGTTATACTTCATGATACCGGCAAATCCATTGCCAAAGGCAGTTTTACGATGCGTGACGCTGCTATGACAGTCAAGGTTCTGAAGCGTATTAAATTTGATGACCCGGATTTTGGCTCAACCTATCAGCAAAAAACAAAGGCTGTCCATCAGCTGTTTAAGGAACAGTATGCATTACTGGATAAAGAATTTCACACACCGGAATTTTTCCGCAAACGTGTAATTGAAAACTTCCTTTTTAAAGGCCCGTTGCTCGAATGGTATATGAAGGTGAAATTAAAAATGGAAGGCAACTACCTGGTTTTTCAAAACCTGGTTCCTAAGAAAGGAGTAATTATTGATGCCGGTTGCGGATATGGATTTATGTCATATATGCTGGCTTACCTGGAACCAAAGCGTGAAATTACCGGGCTCGATTATGATGAATCAAAAATAGAAGTAGCTGAAAACGGATTCGACAAGCCGGCAAATCTTAACTTTGTAAGTTCAAATCTTCAGGATTTTACGGTTCCTAATGCTGATTGCATTATATTCAGTGATGTTTTGCATTATTTGAATCTGCAGGAACGAAACCGAATTTTTACAGAATATGCTTCAAAACTATTGCCGGGAGGCACGATCATTATCAGGGACGGCGACAACCGGATGGCAAAAAAACATGCCACCACACGCCTGACTGAATTTTTCTCCACCAGGATTTTAAATTTTAATAAAACTGAAAATAAACTCGAATTCTTCTCTTTCGACGATATGGCTAAACTAGGGGAGAGCCTGGGATTTGAGACTCAGATTATTGATCAGACTAAATGGACATCGAATCTAATTATGGTATTCAAAAGGAAAAACAATGGGTGATAGCTTCGATGTTGTAATTATAGGTAGCGGATTGGGCGGATTATTGTGCGGCGCTATACTTGGTAAAAACGGGTATAAGATTGCCGTTCTTGAAAAAAATCCGCTGATTGGTGGTTGCCTTCAGAGTTATTCCCGTAATGGTGGCTTATTCGATACCGGCGTTCATTACATTGGCGGACTTGAAAAAGGACAGACTCTTTATAAGATATTTTCCTACCTGGGGTTGATGGAACGCATCAGGATCAAGCGTTTTGATGAGGAAGGCTTTGATGTGATTAAATTTGGCGACAGCGATACGGAATATGTTTACGCGCAATCGTACGAAAAATTTATTGATACTCTGGCAAAGGAATTTCCTGATGAGCGCGAAGGAATTGAAAACTATTGCCGGAGCATAAAGGAATTGTGCGACAGGTTTCCACTCTATAACCTGCGAAACGGTGATTTTATGGATAAAATGGATTTGCTCGACATGAATGCCCGTGACACGATTAATTCATTTGTAAAAGATCCTTTGCTGCAGAATGTGCTGGCAGGTAATAATTGCCTGTACGCCGGTTCGGGTGAGAAATCACCATTTTATATTCACGCCCTGATTTTAAACAGTTATATCGAAAGCGCCTGGAGATGCGAAGGCGGCGGATCGCAGATTGCTACAGCACTGGCTGATGTTATTGCTGAAACCGGCGGTAAAGTTATAAGGAAGGCTGAAGTTAACAGGATTCTTGTAAGTGAAGGGATTGCCACCAAAGTAATAACAAAGGATGGTCGCGAGTTTGGCGGGAAACAGTTTATTTCGGATTTACACCCTGCTGTTACAATTGCTCTTACTCAATCAGATGTATTCCGGAAAGCGTATGTCAACCGTATTACACACCTCGAAAATACGGTTAGTGTTTTTATTCTGAACGTTGTATTTAAGGATTCCGCTTTTCCGTTTATAAATAAAAATGTCTACTATTACTCGAAATCGGAAAATGTGTGGAACGGAACTGAGTACGACGAGGCAAAATGGCCGGAAAATTATGCCTTATTTGTTACTGAAGGCAAAGATGGATTTGCCCATTCTGCTTCCGTAATGTGCTATATGAAGTATTCGGAGTTTGAGCAATGGGCTGATACTAAGAATACCGTTTTTCAGCCGGATGATAGAGGACCGGGTTATAATGAATTAAAGGAGGAAAAAGCCTCAAAAATATTTGCTCTGATTGAAAAACAGTATCCGGGATTTCGATCTGCCGTGGAATCCTATCACACACTTTCACCATTAACCTATCGCGATTACACAGGAACACCCCATGGCTCACTTTATGGCATTCAGCGCGACTGCAGCGAACCGCTTAAAACGTTTGTGCCTGCTCGTACCAAAATACCAAATCTGTTGCTTACAGGTCAGAATCTTAACCTGCACGGAGTTATGGGTGTATCAGTAAGCTCAATTATTACCTGCGGCGAATTGCTCGGGATTGATTCATTGCTTGAAAAAATCAGAAATACCTGATTAGTGCTGCCTTAAACCAAAAACTAAAATGTGGAGACCAGAAACCACTCAAAATAACGGGGAGATACCGAAAATCCAAACGAGTAGGACATTTTCAAAAAAAGGATTATGAAAAAGTTGTTTCTTGCTTTATTTGTTGCTATTCCATTATTTGGACTTTGTCAGAGTTATGTTTTTTGTCCTGAGATAAAGACAGAAGTAAAACATGGTTTGAGTGGCATGGATGTTTCATTTGTTTTTAAAGATAGCAGGGTATATGAAAAGAAATTAAATGAAAAATGCACAAAAACGGAAATATTCAATGAGTTTGCAAACTGCTTTTATAGAACTTATCCCGATATAAAAATATCCATACTTGATGAAAATGATTTTGATAAGAATCCAGCAAAGGGCATTTTTACTCTCAAGATAGATTTTTTGGACTATGAAGCTACTTTTTATACTGGTATGTATATTGCAAACACTAAATTTTTAGTTAAAATATTTGATAATAGAGATGGTGAATATTTCAATCAAGATACTATTATGGGATATGGCAAGCAATTTAATGCGTTAGGTTTTAAAAGCGGAAAAATTGCATTAAATAGCAGTTTTAAAGAAGCGTTTGACAAATTTACTTTATTGGCAGATAATCTCAAACTGATGACAAAAAGTCAAAAAAGCGTTAAGCAAGTTACCCCCATTACAAAATCTAAAGCTGACAGACTGCGTGAATTAAAACAATTACTTGACGAGAATATCTTAACCCAGGAGGAATACGATAAGGAAAAAAAGAAAATCTTAGATGAAAACGAATGAACCTCCTCACAAATTTGAAACTACAACAGTACAAGTAAAATTTCTAACCCGACTTTTAAAACGACACTAACTTCGAAGGGTTATGTTAAGTAAGTTTACAAAATATCATTCTAAAATATAGTCTGCGAAACAATGAAGAAATTTTTAAAATGGCTTCTAATTGTAATCCTTTGCCTCGCGGTATTAGTAATAGGCTTCTTTGTGTATATCAACTCCATTTTCAGGCATGAAGCGGAGAAATATTCCTATAAAGAATATAAGATTGAAAAAGTAGATTCCAGTACTTCCCGCATTGGCAACAACTGGCTCCGGAAGGAACAGCCCGGCATGTATACGCTTTATGTTGAAGGTAAACCATTCGAACGGGGACTTATTGCCGGGCAACTTTCGCGCAGCCTCATTTATAAACAGGAAAAAGCCTTTGTCGATCAGTTGAAACGGATAGTTCCTTCACATTATTACCTTAATTTCCTGAAATATGTAATCGCGGTATTTGATCTTAACCTTTACCGTTCAATTCCCGAAGAACGAAAAGCTGAAATCTACGGCATTTCACTTTCCGCTTCTGATACGTTTAACAATATTGCCAGTAATTATCAAAGAATCCTGAATTACCACGGAGCGCATGACCTGGGACATATGCTGAGCAACCTGGGAATGGTGGGTTGTACTTCATTTGGCGTTTGGAATGAAAAAACGCCGGATGGTAAATTACTTATCGGACGTAATTTCGATTTTTATGTGGGCGACGAATTTGCCAAAGAGAAAATTGTAGCCTTTATCCGTCCCGATTCAGGATATTTTCATGCTTTTGTAACCTGGGGCGGAATGATGGGAGCCGTTTCGGGAATGAATGAAAAAGGCCTTACCGTCACCATCAATGCCGCCAATTCGGATATTGTGCTTTCCGCGGCAACTCCTGTTTCGCTGGTAGCAAGGCAAATTCTTCAATATGCTTCAAATATCGACGAAGCAGTTGCAGTTGCTTCAAAATCTGATGTTTTCGTTTCCGAGCTTTTTCTTATTGGTTCAGCTGCCGATAACAAAGCGGTGATTATTGAGAAAAGGCCCGGATCGCAGGTGGTATATGAAACAGAAAACAATTATATCATTTCAGCGAATCATTTTCAAAGCGCGCAAAACGGTTTCTCGGAGGAGGCCAGAAAACAGAAATTGAAAACCGCTTCAGGCTACCGATACAATCGTGTCCTGGAATGCCTCAGTCAGCAAAAGCAATTTAACGTACAGGATGTGGTAAAGATACTTCGCGATACGCTTGGTAATCAAGGTAAAAGTATAGGAATAGGAAATGAGAAAGCCATAAACCAGCTTATAGGCCATCATTCCATTATTTTTTATCCTGAAAAAAGAATGTTCTGGGTGTCTACATCTCCATACCAGCTGGGTGGTTTTGTTTGTTACGATCTGAATAAAATAGCTGAGAAAAATGCATTGGTGCCAGGTAAAAGATCTGTAATAGATTCAGCTTATATTCAGCCGGACAATGGTTTCCTGGCAAATGCCTTTCCCCGCTATCAGCAATATTTAAATCTTAGAAAGAAAATATCAGCGCATACCATTAATGCGCAAGGGATTGAACTGTTTATCAGTCTTAATCCTGATTATTTCGATGCGTATGAGCAGGCCGGTGACTATTATATGTCTAAAAAACAGTATGATAAAGCGATAACTTCGTATGAGAAGTCTTTGACCTGTGTTATACCGGGAGAAAAGGAAATTGATCGTATCAGGAAGAAATATTCCGATTGCCAGGGGAAAACAATTAATAGCAACTAAATATGAAACCCAAAACCTAAAAAAACACTTTGCTAAAAACACATAAAGGCTAAGATTTAGGTTAAGATTGAGTGGCTATCCCCTCAACCTCAACCTAAATTATAAAAGTGTGGAAATTAACTTGACACGCCAATACAGTCGTGTAACAGAAATCTTTATACTTGCATTTTAAATCATCCTGCAACAAAATATTTACGTTTGTCCGCTTTATTATGCTTCCAATCGATAAATTAACTTCCGTTGAAATCTATAACCTTCAGAATGCAAAACTGAAGGAATTACTGGCTTATGTTAACCTGCGATCTCCGTTTTATAAATCACTTTTCGGAGAGAAGGGCATTGATGTTTCAACTATCAAAACAATTGAAGACCTGAAATTTCTGCCGACCACTACCAAGGAAGACCTGCAACTTCAGAATATGAATTTTCTGTGTGTTCCTAAAAGTGAAATAACGGAATATACTTCTACATCCGGAACATTAGGCGCCCCGGTAACCATAGCCCTTACAACCAATGATTTATCCAGGTTAGCTTACAACGAGTACCTTTCCTTTACAGGCACGGGTGCTACCTCAGCCGACATTTTCCAGTTAGCGCTTACCCTGGATAAACAGTTTATGGCCGGAATGGCTTATTACCAGGGCGCGGCACGATTAAAAGCCGGAGTCGTACGTACCGGTCCGGGAGCGCCTTCCATGCAGTGGGAAACCATTTTCAGGGTAAATTCAACAGCCATGGTGGTTGTTCCTTCATTTATTCTGAAATTGATTGAATATGCCCGTGATAATGGCATTGATTACCGGAATTCACCCATGAAACGCGCCATCTGCATTGGTGAAAATGTACGGACTGATAATTTCGAGCTCAATACCATCGGGAAGCGGATTAAAGAATTCTGGGATATTGAGTTGTTTTCAACGTATGCCTCAACCGAAATGCAGACAGCGTTTACCGAATGCGCGTTTGGTAAAGGCGGGCATATCCACCCGGAACTTCTGATTGCCGAAGTGATTGATGATGAAGGAAATCCATTGCCCTTCGGCGAAAAAGGTGAACTCACTGTTACTACTTTAGGTGTCGAAGGCATGCCATTGGTCCGGTATCGCACCGGCGATATTTGTACCTTAGTCAACCAGCCATGCGAGTGCGGACGTCAGACACTCCGGATTTCCCCTATCCTTGGGCGAAAGCAGCAAATGATCAAGTTTAAAGGCACATCGCTCTATCCATCAGTAATTTACGAAATACTGAATTCGAACAGCGATATTATTGATTATGTTCTGGAAGTATCCTCCAACGAACTGGATACCGACGATATCCTGATCTGGATTGCCGTAAAAGAACCTTCAGGAAAACTTCTGGCTCAGTTAACTTCATACCTGCACGCTTCATTGAGGGTAATGCCAAAGATAATTTTTGCTGATATATCCGAAATTCACAAAAAACAACAGTGCGGAATTGGTCGGAAACCATTAAGATTTGTTGATAATCGCAGTAATAAAGAAAATTGGGTTATTTTACAAATAAAATAGCCATAATCTTTTCAGGATTATGGCTCTAAGCAAATAATTGGCTGATACAGTCAAAAGGCTGAATTTTCAACTATTATTTCACAGTATTTTTAATAATGTATTTCGCCAGCGCTTTTCCTAATTTGGCATAGGCCTCTGAAATCCGCTCACCGCTGTCAAAATCAAAACCCATAGCATCTGCGCCTGGAACATCGAAAATAGTAAGTTCAGCAAGTTTGTTTTCAGGGCTACCAGCTGCACTTATTTCCACTTCTACATCAATCTTAGCGGATCTGCGTACTACACCAACATTAAAGCCGGGTTCGATCATTTTTGTTTTAATCAACAAGGTATATTGGGCAGTAGCGTCGCCTTCTTTAGCTTTGGTGTTAACTTCCTCCAGGTACTTATTGAAAAGTTCTTCAAATTTGGGTTCATACCGTGTTTTCCGGTCATTTTTCCAGTTTTCAAGCCATTTGTCGCCTTTTCCCGGCTCTTTTGCATTGTATTCGGTGACCTTTTTCTTGATATAGTTGGATTCATCCATATCCCCGACTTTCACATTGTCGTAATAGTATTGCAGATTAATAGCTTTTTCACCTTTTAGAAATGTGAGGTTCCCACTTACCAATTTGATCTTTTGAGCTTGAGCCAAAAAAACAAGAGAAACGAAGATCATTAAGATTATGCTTTTTTTCATGATGTAGATTATTAAGTGAGGGTTAAATTGATTTATATCAGAATTTGTACGTTAAATTCAACATATGGCTCGCATCCGGCTTAATGTTAAGCGATATGTTGCGATACATGCTCATGTATTTTTTGCTTTTAGATGATCCGATTATCCATAAAGGAATACCACCGCCGGTTAGTGCAATCCCTCCAAGTGTTTCAAAATAACCTGCAAGCCATTTGCTTGCTGACTCTGAAGATGCATTAGGGTCATAGGAATCATATCCCGAATTCGCCATGGTAGAAATGCCTAAAACTGTGAGTGCTGCTCCACCAAAGGTCATAACTATGCCTGCTGTTTTCATGTTTGAGTATTTCTCTGCTTTTCTCAGGTAAAGGTCTTTTTCGTATTTGTCTTGTGAAAAACCTGAAAATTGTAATAGAAGGAGCGCTAAAGTAAATAAGAAGGTCTTTTTTTTCATAATTTCTAATTTTAAGGTTAATAGGATAAGAAAAGTTTCGACAAATAAATGGTAATAACTATGCCAAATTTATAAAAAAAACAATGATTAATTATTCATAATATAAAAAGATTATTATAATTTATTTTTAACCATAGTTTCAGTATTCAGTCTTTTTTTTATCGTCCTCTACTATAGAAGCCTCTTTTATTTAAGGGTTTCCGAAAACAGGTCGCGACCCCAGGTGCCGCGTAACCGTTGCATGAGATTTTCTCTTTCCGGCAGAGGAATAAATCCCTGAACATAAGCTTTGCGGATATCTATAGCCGGATCCGTACCACCCATTGGCATTTTTCGGAGAGAATCAAAAACAATGGGTATGAGATCGATGTTGCTATCAATTCGTTTACGGGTGAACTTTCTTAACATCTTGGTTTGAAAAGGATCAGAGGCAATGGCGATACTCGCAAATTTCAGTTTCCTGGCAAGCTTGTGGGAGAAAAATATATTCTCGGTACTATGCTCGGCTTTTGTTTCGGTATAAATGTTTTCCTTCGGAATTCCGAGTGCTTCAGCATACATGGCCATAATTTCAGCTTCTATATAAGGCGAGTAAACAGCCGATCCCGAAAACATGATATTTTTAGCTATTCCTTTATCAAATAAAAATTTGGACCAATATATCCTGGCTTTCATTATGTTGCTCCATTTCCCGTTTTCTAACGGAACTCCCGGAACTATAATGATATCGTAGCTTTTTTCAGATGCTTTACCCAATAATTTATCACTCGCTTTCTTTGAAAATGAACACGAATTCAATGTGCAGATAATGCAGAACAACCAAAGAATTATTTGAGGTTTAGTGCGTTTATTCCAATTCATAAATTGCTTATTTAGGTAACTAATTCTTTTCTATTCATGTACAGTAAAGCAATATTAACCATTATAGAACAAAAAATGAAGAAAAAATCCACGCTGCACAAAATTAATAACTTTATACCTGCATAAAAGCCTCTAGCCGTACCTCTTCTCCAAGCACTTCAATTTTGATGAAAATCATTTTCTCCAGGCTAAAGGCGTTTCACCCGTGATTTGTTTGAATTCCCTGCTGAAATTGGATGGTTCGCTGTACCCGCTTTTCATCGCAATGTATGAAATAGGAACTCCGGGATTATTGATCATAAGGCTTTTAGCTTCGGTGATGCGAAGCTGGTTTATCCAGCTGTTAAAGTTTTGATTTTCTTCGGTATTGATAAAATTTGACAAGGTGCTTCGTCCCACATTTACCGATTGCGCAATTTCGATAAGCGTGATGCCCTCTTTTAAATATATTTTACTCTCCAGGATTTTTTGTTTATACAAATCCCAACTCAGTTTCTTGAAAGTATGATCAATTTCAATTTGCCCATACGTATTCAACGCAGGTTCAATGATGTGATAAATCTTTTTGTAATTAATGAAATTTATAGCAAAACCCGTATAGAAAATAACAATAACCGTTGTAAAAATATTATCAAACAGTAAGCTCGGCAGAGTCTGAAAAATGATAGCCATTAAGCCAATGAACAAAGCTGAAAAGAAAGCAACTTTAATCCAGTTTAATCTGATTGTGCCGGTCTCTGAGAAATAATTGTCAATGGAACTGTTGTATTTTCCTATATCGTGGCTGAATCTCCGGCTATAATCCAGGATCTGGTAAAGATAAAAAGCGAAAAAAATGATCCGTAAAATTGTTAAAGGTTGTAGGATTTTAAATGCAATATCTGACATCCCAGTTAATACAGGGTCATGTTGAACCATGATAAGCAAAACATACCCGATCAAAAACAATAAGATAATAAGCCCGTGTATTTTAAATACTGAGTTTCTTTTTTCGCTTTGATGCGGATTTAAGAGTGTTACCAGAGTATATGAGAATAATAGTGATTGAGTTGAGGAAATTAGTAACCCGGAGAATTTCAAATATTCAGGCTGATAATCCGCTAAACCAAGAAATAAAACTGCCGTGCTGATGATAGCCAACAAAATATAGGAAGCCGCCAGTATTCTTGATGAAATTGCATAGTTTTTTAAAAAATCAATGTCAGGTATGGGAAAAGACAATAGAAGTAACCCTGTAATGTAACCGGAAATAATGAAGGTCAAGTTTATAAACAAGTAATAATAAGTCACTATAGGTTATGTTTACAAGGTAACTGATGCGGATTGTACAGGTTAAAGTAGCTGATACTGGGTTACATGCTTAATACCTGACTCCAATAAAAGCAGAAGGTTTAAAATCACCTAAGTGGCGAAAGCGGCGTTTGGTTTATACAAGGTAGGAAACAGTAAGGTTTAAGTGCCAAATTTAGTAAAAATACTGTAATAATAGGATGGATGTTTTAATAGTTTACTGCGCTTTAAGTATACTGAATTCAATTAGCTCAATCGGCGCTCCATTGTGCTCAATCATCACAACTCTTATTCCATCAGCAGGGGAATTCGGTTTCGTAATAATATTAAAATCATGACGACTAAGTTCTAAATCTAAATCATCCACCTCAAAGGCAATATGAGGTATTTTTTTAATCAATTCGTGAACTGTACTGTCAGCTTCATACCGCATCCATTCAATCCCAAATGGGCTGGTAGCGAATCCACCGGCATGAAGTTTAAATTCAGGCAAATAGGTTTCGTTATTTATCGGTCCCTGAGTGGGAATTCCAATATGATGGTAACGCCACCCCCATTGATTGGTTGCCATAGGCGGCTCGTGGTCTTGCCTTGAACGTATCATAAACAGTGGTTATTGGTGCATTCCTGATTGACGTATATAAAAGCAAGAATAAACTCTGTTCAGTTTTTCCTGCTTTTAATAATAATATCAACAATTGATAAAATTATTCCGGTTCCGATTAAGCCATAACCTAACAACTTGTTCCCGCCAAAGATTATACCGGCAATGATAAATGCGAAGGCTAGTCCAGCCAGAAACGAGAGTTTCTTGTTTCCGTCTTTTTGTGACAGGAATAGCATTATTAAAATAATAATTGCCAGGCCAGCCACAACAAGGAGAATGTTGATCTGTGCTGTTTCCATAACACCATTTATTGAAATTGTTTTTATAGCATTCTGTTATGCCAATTCCGGATTTTGTATTTTAACAAATATAAGGAATATCCGCGAAATATTATTCTTGCTCTCTTTAAATATTTTAATGGTAATTAGGTTGATTTCCCGCAGTAAACTATCTCAAAGGTAAAATATGAGTTAACAACCTAGGATTAACTTTTATATCTGGAATATAAACCAGTCCATTGAACCAATTTGCCATCTGTTCGTTTAATATTTGTAATAAATAATTAAACATAATTTTTGTAATGAACTCTGTTGAATCAAAACCGAACGTTAAATTTAAATCGGTTAGCATACTCTCGAACACTGAAATTTCGCCCAACGTATTTCTGCTTTCGTTTAAACGTGATTTCGCTTTCAAAGCCGGGCAGGTGCTGGGAATAGCTGTTTCATCCAATGATGACGCACGGCTTTATAGTATTGCCAGTGGCGAAAACGACGAAAATATCTCGCTTCTGTATAATATAAAACCTGGTGGAAAACTCACGCCAAACCTTGCAATATTAAGGCCTGATGATACATTATGGATCACAGTTCCATTTGGCTCATATGCCGGCTCGGATGAACCTGCTTACTGGATAGCAGCTGGAACCGGTATTGCACCGTTTTACAGCATGTTTCGTTCCGGCTTAGGTTCAGATAAAGTCCTGATTCATGGATCACGAACGCTCGACGCTTTTTATTTCAGTGATGAACTGCTTAATGATTTTGGGCCGCGGTATGTTCGCTGTTGTTCGCAGCAGGAAGGTGAAGGCACGTATCATGGTCGTGTAACTCAATATCTGGAATCTTTGAATAACCTGCCTGAAGATCAAAAGTACTATCTTTGCGGAAGTGCCGAAATGGTTGTTGAATGCAGGGAAATACTTCTCAGTAAAGGAATCCCGTTTAGTAACGTAGTGGCCGAAATTTACTTCTAAGAAATGTCATTCGCTGAAACGATTATCCCCAAAGAACATCTGCTGGGTAAAACTCTTCCCGATCTGAAACGTATTGCCGGCAAGCTTGGGCTTCCGGCTTTTGTTGCTGCTCAGATTGCTTACTGGCTTTATAAAACGAATATTCAGTCGTACGATGAGATGACGAATATTTCGAAGAAAGTCCGCTTATTGCTGGCTGAACATTATGAGCTGGGCGTTGTAGAGCCGGTGAAAGTTCAGCAATCGGAAGATGGAACAAAAAAATACCTGTTTCCGGTCAGCAGCCATAAGTTTATAGAAACTGCATTTATCCCTGATGCCAGGCGAAATACACTCTGTGTTTCTTCACAGGTAGGTTGTAAGATGGGTTGTTTATTCTGTGCCACGGGTCGTCAGGGATTCCAGGATCAATTATCGGCAGGGCAAATCATCAATCAGCTGCGCAGTATTCCTGAAAGAGAATTGATAACGAACATCGTTTTCATGGGAATGGGAGAACCTTTCGATAATGCAGAAGAGGTCATGAAGGCGCAGGAAATTTTAACAGCCGCTTATGGTTTTGAACTGAGCGCGCGAAAAGTTACGGTTTCTACAATTGGAATTGTTCCGGCCATGGAGGTATTTCTGCGCGAAAGCAAATGCAACCTGGCTGTTAGCATGCATTCGCCCTTCGACGAGGAGCGCCGCAAGCTGATGCCCATTCAGCATGTGTATCCTATTAAAGATGTAATTGATACTATTAATTGTGCCGACCTGGGTAAATACCGCAGGGTATCCATCGAATACATTGTTTTTGGCGAATTGAACGATACACAAAAACATGTTAAAGAACTGGCGCGTTTGTTGAATAAAACACGTTGCCGGATAAATCTGATCCATTTTCATCCGGTTCCAAATGTTCCGCTTCCTCCAACAAATGAAGATCGATTAATTGAATTTCAACGTGCGCTTAATGAAAAGGGAATTGTAACAACGATAAGAGCTTCACGAGGACTTGATATTGACGCGGCCTGCGGTTTGCTCTCGACAAAAGCATTAATTCAGCGTGAAAATGGAGATTTTTAGTCTCTGATGTATTTCATACTGAAATAGTTGTTACTTTTGTTTTACTTAATAATAGCGCTGCCGGATGATCGTTAACCGTACGATAATACTAGTCGAAGACTCTGATTCAGATCGTCTTCTGTTCTCAAAGTATTTAAAGCAAATTGGGTATGACTGTTTATGCATGGATAGCGCAGACAGGTTGATTTCCCAAATCGATGGAGTGGAAACCAGTATTATTTTAATGGATATTGAAATGCCCGGCATTACCGGTTTGGAAGCTGCGTTGATACTCCGGAAGCGCGAGGAACAGAGTGGAAAAAAACATATTATCATTGCCCTTACCGCCCACAATGATGAAAATATTATGGGAATTGTGGCTACAGCCGGATTTGATGATTATCTGCAAAAACCAATAACCAAGCAGGAACTTAAAGCAAAATTATCCAGGTATATATTTAACGAATCAGGTACAATGGCATCTTCATCCGATCTAAAGCAGGAAAACGGCTCTTCGAAAGGAAAACTCTATTCGTTGGATATGTTTGAAGCTGATGAACCAGATTTTGTCCGCTCAATTGTTGAAATGTTTGTTGAGAACACTCCTGGCTCAATAGCCGCCATCAAAAAAGCGTTTGAATTAGATGAAATGGAAACGGTGAGGCAACAAGCGCATAAACTTAAACCCCATTTTTCGTTCTTCGGTGCAGCTGGGTTGCAGCAAACATTCCAGATGATTGAAGATTATGCAAAAGGGAATGATAATAAAGAACAACTTCCTGATCTGATTAACAGTGCCGAGAAAAAAATTCTTCTCATGGTTGAGCAAATGAGAACGGATCTGCTTTCATAGGACATTTTCCTTAAACCTTTAGCTTTTTGCTGTTTGCCAACTTTTTGGTGACCGTTTCATGTATTGTTGTTTATCTAGCGAACTGATTTTCAGAATTTTAATGACTATTTGTAGGCTGAGATCATAGCTTTGAATGGTGTGAAATGAAACAGCTGCTTTTTATAAATATCCGGTTAATTGTTATAATATCACCTGATTAATACTAAATTTAAGTTTGAATCTATTACTTTTAACGAATGAAGAACCTGACCGAGGGCAACAGCGGAAGCCTTATTTTTAAGTTTGCCATTCCGATGCTTATAGGAAATGTATTTCAACAGTTATACAATGTTGTCGATAGTATTATTGTAGGCCGTTATATTGGCAAACAAGCCCTTGCTGCAGTTGGGGCTTCATTCCCGCTGATTTTCATGCTTATTTCTTTTGTGGTTGGGGTGGCTATGGGAACAACAATCATAGTTTCCCAGTATTTCGGAGCCAGGGATATTAAGATGGTAAAGCGTTCCATCGAAACCATGTACATCTTCCTGTTTTTTGCTTCCATTCTTGTAACAATCCTCGGCATTACGTTAAGCGGCCCGATTTTCAGGCTGATAAACCTTCCTGAGGATGTTATGCCACAGGCAATTACATATTTCAATGTATATTTAACCGGAACAGTGTTTTTTTTCGGATTCAATGGAATCAGTTCAGTGTTACGTGGGTTGGGCGATTCGAAAACGCCACTTTATTTTCTTATCTTTTCAACAGTGATGAATGCAATTCTCGTCTGGCTGTTTGTGGCGGTTTTCAAATGGGGTGTTGCCGGATCTGCCTGGGCGACAGTGATTGCGCAGGCCGGCGCTTTTTTTTCCGGGATAATCTACCTTAACCGTACTCATGAAATTGTTAAATTAAATAGTCTCAGGCTTGTCTTCGACAGGGCTATTTTCAGGAAAAGTCTTATGATCGGATTGCCAACCGGGCTGCAGCAAACCTTTGTTTCGATGGGAATGCTGGCTGTAACCCGTATTGTAAATGGGTTCGGTACCGATGTTATTGCTGCTTACAGTGTGGCCATGCGGCTAGACTCACTTGCGGGTATGCCTGCCATGAATTTTGGCGCGGCGCTGTCAACATTTGTAGGTCAGAACCTGGGCGCAAATAAGCCGGAAAGGGTAAAACAAGGATTTAAGGCAACCTTGATGATGTCAGGAGCGCTGGCATTGCTGACCAGTTTGCTTGTTATTGTTTTCCGGCAGCAGTTGATGCATCTTTTTACTGATGATTCTGCTGTTATTGCCATAGGTGCTGAATACCTGGTTATTGTGAGCTCCTTCTATGTCTTTTTTTCAGCTATGTTTGTCATCGGAGGTGTAATGCGCGGTGCCGGCGATACACTAATTCCTATGTTTATAACGCTGTTCTCCCTTTGGGTGATTCGTATCCCGGCGGCATGGATACTTTCACGTTATTTCGGCGTGGATGGTATCTGGTGGTCAATCCCAGTCGCCTGGTTTATTGGCATGTCACTTTCGTACCTGTATTATTTAAAAGGCAACTGGAAAACTAAGGTTGTCGTTAAGCAAAGACCTTTGGTGACGGAGGAGGTGATGATTGATTAGCGGGTATTCAAAATAGAAAATAGAAAATGGGTATTGGAAAATGGTATATAATAGCTAATTAAGTTTTCAATATACTTTTTAAACCAATTCAGATTCTGGTAACTATTCAGATGAGTATGCCATTTAAATTATATCCAAACATCACAAACCATCTACCCATTTTCTATTTTCCATTAACTTTTTTCCTCTCCCTTTCAGAAAGAATAACTCACCCCACCCATCAGGTTAAACCCATACGACCGGTAATTATTCCACCGGTAATATTTATTATTGGTAAGATTATTAAAGTTAATCCAGAATGAAAGTGCTTTCGTAAAGCGGTATTCGGCTCCAAGATTAAGATCTGCCCAGCCTTTCAGTTCTGTAGCAGCCATGATATAAGGTTTGATAGTTTCGCCCGTAATTGAATCGGTTTTTGGAGCCAGTGCCCATACCGGACCATTAAAAACGGCTTTAGCTGTAATTACGATTTTGCTTTGTATGTCGTACCTGGCTGTGAATTCCACTTCATAGGCCGGTTTGTACCAGGCGTATTGCTGACGAAGAGTTTTATAATGCGAGTAAGTTCCGTTAAGGGCCAGGCGCAGGTGCTCTGCCTTTACAAATTCAAGTTCGCCTTTGAGTTTAACTGCGTTGATATTGTCGTAAATCACTGCAAAGCTGTTCAGAAGATAAGCGTTATTGTCAGTTACAAAAAGCGGATTGTTTTCGAAAGTGCTGCTTGAAATGCTTCCGTTAAAATTGAAAATCCGGCTGATATTACTCTTGAAACCTCCGTAAATCCTGAATTTCTCATATTCGTAATTCCATGGAATCACGGAACTGATGTATAAATTCTGTTCTGTGATGTTTTGTAACGAAGATCGCTCTATGCTACCGGTAAACCCGGCATATACCTTCAGCACATCCGGTATAAGTTCCAGGCGTGCTTCAGCAACAGGATATAACCTGACAACCGAAACCGGACCGGTAGCAATTTTCAGATCTATTCCGGCCATAAAGCTATATTCGTTCACGTCGGCTTTGATAAATGGATTTATTGTAAGAATTCCGCTATTGGTTATTCCAAGCGAATCGACCTGGTTCAGGTGATTATATCCGGCTGTTACGCCCAGTACCTGGCCGAAGCCAACTTTAAATAAATCGTAGCGTTTATCGAAGGTAGTAGTAAGATGTACATTATTTTCTCTGGCTTCATTCATTCCGGCCATATGGTAAAACGAAAGTCCGACAGAATGGTTAAGTTTATCTTTATCCTTGTAGTTGCTGCTGAATGTAGCTGATGCTCCGGCTGTATAATAGCGCTGTTTAACATCATCTTTTTGAATAACCGTATCAGGAAAATCACCGGGTTTGTAGCCATACAGGTGAAGCCCGTCGCGGTAGTAGTAAGCTTTTCCGGTTAAGGTAAGCTCATCAAAATATTTTGTGGCAGTTACATCAGCTTCGTTACGGCTGTTAGTCGGAGGTCCATAATCCTTTATCTTACCCGCAGCCGATTGATGTTTTAGATGAACAGATGTAAGATATTGTTTGGATCGCAGAGAACTCATAAACAACTCACCATATAAAGCCGAATAATTTCCGGCACCGGCACGGATATAATTCCGGTATAACTTACTGATAGGTTCAGCGACCAGTTTAACCGCGGGCAATGGTTCAATCACAGGTTTAACTTCCGCCATACGTGGCGCGACGGAATAATTCATTACAGGAACTTTTGTAATGGAATCGTCGATAGCCGGGTTGCTGCTGATTTTAAACGCGTCGGGAATAATCGGGTCGAAAGGCGCAACTACAGTAATTTCTTCATTGTAGGTTTTAGCTGGTTTAGCCGGTTTAACCTGGGCAAGCACTGTTGTTGATACAACAGATACAAGAGAACAAACCAGTGTTACTGTGAGGATTTTATATTTTGACACTTTCATATACTTTTGAAAATTAAATTTGCAATCAACTTTCCGGTTTCATTCTTCTGCTTTTTACTATGGCGTTTCAGCTATAGCTGCAAGTTTCTCTTTGGCAATCGTCACCAGGTCATTACCCTGGTAATTGTCGATAATGCTCTGCAAAGTTGACTTTGCCTGGAAAGTGTTTCCTTTTTTAACATATACATCCGAAAGAAGCAGAAAACCTTTGGCAACCCAATAATCGTAGGAAGCGAATCCTTCGGATAAAGCGAAGACAGATTTTTCGCATTTGTCATATTCCTCGTTTTCGAACTCAAGTTGAGCCAGCATATATTTTGCTTCGGCAGCCATTTCGTTTTTCGAAAGTTTCACGGTTTCTTCAAACTCCCTGCGGGCAAGGTCAGTATTGGTCAGTTCGTAAGCCGACCGCGCGATGGTGAAATGGGCCTCGGTAGCCAGGTTATCGGTGAGCTTATCAACGGCTAATAGCTTTTGAGCTGATTGTATGGCCAGCCCGTAGCGTTTCAGCGCGTAGTTGCATTGCATCTGACCGGCCAGTGCATTCATTATCATACCTGGCTGATCGGCAGTTTCTTCGAGGAGGATATAACTTTCAAGCGCTGTTTCGTAATTTCCACGCTGGTGATGGATTTGCGCGGTTCGTGTAGCAGCATTGGCCGTGAAACGCGAACGCTGCTGTGCCAGTATAAATTCATAATTCTTCAGAGCGTTATCGAAACGCTGCGCGCGATAGTCACATTCTGCTTTATAAAAATTGGCTTCCAGGATAAACGATCCTTCAGGGAACTTGTTGATATACTTTGTGAAACCATCATTAGCCTTATCGCAGTTGCCGTTCATATATTGGTTTTCGGCCGCAATATAGGTGAGCGAATCCTGTTCCGAACGCGAAATATCCGCCTGTGGTACCTCTTTTGTGAAATCGACATATTCGTCCACTTGGTTCATTTCCACATAGATGCTCTTTACACTTCCTAATGCTTCTTTCGATTCGGGAGTACCCGGGTAATCTTTGGCGACACGTTTTAAGGTTGTAAGAGCTTCCTGGTCACGGTTTTGGTTGAAGTATATCAGGCCGGTTTTCAGAAGTGATTTTTTAACATAAGGACTGCCGGGAAATTCTTTTCCTACACGCTGAAAATAGGTAAGCGCTTCATTATCGCGGTTCAAAACATTATAGGTGAGACCAATTTCATAAAGCGCGTCATCGGTGTAATTCGATTTGCTGTAGGATTGGAGCATCTTTCTTAAAGTGGTGATTTTATTTTCCATTTCACCTTGCACACCATAACTGATTCCAGCCTGGTACAAAGCGTAATCTGCATCATTTCCCTTCGACGTAGCGGCTTTAAGATAATATTCAACAGCTGTTGAATAATCTTTTGTCATAAAATAACAGTCACCAAGGCGTAGGTAGGCATCTGTGGTCATTTTAAGATCCGTTTTCTTCTCAGCCAGATATTTACGGAAACCGTTCGCGGCTTTGGTGTAGTCTTTCTTCTTAAAATAGCAATAACCGATGTTGTAATTGGCGGTGTTGAATAATTGCTGTTTTGTCGCTCCCGGAGTCACCAGGAATTTATTAAACGCGTCGGCAGCTTCGTCCCACCTGGCTGTGCGATAGTAGGCCTCGCCGGTCCAATAGGAGGATAATGCTTTTATTGAATTATCAGAAGTGAGTTCCTTTGCCTGAGCAAAAAGTTGTATAGACCCATCATAATCTGATTCGTTAAATAGTTCAACACCACGGTAATATGCAATTTTCTGGAAAGCCGCATCGAGCCGGGTGCTGCGTTTTTTAATGTGCTGAATACTTATCAGTGCATTCTTGTAATTTTTGGTGAGAAGGTATAAATCGGCCAGGTATCCGTACAATTCATCACGGCGAACGGATTCCGGGTATTGGGAAAGGTAATCCTGTAAGGCTGTAACGGCTTCATTATATGGATTATATGAAAGTTCTACAGCTAGTTTTGCGTAATTAAACAGGGCTTCTTCAGCCAGTTGCGGATCACCTTTGATTTTAAAAGCTGAATTAAAAGCATTAAAGGCAAAGCGTTTCTGGTTTGTTTTTAAATAACAGTCGCCCAGGTGATAATATGCATTTTGCGCAAGCGAATCCTGCCCCGAAGTTACAAGCTGGAAATATTTGATTGCCTGGCTATAATTACCGTTTTTATAATTGGCGAACGCAATTTCGTAATTATCAGCAATAGAAACTGAGGATGGTTTGGATTCGAGATATTGGTTAAAATACTTGAGCGCTGTTTTGTATTCCTTCTGATGGAAGTACGCGTCTGCAGTAAGACGGGCTATTTCCGCGGTTTTCTTATCACTGCCAAGTTCCAGCAGGGGTAATGATTTAGCCAGTAATTCATCGTAACGGCCCTGTAAAGCGTATATCTGAACAATATAATAATTCACCACATCGCGGAAGGTTTCGTCGGTTGCAACCCGTTCGAAGTGTATCAGGGCTGTTTCATAGTTTTTTTCGGAATAAGCAATATGCCCGTAGTAATAGTTGGCGGGAATATTGTATTTGTTAGGCTTTTCGGTGAGTAAAGTAAAATTTTCGCGGGCTTTTTTCAGGTCATCAGTTTTAAAGCAGGCATATCCCATTTTGAAATAGTATTCGTCTTGTTTTTCCTGCGATAATTCGAACCGCTCAACTTTATTAAAACTTTCGATTGCCCTTTTGTATTCTTTGTTTGAAAGCTGAAGTTTGGCAAGTTCAAAATTCGCGTCATTAACCTGGGCATTCTGGGGATATGTTTCGATAAATTTCTCAAAACGGGCAGAAGCGTCAGGATGAAAGAGTTGTGCGGCGCACATGGCAGCATAATATTCGGAGCCTGCCTGGATGTTCGACTGTTCGCCAACGGCAAGTTCGTCAAAAATTACCTGGGCAGAACCATATTTGGCCTTTGTAAAAAGGTCAAGTGCCTGATCGTACGATGCTTGCGGATTACTGTAGAAACTTGTATTTTGTGCCGACACCTGCAAATACAGGCTTGAAATCAGTATACAAAATGCGAGTGTTAAAATACGGGATCTATTCATATCTAAATGCTGAAAATCAGGATTAAAGGTACTGTATTAAGACAGGAGCGTTGAGTAGGGGAGAGGTAACTTATCAACAGTAGTGGTTTGAAAACTTAACGCTGATGCATGAAGTATAGTATGTGGTTGTGAAGATTTTGGAATTTGGATATGTGAATTCTATATTGAAATAACCGTACAATATTTTTTCAGATGGAATAATCATTGCACTCTTTGCTTCATCATTGCGTCCTTGCGTTAAAAAAAATAAATAAACGCGGGGACACCAGGTTTTCCGCCATCAAAAATGCAACACTCAGGTGACAACCCTGTAAGCAGGATTCTGTTCCCTTGGGCCTGTTGCCGACCCGCCGGTTTCCATCATTTATCTGGGACCGTCATCACTAACGGCCTCTAACGACCTACCCCCCGGGCATCGGGCGAGCAACCCTTACAGCAACCGCTTGCGCGGAGCTACTCCCGGTATATTTGGTCTTTCAACCCATAAGGTTTACCCTCAGGTGTATCGCTACACACTGGCGTGGGCTCTTACCCCGCGTTTTCACCCTTATCCGCCTAAGGCGGACGGTATATTTTCTGTGGCACTGGCTGTTCCCACGGTGTTCAGCCGCAGGACCTTCCCGTTAGGAAGTATGGCGCTCTGTGTTGTCCTGACTTTCCTTACCCGCGGACAAGCCGGGATACGATAGAACAGGTTGTCACCGGTGCAAAGGTACAGAAAATGTGCTGACTAATGCTTTGTGACGGGTATTAAACTTCTTTTACGCCAGTTGACAGGTTTGTAATAAGATCAAATGGGTTTTAGAGGAAATGGATTTTAAAATACCGCTTTTTATTCTGTAACTATTTTTTATGAATTAATTGTTCTCATCAGATATTTAAGGCGATACATAAAAACTGAAAAGCAAAACAACAATAAGATATAAACTAATGATGCATATGTATATATTGTGCGTATCTTTGTGTTTCGGATATATAGTATGCATCTCCCGATGGACTACTTGTGGTTTTCTCATACTTATTCTTCCTTGTATTCTTCTCGTTAGCGATTAACTTGTTTCAATTTGATATTTGGTTACTTGTAAGCATTAGCTGATGAGTAAATAAAACGATGTTGTGAGCCTGAATTCTAAAAAGAAGAATGAAAAGTGAATTTATAACACATTAGCTCTCAGCTTAATTTTATTTGCATTAGTGAAAACCTGATCTCAGGATTAGTCGCCGGATTATTTAATACAATCAGATATAATAAATGAGAATATAAAAATGGTACTAATAATCATTAAAATTCGCAAAATCATGAAAACAAGTACGTTTGTTATTTTCTGCATGATTCTCTGTGCAAGCGTTAAGATGAATTATGCCCAGGTTCCTGATTGGTCGCGTGTACTTTCTTCAAGCCCATACGATGTGCAGGAAGGAAGAGTTGTTGTTGCTGATGAGAACCAGCATGTTTATATGGCGGCAGCTATAAGCGGACCGGTGACGTTTGATGGTACCGTTAACTTAAGTACAGGTAAAAGGGATTTACTTCTGACTAAGTGTAAAAGCAATGGAACTGCAATCTGGAAGAAGCAAATCATCGCTCAGCAAGGAGGATTCATCCTGCCGCAAGCTATTAATGTAGATAAAAAGGCAAATATATATGTGCTATGTACTTTTTCCGGAACAGTAATTATCGGGAATAGTATATTAGTTTCGGATAATGATCATAATGTTTTTATCGCAAAATTCAATTCCAGCGGAAACGGGGTGTGGGCAACTTCCTATATGTATACAGGTACCGGCATCAGTAAGATAGCCTTGGATGGAAATGCTAACAGCAATGTTTATGTAACCAGTTTTAGTACTGGTCTCTTAAAATTCAGCAGTTCCGGTGTAAAGCTTTGGGAGCAGAATTATCCTAACAGAACGCTGCAGTCCATTGTAGTAGATGCTAATATGCTTTATATTGGAGGCGCTCTTCAAAGAGGTACAACAACATTTGGTTTACTTTCTTTGTCCACTTTGGGTACTTCTCCATTCACTGGCTTCATAGTCAAAGGTGATCTGAATGGAAATTTTTCCAAATCCTTTATTGTAAATGGTTCAACAACGAGTTATGGGTCAGTGATAAGTGATATTGTAATCGACAAAAAAGGAGATCTTTTTGCTACAGGAGGGTATACAAAGGACCTTATTCTGGGCTCCATTGTTATCCAGAACCCGGTACAGGCTTTTTACACCTTCATTGCCAAAAGCGATAGGAATTTTAAATTTTCATGGGCACGGACAAGTTCTTCATTTAATATTTATTGGGTTGAAATGTATAGTTATAAGATTTTTACCGATAATTCCGGATTGATTTATCAATATGGATCGCCTGGAGACCAATACTCTTTTTATTACGGAAACGTAACTTTTAATCCCGTTGGTGGAAATCAATTCCTGTTTAAATTTGATTCACAAGGCAATGCATTAGCTGCATATTCTTTGCTGAATTCCTCCAAAACAGGAACAATGGTGACTTCAGCGGGTAAAATATTGAGTACAGGATCACTTACTTACAACGGAGCTGCTTCTTATGGGAATATTTACCTTACTCAGCGAAACAATTCCATGTCAATCGATTGGCAAAAAATATCTTCGTCGAACCAGTCAGGACTGTTGAGTACAAATGGTATAAAATATGATTCAGAAGGTAATTTATATGTACTCTCAAAAATGCGGGGCTATTGTAATTATTTCGGAATCATAATCATAAATGACAATTTAACTACTTTATTAGCAAAACATGATCCGAAGGGTAATGTTATATGGGTAAAAGAAATCAGAGATGCCCTGGAAAATATGTATGCATACAACAGTATTGGCACCCGAATTATACTTGATGAGGATAATAACGTAATTATTACTGGCAGATTTAATAATAGCCTGATCATCGGGAATCAAACAGTATTGACGAGTCAGACACCCTGGAATGCTGATGGTTTTGTTGCTAAGTTTGATTCAAATGGACAATTTCAATGGGCGATGAAGTTTGATGTTGACGGATCATTTGGAAATGTGGGCTATAGTGTTACAACCGACACAAAAAATAATATAATTGCTACCGGTGAGTTTAATAACCTGATGAGGGTGGGGGACAACCTGCTTTTTTCTGAAGGACTGGATGGGGCATTTATGATTAAAATAAGTCCTGATGGCAATTGCATATGGGCGAAGGGCTTTCCAATCGGAGAGGTTGTTTACCTGGCTATGTCAGGCACTGATGGAGAGGATAATATTTACTTCACCGGTGAAATGTATAACCGAACGGATAAGCAGTTAGTATTTGATGCATTGATTTTACCACAAACAGACGATGATGCTGGTAATGTTCTGGTTAAATTTGATCCTGATGGCAATGCATTATGGGGGAATTTATATGGTAAGGTTGAAGGAGCCTATAATCCGGAATGTTGGCCTGTAGGTTTGAGAACAGATAGCGATGGGTATTCCTATTCCTGGGGTTGGAGTATGAATAATGCCATTTTTGGCGATTTTACTTTATCAAACCCTCTTAACGGGAATTTTAACTATTATTTAGCTAAAATAGATCCAACAGGCAATGTTATTTGGGCGACAGGTGTGTACCCCAAAAACCATAGTATTAGTTACGGAGAATTATTCGACATGGATAATAAAGGTAACATTTATATGGGTGCTCAGTTTATTGATACTATCAGCCTCGCCGGCACACTCTTCAAACCACAAAGCAACAACGACTTTTTTATTGCCAAGTTTTCGAATGAGGGAGCTTTTCAATGGTTTAAAACAGCCCCAACCAGTGGTGGGTTTGGCAATTCACTTTCAGTATTCGAAGAGGATGTTGTTACAATAGCTGGCTCATCTGTTAATGACCTGGTTTTTGATGGCTTGATTTATACCGGTAATGGTGGAGCCAGCGGTATATTGGTCACACTGGGAAGTTTGCCATCTTTTTTCAAAGGCTCAGATATTACTCCAAAAATCGGCGAAAATTCAGCAGACATATTTGATGTTCATGTCTACCCAAATCCGTCTAAAGGACAATTTACAATCCAGGTGTTCAGTGAAACCAAAGGGGAAACAGGGGTAACTATTTATAATTTGCTGGGCAAAGCTGTAAAAATGCTTAACTTCCAAATACAAAGCGGAATTACGATGGAAGAGCTAGATATTTCATTCCTGCCCAAAGGAACCTATACCATGGTATGCAAAATTAACGGCAATACAACGTGCAGACAAGTGGTTGTTGAATAGATACTGAAAACGTGATACTCTGGAATACCGGTAATTCTACAATGCAGGGCATTTGATTTATTAATCCTCAGGTGCTTCGAATTCCGGATTGATTTTCGAATACCTCACTTCGTCCCAGATTTTGTTTTGTTTGAAAACAGATTTTCTGAAAACACAATCTTTGGTGTAGCCACATTTTTCAAGGACCCGCATTGAAGCCGTATTGTATTCAAAAACTCCTGTGTGTATCCGGATAATACCAAGGTGTTTGAATCCATATTCTGTAATCAGGTTTACAGCCGTTGTTACAATGCCTTTGTTCCAGTATGATTCGCCGATAAAGTAGCCGATCTCTGCCGACTTGCGGTACACATCCTGCCCAGGCACCACTGAAATATTGCCAACATATTCGCCATTATATTCAATGCCGAAAAAAGTGACAGGATACTGGTTAGTAAATTTGCTTAGAAAATTCTGAGCATCGGCCAGTGTATAAGGATTTGGAAATCCATCGCGAAGATTTCGGCTTATTTTTTCGTTATTGGCCAGATCCGCTAGCCTCTTTGCATCCGATAAGCGCAAAGGACGAAGTTTGATGTTTGCTGATTGTAGTTCCATAGCAATAACATTCATTTTTAAAATAACTCGCGTATAAAAACTTAATAGCTGAAATTAGCGGACAAGTTTAACCTGTCAATACTAGATTCCTTGTATCGGAATCAATTCAATGTTTATAAATCTAAAGTTAAGTGAAATTACTTTGTATTCATTATTTCCTGATATAATGATGTGTATTGTTCAATACAAGTCTGCCAGCTGAATCTATCCGCATGTTTCTTTATCTGTTCTTCAAGAATCAATTGATTATCATTAAAATACGACATTTTATTTTCAATGAATGAAGACATATATTCTTTATTAAAATCGTCAAAATAAAAAGCGAGATTACCTCCTATTTCCGGCAGGCATGTATAATTACTCAGGAAAACGGGTTTTCCAAACTTCATGGCTTCAATTACAGGCATTCCAAATCCTTCAGCTAATGAAGGGAACAAGAAAGCATAACAATTTTTGTAAAGCCAGTGCTTCTCATCGTCAGTTATCTTACCTGGCAGAATTACTCTATCGGTTAGGTTCAGATCATGAATCTGTTTCCTGATTTGCCTGCCATAATTTGTATCCGTGTTACCAGCAATAATTAATTTGTAATCTTTAAAGTAATTCATGACAGGTAATAAAGTATGGAAATTCTTTTTTTCATTGAAAATGCCTATGGAAAAGAAGAATTTTTTTTCATCCACATAGTCTGGTTTGAGTCCCTGGCCTTGTGTATCAACCGAAATGCCATTATAAATGGTCCGGATTTTCTTTCCTCTTAAATTCAGATGGTCTTCAATATTGTTTTTCGTAAAATCAGAGATCGCTGTTATATAATCAGCCCTGTCAATATTCCGTTGTAGCCTTCTGAGATATAATAATTTGTGCATCTCATCTTTTTCATATAAAAAATTCAGGTCGTGAATAGTCAGTATGAATTTAGGTTTATTGCCGGGGAAATGGGAAGGGAATTGTTGCAGACTATGCCAGATATCGTATGATTTGTTGAAGATTGGAAAGTACCTGTTTTGCAGGTTAACCTGTATTGAATTCCAATTGTTGCGATTTTCAAAATTCCTGGGAACTAAATAAGTAATGTTTAAATCCGGGCGCTGTTTACGCATTAGTTCTTCAGCGTAATTATATGAGAACTGACCTAATCCGGAATATAATTCCTTCACTTTATACAGGTCTATCAGTATGTTCATCATTATTTTGATTTTGCATAAGGCTATGGAAACATTCAACCGGTATTTCTACTGGTTTTACTTGCTGGTTTACTAATGATAGAAAAGACATGGATTGAGGCTGTATCAAAAGTCTTTTTACCGCAGAGTTACACAAAGAAGGCGCAGAGTTATTATCTTGTAAATTAATGCTTTGCGGTTCCGGTCGGCAAGCTCTCTGCATCGCTCTGCGGTTTCCCTCTGCGGTTTCCCTCAGCGGTTCAGTTCGGCAGGCTCACTGCATTGCTCTGCGGTTAAATTTCCCACTTTTAATATAACCTCTTTATTTACCCATAGTAATTTGTTTTAATCTTGACTTTTTGATTAAAAACGGAATAGTAGATCCAGACTATATGGATCATTTGCAGACCGGAAATCACCAGGATTTTATCAAACTGACAAATGAGCCAAACAAAATCACTATTTATTTCTGTGGATGATAAGTTCAATAGCGCCATTTCCGTATTTGGTAAATGAAGCACTACGGAATTCAATATCTTCATATTCAGCAAGGCGCTGAATAATAGCTTGTTTCAGCGTTCCGTTGCCTATTCCGTGTATAAATACCACGCTGGTATACCTGAAAGCAATAGCGCTTCCCAGCATGCGCTCGAAAACGCCCATCTGTATAGTGAGGATTTCGTGCGGTGACAGGTTGTTATAATCCTGCCTGAGAGCAGAAATATGCAGGTCAACTTCAGCTTCGTTAGGCGCGGTACGGTATTGATCAATTGCTGTTTCGGGTCTGAAACGCTCGGCGGAAGCCGGTAAGGGTTCGCGGTTTTCTTTCTCGTTGAGCACCTGCTCGTAGGTACTTGGAACCCGATTCAATTCGCATACCGTGTACACAATGGATTTCTGGTTGGCAAGGAAACGGGTTTCGTGATAACTTCCTTCCTGGTAAAACAGGGAGCCTTTGATACGGAAAGCAGTGCTGACCGGCATCAGAACTTTTTCGTTTTCCTCGGAAAAGAAAATTACCTGTACTACTCCATTCGACCATGTGCCAATATCTTCGCGGACAATACTTTCAATCACCAGTTTTGATTCTGAAGGTACTGATCCGTAGTCAATTCCGGTAAAATTGCCTTCCTTATTTTTAAGAAAAAAGGAATATAATATATCGGATGACGTATTATTTATCAGGTAAACATCAATCATTCCCGACAACAACCGTAACTGATCCTGGGGAGCCCAGGCAAGATAAATGCCGGTAGGTGCAGCCGATGCGTTTCCGCGCTGGACTATATTGCTGATCCGTTCGTTTTCAACAATTTCGGGTTCAGGTTCAACAATTACAGGCGTTTCACTGCGACGCTCATTCTTGTTAAGAAATAAATCACCTGATGCTCCGGCTGGTTCAATTGCGACAAGTTCATTGATCAGTGTGGGTATCTCGAAACCGTCTTCAATTTCGACCGACACCATAAATTCATTTATTTGTTTTTTTATGGTTCCTCCTCCTGTTGAGTTGAGAAACCTTACTTTATCTCCTGGTTTGAATTTCATTCTGAATTTTAGTTATTCTTCAGCTTACCTGGTGTTAATTGCTTGCCAGATAGCCAATTGTATGAAAATAAATCTTTATATCTTCCATCTATAAAGGGAACAAAGATAGAAACAAATCAGTCATGCTTTTAAAGTAACTTCACTGATTCGCAAATACTTGGTAATTTTTACCAATAAGATAAGTTCATTTATGCAGTTTCAATTACCGCGGATTGAATTTCAGATCAGCCGGTGAGTTAAAAATGCTAATTTTGTGCTTTATACTTCTGCACTGAAATCTTTTATGAATAAACATTTATTCTTCATTGCTATTGGACTACTAAGCTTCTTGCTGATGATAACATCATGTGGTAAAGATGATGTAAAGTCTGTTGCCCCTACTTTTGTTTTTAATCATACTGTAAATGGCTCTGAACTTGAGAAAGGTGTTATGAAATACACTAACCTGGCCGGTAATCTTTATGAAGTAGATGAACTACAGTATTTTATTTCGGAAATAACACTGACTGCAGCCGACGGACAACGAATTGAAATTAAATCGGATAGTGCTATCCACTATATTGATCTTGATATTCCTTCAACGCTCTCCTGGAGTCCAAAGGATCTTATTCCGAAAGGGGATTATACAAGTATATCATTTGTTTTCGGGATTAATGAAACGAAAAATAAAACCGGTTTATTTGTAAATCCTCCCGAACGCGACATGTTTTGGCCAGATATAATGGGCGGAGGTTATCATTATATGAAAATGAACGGTAAATGGAAGGCTGAGGGCGATATAATCACACCTTTTAACTTTCACCTGGGGATTGGAATGAATATGGCTGGAACTGTTTTTTATCAGAATTGTTTTACGGTTACACTTCCGCTTAATATCCATACAGCAAGTCTTGGTAATGTGTTTACAGTCACCATGAATATAGAAAAATGGTTCGAAGCTCCAAATTTATGGGACTGGAATGTAATTGGCGGTCAGATAATGATGAACCAGCCTGCAATGCATATGGCCGCTGAAAATGGGGTTAATGCTTTCCATGTTATTTTTCAGGGAACTGATCCTGAGTAATGCGATTAAAGATGAGGGGCGAGGGGCGACATTGCGAAGGGCGACAGGATGAAAAGCGCCATGTAGATGAGGCGAAAATAGAAAACTTAAATTTATAAAAGTGAGAATTACGGGTTTAGTGAATCAAATTTCAGAAAAGGTGAAATGGACAATTTCATTGGTTATGATCATGCTTTTATCTTCCTGTACCCACGATGAGCCTATTTACAATCCAACACCTTATCAGATAACAGTTCCAAAGTTTTTCCCAACCCGGATGAATATCCCGGCCGATAATCCAATGACGGTTGAAGGTGTTGAACTGGGCCGATATTTGTTTTATGACGGCCGTATGTCGGGAAATACTGAGCCTGAAAAAATGATGAGTTGCGGAACCTGCCATCTGCAATCGAAGTCGTTCGAATGCGGTATTGATCATCCCAGGTTTATTGGCGGCAAGACTTTTGGAATAACCGGTATTCTGACACCACATTATATGCTGCCAATGATCAACCTGGTATGGAACGAAAGCGGTTACCTTTGGTCAGGCTCGATTTCGGAAAGTAATCCAAATCCATCACAACGGAGTATGGAAGATATAGTTGGGATGGCTGTAACAGCGCCCCACGAGTTTTCAGGCGATACCAATAAAACCAAGGCTTTGATCCAAAGTATTCCAGGCTATCCTGAGCTTTTCGAAAAAGCATTTGGCTCGCGTACTGTCACCATGCGCAATATCAGCAAAGCGATCGCGCAGTTCACGCGGACATTAATTTCGTCGGACTCGAAATTTGATAAGTATATGCGGGGTGAGCAACAACTCAGCACCCAGGAACTCAGTGGATACGTGTTGTTTATGACCGAAGATGGCGCGGATTGCTTCCACTGCCATGGTGGGTCAGGGAATCCGCTTTTTACAACCAACCTTTTCTATAATAATGGTAAAGACTCGGTTTTTAACGATTCGCGCGATCGTTTCTCGGTTACCGGCGACCCTTCTGATCATGGAGCATACAAGGTGACAACCCTTCGGAATATTGAACTCACAGGGCCATATATGCACGACGGGCGGTTTAAAACACTGGAAGAAGTTATTGATTTTTATTCGCAGGGAATTATCTGGTCACCTTATATCCATCCTTTGATGCATCATGCCAATGATGGAGGAATACAATTGACGCCTGGCGAAAAAGCGGATCTGATCGTTTTTATTAAGACTTTGCGGGATGATACTTTCCTGGCCAATCCGGCCTACAGCCCTCCGGCTCAGTTACCTGATGGGGCTAAACCGATTCAATAAATTAATTTTATGTATCGCTTTATTGAATTGATTAGTTTTGAGCTTTATTTTCGTAATCTTCTAAGTTTAATTATTCGAAAAAATAGCAGTATGATTCTCCGGAACAGGTTAACCATTTATTTATTGTTCGTAATCCTTTTACCCTTTTCAAGTGCTATTGTATCCTGTGGAGGGGATAATGATACTACAGATACAACAACTGATGTAATTGTTTTTAAAGGCATCAGGGTTACTGATACTAATGGAAAGGTATATGAAAATGATCTGAGCGATTGGACATTAACCGAAGCCTGGACAGATAAAGAGAATTCCTTATTTGTTGAAAAGAAAGTGAATTTATGTGATACATCCAATAGCATTTACGGTATTAGTTCATATCCAAATCCGTGCAATGGGAATTTTAACCTGCATATTTCAAAACCAATAGAAACACGGTTTGCATTTCGTATTGTCGACAGGAATTTTAATGTGCTGCTTTCCCAGGATTCGGTTTTCTCCAACGGGATTGCATTTGATTTAAATTATCTGAATATTAGAAATGATACCGTGAGGATATATTATAAGTTCCTGGGTCAGGATTGCGAACTTAAAGGGCATGGAGATATACTGATTAATTGATATAAGCGTATTTAGCTGCAATTTGAAATATTCCGATCAGGAATGCAATATTCCTTTGATAGAAAACAATCTGCTATAAAAAACAACAAATAACGACCTGCAATTCAACCTATTCATCAGCACACAAAAGTCACGCATTCGAGGCACCAAACCTCGCACACATCAATCAATGATTTGAAAAGAACAAATCTTTTATCTTCTCGCCGGTTGCGCATACATTTGCACATCTTCAACGGTTATCTGCTGGTCGCATAAAATAACAAGGCGCTCAACCACATTGCGAAGTTCGCGGATATTGCCGGTCCACTTTATCTTCTTTAAAGCTTCGAGTGCTTCGTCGGTAAACTGAATGGGCGGCCTTCCGTTATTTTCACAGATTTGTCCAACAAAATAGTTGGCGAGCATTGGAATATCACCTTCACGTTCGTTGAGTGATGGTACCCGGATCAGAATTACACTCAGGCGGTGATACAAATCCTCACGGAAGTTTTTATTTTCAATTTCTTCCAGAAGGTTTTTATTTGTAGCCGCTACCACACGAACATTTACAGGAATATCTTTTTCACCGCCAACCCGCATGATTTTGTTTTCCTGCAGCGCGCGCAAAACTTTAGCTTGTGCCGAAAGGCTCATGTCACCGATTTCATCCAGGAAAATGGTTCCGTTGGTTGCTTGTTCAAAATCGCCTTTGCGTTGCTTGATGGCAGAAGTAAAGGAGCCTTTTTCGTGTCCGAACAGCACGCTTTCGATCAGTTCCGAAGGAATCGCGGCACAATTTACTTCAACAAAAGGCCCATCGGCACGGTTGCTTTTTTCGTGAAGCCAGCGGGCAACAAGCTCTTTGCCTGTTCCGCTTTCGCCGGTTATCAGAACGCGTGCATCGGTTGCGGCAACGCGTTCGATCATATCCTTGATTTTAATGATTACCGGTGATTCGCCAATCATTTCATACTGCTTGCTAACCTTACGTTTCAACGCTTTGGTTTCGGTTACCAGTCGCGATTTATCCATTGCATTACGCAGGGTGATCAGCAGCCTGTTAAGATCAAGCGGTTTGGCAATAAAATCATAAGCTCCCTTGCGGATTGCTTCAACAGCAGTTTCTATGGTTCCGTGCCCGGAAATCATTACAACGGGAGCATCGGTAGTTTTTTGGATGTTTTCGAGTACTTCGATGCCATCCATTTTTGGCATTTTGATATCGCAAAGAATAACGTCGTAGCTTTCTTTATTTACAAGTTCAATACCCGATGGTCCGTCCTCCGCATCATCCACCTGGTAGTTTTCATATTCCAGGATTTCGCGTAAAGCATTCCGGATAGCGCGTTCGTCGTCAATTATAAGTATTCGGGCCATTGTTGTAGGGGTTTGGGGGTTAGGGTTTGGGGGTTAGGGATTGGGGATTGGGAGATTGGGAGAGTGGGAGAAAAGGAGAATGGGCGAGTTGTCATATGATGATTATATACTGTAGTCTGAAGTATGTGACTTTTCACTATTCGTTATTCACTATTCGTTAACTACCCTTTAAACCTGATCCATTTCCATAGCTCCCTGTAACTTGACTTTTTGCCATACATCAGGATACCTGTACGGTATATTTTGGCTGCAAGCCAGGTTGTGCCAAAGAATCCGATTACAAGTATTCCTCCCGATAGCATTATTTCCCAGGTTGGAACTCCAAATGGAATCCGAACCATCATGATTACAGGGGATGTAAGTGGTATCATCGAAAGCCAGAAAGCCAGCGGACTTTCAGGATTCTGAATTACAGTTTGTGCGACTACAAGTGAAAAAATAAGCGGCACAGTAATTGGAAGCATGAATTGCTGCGTATCCGTTTCATTATCCACCGCCGCACCTATTGCCGCAAACAGAGCTCCATACAACAGGTATCCGAAGAGGAAATAGAACAGGAAAGCCAAAATCATAACCTGTAAGTTGATAGACGAAAAAGCTTCGAAAATTTCGTTCAGATCATCATTGCCTGTATCGGCGGTAATTGAATTAGGCGCTGCAGGAGCTGTTTCGTTAGGTAGAGCGACACTTTTACCCGTAATTTGTGCCTGCTCTGTATGCGTTTTCTTAAACTGTTGCGGAAAAGCTGTTTGAACTGCTGTAATAATAACAAATGTAAACGCGATCCATAACAAGAACTGTGTGAGTCCGACCATTGCCACTCCTATTATTTTTCCCATCATCAGCTGGAATGGTTTTACCGACGAAATAATAACCTCAATTATCCTGCTGGTTTTCTCTTCGATAACACCACGCATAACCTGGGCTCCGAAAAGGAAAATAAACATGTAGATCATTATGCTGCCAACATAGCCGACAACCATAGTAAGTTCGGTGAAACTCTTCTGTTCTTCACCTCCTTCACCGGTTTTATAGGTGGTAATTTTTACGTCAGTTTTAATGTTTTTAAGGATGGTTTCACTCATCAGGTCAACAGCCGTAGTGTCCTTGCCAGCAGTATAACCAGGGGTGTTTCGTAATATCTCATTCCGTATTTCCGCTGCCAGTTTTTGCTTTTCCAGTTCTTTACTCATTACATCCGAGATGTAACCTTTCAGGTTGAGTGTGGGTTGTTTGTCAGAATAAATAACACCGTTATCAGGAATATTAAGTTGCGTTGCCGGAATATGCAGCAGCATATATTCTCCCTGCATTGCCAGCGTTTCTTTTGCTTCCTTCAGGCTGCTTGTAACAGGTACAAATGTATAATTCTCGTTATTTTCAAATTTGTTGATAAACAAACCTGTTTCGTCCAATACATTTACCAGTTGCTTGTCGTCCTGCCGGCTGGCCAGATATACAGGCAAAATAAACAAGGATGCCATGAGTATGGGACCAAGGATAGTCATTACAATAAATGACTTTTTCTTTACTTTAGTGAGGTATTCACGTTGTATGATTAAAAATATCTTATTCATGGCTTTGGATGTTATGCTTCAGGGATTTGATTGCCGTTAACTGCATTTACTGTTGAGATGAAAATATCATTCATGGATGGTATCAACTCGTTGAAAGCGATCACACTTACATGCGGTAGCATGGCAGCCAGCAGGTCGTTTGGCCCTTTTGTTGCAGGCAACCTGAATGTAACCGTTCGGATTTCATCTTCAATGGATGATGTTAATGTTTCAAAATCCGGTTCTTTTAATTGAAAAGGTGTTCCGTTGAAATCGCGGTACTGAACCTGGTAGCTGTTGGTGAAATATTTTCGTTTGATTTCTTTAACCGGACCATCCAGTATTTTCACTGATTTATTGATCAAAGCGATGTTGTCGCAGAGTTCCTCAACCGAAGCCATATTGTGGGTGGAGAAAATGATGGTTGATCCGTTCTTCCGAAGCTCAAGGATTTCGTCTCTTAAAAGGTTAACGTTTATTGGATCGAATCCGCTGAATGGCTCGTCGAAAATCAGTAATTTGGGTTCGTGAACAACAGTAACAACAAACTGAATTTTTTGCTGCATTCCTTTCGAAAGTTCTTCTACTTTTTTATCCCACCATTCCTGGATTTCAAATTTCTCGAACCATTTTTTTAACCGCTGACGTGCATCGTGATGGCTCAGCCCTTTGAGCTGGGCGAGGTACAAAGCCTGTTCTCCGACTTTCATTTTTTTGTACAAACCCCGTTCTTCGGGCAGATAGCCGATCATTGAAATATGATCAGGGTTCAATTTTTTGCCGTCAAAAATCACTTCGCCTTCGTCAGGGCCTGTAATCTGGTTTATGATACGGATCAGGGTGGTTTTCCCGGCACCGTTAGGGCCAAGAAGTCCGAAAATACTGTTTTCGGGAACCTCAATGCTAACCTTATTGAGAGCGGTAAAGTCACCAAAAATTTTAGTAACTGAATTGGCTTGAAGAATCATTGGACAATTAAATAAAGATGAAATAGAATTAATGATTTTTGTAACTAATCAGTTTGACTAAAGTAAGGAAAAACAAATATATGCCACAGATTACTCAGATTTCACAGATAATTATTTATCATTTTTAATTGAAATTAATTGAAAAACTGCTTAAAGCAGTTTGAAATCTGTGTAATCCGTGTAATC
>CAIRMR010000005.1 GCA_903879715.1 uncultured Bacteroidales bacterium
TGAACCCTTGAACGCGAAGCATTTGAACCCTTGAACGCTGCAGGCATTTGAACAATTAACCTAAAGAAAAGCTATGGCTCTCAGAAAAGAACCCATCGGAAAACTTTATTATCGCATTGGCGAAGTGGCTGATATGTTTAAAGTTAATACTTCATTAATAAGGTTTTACGAGAAAGAATTCGATATCATTAAACCACACCGCAATAAAAAAGGAAACCGCCTTTTTACACAAAACGATGTGGATCACTTCCATACTATTTTTCATTTGATAAAAGAGAAAGGCTACACTTTGGAAGGCGCAAAACTGCAGCTAAAAGAAAATCGCGCTCCTAACAATGCCCCGGAACAGGATATTAAAAATTCGTTACTCCGAATGAAAAGGTTTCTGATGGAACTCAGAGAACAACTGTAAAAGATCAGAAATATTTTTTCTCTGCCAGAAATTCAGTAACATATTCATAAACACCTTCTTCAAGTGTATAAAACTGTGCAGGATATCCGGCAACCGTTTTGAGTTTGGTCATATCAGCTTCAGTAAAGTATTGGTATTTCTCGCGGATATCAAGGGGAGTATCAACAAATTCAATTTTTTCGGGTATTTCAAGTGCATGGAAAACGGCTTTGGCAAGGTGAAGAAAAGCCCGTGCCTGACCTGTTCCAAGATTGTAAAGTCCGGATTGGGGCTTGGTATGTATCATGAAATACAAAACATCAACAACATCTTTAACATACACAAAATCACGCAGTTGCATGCCATCAGCAAACCCGGAACGGTGCGAACGGAAAAGTTTTACACCGCCGGTTTCGTTAATCTGCTTGAAAGCATGTAATATAACCGAAGCCATACGTCCTTTGTGGTACTCATTCGGACCATAAACATTAAAAAATTTCATTCCGGCCCAAAATGGAGGAGATTTCTCCTGTTTCAAAGCCCAGATATCAAAATCGTTTTTCGATTCACCATAAGGATTTAAAGGACGAAGACTTTCTACAATGGAATGATCGTCAATATAGCCATGTTCACCCATGCCATAGGTAGCTGCTGAGGAAGCGTAAATTAAAGGAATTCTGTATTGTGAACATGCGTCCCATACCTGTTTTGAATAATTCAGGTTAAGGCGGTTAAAAATTTCGACATCAAATTCAGTAGTATCGGTGCGGGCCCCAAGGTGATAAACAGAGTCTACTTCATCCTGGTGTTTCTGAAGCCAGTTTATAAATTCATCCCGATGCACATGACCGGCAATGGACTTATGGTCCAGGTTATGGTTTTTCAAAGGATTGCTGAAATCATCAACAACAATAATGTTGGTTAATCCCTTGTTATTGAGTTTGTTCACCATACAACTGCCAATAAACCCTGCAGCTCCTGTTACCACTGTATATTTCATGATACTCGCATTTTATGGATACAAAGATACGGGAAAAGGATAAAAATAGTGTGATGAGTTGGAGATATGAGTTATGAATAATTCCTAATGACGATTTATTCCTCTATTCCCTGATACCTTTCATTACGACTAAATAATTTAAAATATTTTATCCTGAAAATTACCCGAAAGACCACATAGTTAATTAAATTCGCACTCTTTAATTTCTCTTTCGTTTATATGGCTTCAACACTACTTACCGATACATTCAGGCACAAAGGATTACGCAAAAAACTCATTGATTTGTTACGCACTAAGGGCATTACAGATGAAAATGTGTTGAACTCCATGAATACCATTCCGCGACATTATTTTTTCGATTCTTCATTTCTGGAGTTTGCTTACGAAGATAAAGCTTTCCCTATAGGATCAGGACAAACCATTTCACAACCTTATACTGTAGCATTCCAAAGTGAACTCTTGCAAGTCGGAAAAGGAATGAGAGTTCTCGAAGTAGGAACCGGTTCGGGATACCAGGCAAGTGTTCTGGCTGAAATGGGTGCCCGAGTTTTTACAATCGAAAGGCAAAAACTGCTTTATGATAATTTGAAATCGTTGAACCCACCACTTAGTTACCGTATCCGCTTGTTTTATGGTGATGGCTACGCCGGATTACCGGCATATGCGCCTTTCGACAGGATTCTGATCACAGCTGCAGCGCCTTTTATACCGGAAGCTTTGGTTGCACAATTGAAAACCGGGGGCAGACTTGTAGCTCCGGTTGGCAAAAATGATATCCAAATTATGACACTTGTTACTAAATTATCAGAAACGGAAATTAATACCGAGACTTTTGGCACTTTCCGCTTTGTACCGATGCTTACTGATAAAGCCCAGGATTTATAAAGAAAGAAAGTTTCGATTAACACGGGTTTAAAATACAATTTGTTTTATTCATGACGAACAATGCCAGGTTCTACAGCCTGCATGTTTTTAATAAGGGGACCCTAATTAAACATCAGCATACCGTTGGAAAAGCTGAGGTTACCATTATTAATGCCGATGCTACTACCGGCATACTTAACAATAAATCGCTTGAGGATTTCGCATGCGAAGTAACTAAGGAATTAAGGAAAGTATTCAGAAAAATCTAGATATTTTCAGCTATGAAACGTCTTATTATCTCTATATCAGCCAAATCTATGTATCTCAGAAATAATACTTTTGCTCTGATTTTTCAATTAAATATTATATCCCAAACAGGATTGCCAGATAGTTCGCTTTACTTGTGAGTTGCCTGTTTACTTTCACCCATCAATTGCTATGGGCATTTAAATAATCAATTTCCTGCCTGATCTCTATAACTGCATTCTCAACCTCAGTTTGCACAAAAGTATCCATAGTTTCAAGCTCACTTAATTGCCTGGCCAATATTTCAAAACACGCCGAAAGAGCAGTTCCTTTCATTTTATGCACTACACTTCTAATAGATCCTACTTCCCTATTTTCTAACGACTTATCAAGTTCCATCAAGGTACTATTCAGGTTTATTATTGCCATAGAAAGAATTTTTTCAATAAAATTCTCATCGTCCCCAACTAAATCCTTCAGATGTTCAGCATTAAAATGCAGATTATAAACTTTATGAATGATTTCTGGCCCTGATTCCGCTATATCGTAACCGAATCTCAACCACTTACCTATAACATTAACAATAGTTTCACGTACGACTGGTTTGGTCACATAATCATCCATTCCGACTGCAAGGCACTTCTCTCTTTCGCCTTTCACCGTTCCGGCTGTAAGGGCCACAATCGGAACCCGTTTGCCATTTTCCAACTCACGGATGGCCTGAACGGCATCATATCCGTTCATCACAGGCATTTGGATATCCATAAATATCAAATCCGGCTTAACATCAATAAACATATCTACAGCCAATTTTCCGTTGCGGGCATCAACAAGTGTGGAATTTGGAACAATATCTTTCAATAAGGTTTTTAACAGTAATAAATTAACAGCATTATCTTCAACAATCATTAGAGTAAGAGCCCTGCTATCATTATTCAAAGATGCAGGAATGTTGGATTTAGTAATGAAATCATCCGTATTATTTTCTTTAACATTCAGCAACGAAAGAGTCGAAAAAAGCTGTTGCCTTTTTATCGGTTTCATAAGGCGGTGCCTTATTTTCAATTCGGAACAAGCAGCCTTTATTATATCATCATCGGAAGAGCTGTACAACAGAATAACAGGAAATTGGCCAGATGTATCATTAATCAGCGTCTTAATCTGTCGAACAGTTTCAATTCCATCCATTCCGGGCATGTGATAATCCATAAGTATTGAATCATATCTGTTACCTTCTCCGATAAGGGCTAAAGCTTCACGTCCATCTTTTGCTTCGACAGAAGCAATGCCCTTATGTGTAAGTAATTCTTTTAGAATAAATCGGTTGTGATCATTATCATCAACAATGAGTACATTCTTAATGAGTTCCAGATTACCTTTTTCTTCAATATTGTTTTCCATCGCCTGGAACGAAACATCAAAATAAAAAGTGCTGCCAAACCCGGGCTCACTGATTAACAGCAATTTACTACCCATCAGGCCAAGCAGTTTATTGGATATTGAAAGCCCAAGACCGGTTCCGCCGAATTTCCTGCTGGTGGAGGTGTCTTCCTGTGAAAAAGCTTCAAATATTTTATTCTGATATTTCAACGAAATTCCAACACCGGTATCCCTGACCGAAAACCTAAAATCAGATTTCCCGTCAGGATTGACATGGAGGCATTCAATTTTGAATTCAATCTCTCCTTCCTGGGTGAACTTAACAGCATTTCCCAGTACATTAACCAAGATCTGCCTGAGCCTGATGGCATCTACCATAACAAACCTGGGCATCTCAGGTGAAATGTTTAACAAAAGTTCCAGGCTTTTCTGATGAGCCTGGAATTTAATCATATCGGCAACCTGTATGCTTATCTCATGTAAATCGTTTTGAGTCAGATCGAGTTCCAGCTTTCCGGCTTCAATTTTTGAGAAATCAAGGATATCGTTAATTATATCGAGCAGGGAATTTGCCGATTGCGATACTGTTGAGAGATATTGGTACTGTATACTATTGAGCTGCGTTTTCAGTAGCAGGTCAGTGAATCCGATGACTCCATTAAGCGGAGTCCGGATTTCGTGGCTCATACTTGCCAGGAAATCAGATTTGGCGATATTTGCCAGCTGAGCAGCTTCTTTAGCTTTAATAACCTCAGCTTCAGCTTGTTTTCGGACAGTGATATCTACAAATGATTCAACGAAGCACTTTCTGTGGTTGAAAGTTGTATGCACTACAGATTTAAGAATAGGAATTCTTTCACCATGTACATTTAGCAAAACTTTTTCAGCAGAGGGATGTCCATTTTGAGTATGTGACAGAATGCAATCACCACATTTTGTCGGGCAAATAAATTCGTGGCATACTTTTCCGACAATCTCTTCTTTTGGGGCCCCGTACAAGCTTGCTCCTTTTTGGTTGATAAATGAAATTTCATAGGTTTCAGAATCTATTATAAGTATCCCAACTTCTTGCGAATCAAGTATCTCACGCAAATAGAATTCACTTTCTTTTAATGAAACCTCCATCTGTTTATGCTCCCTGATGAGATCAAGTAATGACTCAAAAAGTCTGGAAGCCATATTCTGATCACCTTCTGTATTTTCAACCACTCGATCCGGATTCAGTGTCGAAATGGCTTTTTTTATTTTAAGGATAACATCCTTCTGGATGTCTGAATCAAGTTTTTGCTTGAGATAAGCATCCCGAAGTTCCTGCGAACTAATATCGAGTGAACGCTGATACATTTGAGTATCATCTTCCAGGCTATTATACGTATCACTTATGTCAGAAATAAAATTTTTTAACTCCTCCGATAATTCCGGAGCAATTCCAAAGTGTCTTTTTACCTGTCGTTGTATAAGTCTGTTTAAACTTTGGTCCATTATATGCATATTTCTTTAAAAACAGTAATTGTCATAGTCTGATTATGGAGTTCACAATGATTTTCAAAAGGTTCCACCGGGCTTATTTCTCCGTAAGAATAAAATCCTGTCATTAGTGTGGTTATGCCAAGCACTTCCCGGACATTATAAAGCTCTTCTTCAACTCTTTGCTTCATAACCAGCTTTCGACCCACACAACTTATAAGAATAGCCAGGTCAGGATCATTATTTTTCAGACTTATTTTAGACATTTCGGCAGCACCATATGCTCCATCAACCAATTTCTCAAAATTTGCTTTCATAAGCCTGACATAACTTCCAACAGGGATATCACCGGCAAAAGTCATGCTTCCTTTTTGTTCATCTACAGATAATACCGTTCGTACAATAGGTGACTGCGAATCATTCTGAATTAAACTTAATGGGAAAAGCAAAGCTGAAGAAGGAAGATTTGCCGCATAGGAACCTAGATATTTCTTGTAAAGTGCCAGCGCAGGTTGACCATCCACTTCGTATAAAATATTTGATTCCGATTTGGTTACAAGTCTGTCAACGCCAAAAGAATCCCAACCTCCCTGGGAGCCGTAACCAATCTGTATATTTTCACCATAAAATCCGATAGCCAGTACTATATTTTTTATTCCCGGCTGATTGTGTACAATAACAGTTTCTTTAAAGTTAGCCTGGTCACCAGCCAGCCCCCCGGTAACAGAAACATTATCCTTCAGTTGAAAGTTGATACCTTTGGTAAGCTCGCTACCGTTAATATTTAATCCTTCGGATAATACCAGAACATGGGACAAATTATCCATCTCCAGCTGCTCAACCAGCCTTGCCCCTACTCTAAAGCTATCTTCCGATGAATCAATATGCTCACAAACAACTTGTATGGGCGTATTTTCAAAATAAACTGCTGTGCAGACAATACTGTTGCTTAATATTTCTTCCTGACAAATTTCACCGGCAGTAGAACATCCGACAATTTCGGCATTTGGATAAAATGAATTGATATAATTAAAAGGCTGCTGTTGAATTAGTAAATCCTTATTCCCGAAAACCAAAACAAGCTGAGCTATTTCTTTCAGATTGTTGTCGCTTTTTACTTCCCATCCATTCGCAACGGTAAAAACGAGTTGTTCTGTTTTCATAAAAATAAGTAAATAATAGATTTATCAGTCGGGGAAAGAATCAATAATCTATTCCCATCAACTTTAAAAGTAACTCAATATCAGAAGCTTTATATAAATTATCTTACAATTATTAATAATTACCTTACACCAAGACTAAAGTTCAGGCATTAATACTATTAAGTATCACGCTTTAGTCCAGTCTCTACTTAATACAAAACAGCTTTCAAGTCACGTAATATTTTTTTACTAAAGGAAATCTGACAAGGGAATGGATTTAGAAATCAGACTTTAAACATGTAAATACATCAATTTCTAATCATCACATTTTAACAAACCTTTTATTTATCATACTTCCATTATTTTCGATTACAAGTAGATACATTCCAGGAAGTAAATCATTCACGGGAAATGCTTCTTCTGTTTGACCTGCACTCAGTATAAATGTTTTTTGTAGCCTGGCAACCCTATCATAAACCATCACCTTCCTTGCTATTACTGATTTTTTTATTCGAATGTTTATCTGTTCGTTAGAAGGATTGGGAAAAAGTAAAACAGAAAGATTGCCATTTTCTGCTTCAGCAACCGAAGTTATAGTTAGTTGCTGCAAAATTGACGCAGAGCGCACTGTAAGAAATGGTTTGATTCCATAGGGTGTATGTCCATCCACTGTAGCAATAAACCCGTCATTGAAATCAGAAACCGTGTAGCCATAATCGAGAGTACGGTATGTATCTTCCATTGCGGCTTGCGTAATTAAAGTTTTCAAAGCATCGATATGTGGAAAAATAAAATCGGGATTAATAATGTCCCGGGTAATGGTATCAAGATAATGCTGGAATTTTGAATCAAATTCAGGGATTGACAATAGTTTTGTAGCTAATGGCCGTGATTCACTGTGAGTAAACCAATCAAGACAATTACGTGTAGCCCAGTCGCGGCCAATCCAATCCACTCCAAAAGTGTTGTCGGCATCATAGGTAATAAATTCAAACTTGCCGGTTTCGTTATTATGATACAGAAAATAGTTGTTTTTATTGTACATATAATCATCCCAGTTCCCGGAAGCCACATCCAGGGCAAAAGCTTTCAATAAGACGTCAACATTCACCTTTTGTGCTATCATAGTTGCGAAAGCGGCATCAACCGGCTGATTAAGAGCGGTAATAAATTCAACCAGATCGGTATAATCATCCTCTTCTTCGTTGGTCTGCAAATCATAAGCACGGCCACCTGTTGAAGAACTACTCGGGATATCTTTATAGGTTTGCTGATCGGTTCCTTTATAAACCAGGTCGGCAGGATAAGTGCATTTATACAGATTGCCGCTCTTTTCACCATACACCTTTTGCAACCAATCCTTATCCATTTCTTCCAGATTGGTATATAACCCATAATAAGCCTGGTTTACATAAACCCGGACAAAACTTGTACGCCGCTCGACCATTCCTGATTTTTTCCAGGTATCATAAAATAGTTTCTCGCGGATCAACGTAGGATCGTTGTGCTGCCCGTTAAGATTAATTTTCTTAACTCCCTGGTATCTGCGTCCGGAAACATATTCGTTAAAACTGATCTTGAATGATTTCTTCTTTGCATACCTCGAAGTGTTTCCACGTAACCTGAACCCGACATCCTGTATAGTATCCCGGCCAGTCCCATAGTCATAAATAAACCTGGCCATAAAATAATGTTCCGAAAGCACTTCTGTCATTATAACTTTAAGCGAGTCTGGCGGAATTTCAATATATACCGATGAGACACGGGATTCATCGAAAAGAGTAATTTGGGAAAATAATACGGAGAAAGGAAATGAGACCAGGAAGATCAGGGAGCAAAGATTTTTCATCGAAGTATTGGTAGCTTATTGTTTGACCAGGACTAAAATACTTTCAGGCACTCCTGAAAACAGTTCCGGAATTCTTTCAATCCTTGCTCTCCATTTAATTTATAAATCAGAGTGCCAACAAATTAATTTACGACAAAATTACGAATTACCGGCAGAATTCCCACTACTACTTTCATCAGCTACAAACTTTAAAGTGTGTATATTAATTGTACCTTTGCAGGTGAAAACAGCGGTGATGTTCGAGAATCTGAATCAACCATATCCTTTCAATAATAATTTCAAGCATAACCTTCGTACAATCGCATTTGTATGTATGGGATTTATGTTGATTACGCTGTATTTTCAACCTTTCGGCATAAATTTCCTGGCTTCACCAAATGATGGTTATTTTGTACTTATAATCGGATTGGTAAGTGCTGCCAATTTCTTTTTCAATACGCTTTTCCTTCCGGGATTATTTCCTAGACTATTTGAATCCGAACGGTGGACTGTAAAGAAAGAAATGATATGGAATGTCTGGATGTTTGCTGTTTTGATCGTGGCATTCACGCTGATAGCTAAGGTTTTCAGGATATCAGGCATGGAATCGCTAACATTTTTCCGTTCAGCGGCACTGGCTTTGTTGCCATTAATTCTTTTTAACCTTTCCAATTATAATAATTCCCTGAAATCGAAAGTAACGCAGGTTATTGACAGTGGTCGGCACTGGTTGGCCGAAGAGCGAAAAGGCATTCACCCTACTGAAAATGAGCATATTAAAATTGAATCAGATAATGGAAAGGAAATTTTTGAAGAGGATCTGAAAAATATTATCCTGATACAGTCAGCCAGTAATTACATCGAGATTTTCTTTCGCGAAGGAGCAAATGTTCGCAAACAAATGGTCCGGCAAACGTTGACAAATGTCGAAAGAAGTTTATCCGGTTTTCAGAATATCAAAAAATGTCATCGTTGCTGCCTGGTGAACATCGACCAGATTTCGAGGGTAACAGGCATCTCTCCGAATTACACACTTGAAGCAAACGGGCTCGATTTCCGCATTCCCATAGCAAGGCAAAATGTTACCAGGTTCAGGAAGCTTATCTCTCTTAAATAGAAGCTTTTCTCCGGAATTTATTTGGTCATTTCATCCGTTACGCTACCCTTAGACCGGCAAAAACAAGTACTATTCGAGTAAACACACCGCATTTCATCCCTCAATATGCGGCATTTCGTCCCTCAGATTGACACTTCCGCCCATTTTAGGCAGTGCAGCCCATTTTTCAGCGCGACATTCTTTTCAGCAGTAATTTTGTGTCAGTAAAAGTTCAGGAGGTAGTATTCTACGCAATAACAAACATTTAATTCCTGGCATAAAACAAGGCTTTTACTTTCCCAAAAACTCATGCAAATGACAAAGATGAAAGAATTGAACATCGGTGGATTGATTATACCTACTCCTATCATACAGGGAGGAATGGGCGTTGGGATATCTCTTTCGGGGCTTGCTTCAGCGGTTGCTGCCGAAGGCGGTGTTGGTGTTATATCAGCAGCCGGATTAGGCATGCTGTATAAAAGTCATTCAAACGATTATCTGGCGAATTGTATTTTTGGATTAAAAGAGGAAATCAGGATAGCCAGGAGCAAAACGAAAGGCATACTTGGCGTAAATATAATGGTAGCGCTTACCAATTATGAGGACCTGGTGCGCACTTCAATTGAGGAGGGTATAGATATTGTTATCTCCGGAGCCGGGCTTCCGCTCGATCTGCCTAAATTCCTGACACCAGGCTGCAAAACCCGACTGGTTCCTATTGTTTCATCAGCGAGGGCAGCTTCATTGATATGCAACAAATGGCTGGCTAACTATAATTATCTTCCTGACGCAGTTATTGTCGAAGGCCCTAAAGCAGGTGGCCACCTGGGATTTAAACCTGAACAGATTTTTGATGAAAATTTTTCCATTGAAAAACTAATCCCGGAAGTGGTTTCAGTTGTAAACCCGATCGGATTGCTGAACGGGAAGGAAATTCCTGTAATTGCTGCCGGTGGAATATATTCCGGGGCTGATATTATTAAAATACTCGATTTAGGCGCTTCTGGTGTTCAGATGGGTACACGTTTTGTAACAACCGATGAATGCGATGCTTCATTTGAGTTTAAGCAAGCCTACCTGGATGCAACAAAAGAAGATGTTACTATCATTAAAAGTCCGGTAGGAATGCCGGGACGGGCCATTAAATCACCCTTCCTGGATGAAGTTATGGCCGGTAAACGCCAACCTAAGACTTGCCCGGTAAACTGTATCCGAACCTGCGATATCAGCACCGCTCCTTATTGCATCATTGCTTCGCTGACATCAGCACTCAGAGGCAACTTCCGCAGAGGTTATGCTTTTGCAGGCAGCAATGTATGGCGGACCAATAAAATTATCCCTGTTAAAGAGCTTATGGATACGATCAGGCAGGAATACCAGGTGTATCAATTACAAGGGGAATTGGTGGGGTGCTAGGGAAAATAAGTTAATTGTTAATGATTAATGGTTAATAGTTATTTGTTGAAGGTTGAAGATTTAAAACAAATAAGCAATTGATATATTTAGTAAAAAAAAAGGAAATCCCTGCAACTGAAAAGTAGCGGGGATTTTTATTTACAGATTCTATAAATTTAAAACAAATAGCAGAATTCACATTTACTAACCGGATCTTTGATTGAATTTGGTTTAGGCTTTTATAGCGATCACAAGCATTTCGAAATTTTCGGTTGTCAGTTTGTCCTGCCTGTTGAAAGCGCCAAGCGATGCCCCGAAAATGTCAATAGTTTTAAAATCAAGGGTTTTCAGTAACCAGGTAATTTCCGAAGGCACATAATACCTTTCGTTACAATGTAATTCTTTCTGCGATCTGTTATCGTCTTCAAAAGTAGTTGTGTTATAATCGCGGAATGTCATTAAATCGAACGAATTTTCGGTTGTCACCGCGTTTCCTTCTTCCGCTTTAGATTGAAGAAAATCCTTTACCGAATGAAAAAGGGGAAATAATCCATTCAGGGTTGTAAATATCAGCTTACTTCCAGGCTTAAGTGCTTTGGAAGCGCTTTGAAGAATCTGAAAATTCATTTCATCCGTTTCCATCAACGGGAATGAGCCTTCGCACAGCATAATGGCAAGGTCAAATTCATTACTGAATGGCAATTGCCGGGCATCCTGCTTTTGAAAATCAATCTGTAGTTTTTGTTCAGCGGCTTTTTCCCTTGCTCTTTGCAGTTGTGAATCAGAAAGATCAATACCGGTCATGTTGTAGCCGCGTTTTGTTAATTCAATGGAATGTCGGCCGGTTCCACAGCCAATATCCAGGATTTTCAGGCCCTTGTTGTATGCAATTTCGCTTTCGATAAAATCGCATTCGCCTAATGTTCCCTGCGTGAAAACTTCGTTGTCGTAAGTTAAACCATAATTTTCGAACAAGGATTCGTACCATTGTTTCATTTTCGTATGATTTTAAGTGATTGTGATTTGTTTCCTTTCAAAGATAACAATATCTCCTTTACGTAATTTCTTCCGCTTCTGGTATTCAATTTCATTATTTACTTTTACTTCCCCATCCACAATCCGTTGGTTGGCTTCGCCGCCGGTATCTACAAGTCCTAATAATTTAAGTAGTTGGTTCAGTTGGATATATTCATGATCGATAAGTTCGAATTCCATAAAGGTTTTGGTGTTTAGGATTTGGGGATTGAAGAGTAAATTGTCATTCTATGGTCATTCAATGGTTGTGTGAGGATTGGAAATTGAGACTAGAGATTATTTCGTAAATTTAAACGCCGAAGGCATTTGAACCTTTGAACCTGTCACTGCGAGGAACGAAGCAGTAACCTTTGAACTTTTAAACTTTTGAACCTTTGAACTTTTGAACCTGTCACTGCGAGGAACGAAGCAGGAACTTTTAAACCTCTTCCCTCGGCAAAACAAACCTGTTATACAGCAACAACCCGATAATAGTCGCCACTCCGATCAGGCTGAATATAAACCACAAAACTCCCGGCTGGTGAAGCTTGTCGACAAAATGCACATAGAGTGTGGCGCCAAGTATTCCTCCTATACCACTGCCTATTACTCCATACAGAAAAGCATATCCCTGGTACAAGGCTTTCTTATCTGCAGGAGCAATTAACCCGACATACGAGATAAACTTGGGATGCGCGGTCATTTCACCAATGGAGAACATTACAATACCTCCAATGAAAACCCAGGCATAGGTGGAAATCGAGAGTACAGCCATTCCAATAGTTCCCAAAGCAATACCCGCAATCATAGTAGGTAATGCTGGTGTTTTACGAACAATTTTTGATACTATAAGCTGCAATAGGATAATACAACCCGAACTTATCACCGTCACATGTTCAGTATCAAATTGCCAGGAAGGATTTTGAACGAAAATCCCCAGAAATGAGTTCACTGCACTGTTAACCGGAGTCATGTCAACATAATCTTTCAGATACCAAAGTACTGTATCGAACATTTGAAAATAGAGTATCCAGAATCCGGAATAGATGAATATCATCAGTAGAAAGCGGTAATCTTTTAATACCAGGAATATACCTTTAAAAACATCAATCAGAGGTTTTGTGCTTTTAGGCCTTGGAGGTTCGCGGTAAATAAAAATGTTTAAAAGCAACATGGAACCTGTTCCTACAGCTGCCATTATAAAAATATAACTCCAGCCTATGGTTTTAAGATACGGGACAAATATCAATGGAAAGATAAAAGCTCCCAGGTTAATGCTCCAATAATATATTCCAAATCCTAGAGATGAGTTGCTCTCATCAGTAACTCTTGCGATAGTACCTGCAATAATTGGTTTGAAAAAGCCTGCTCCTATTGCCATAAGCACCAGGCTAAGAAAAACCATCCCATAAGAGGTTGAAAGACTTGTAAAAAAGTAGCCCATACTCATTACACTAAAAGCCGTCATCAATGTGCGCCTGTATCCGAACCTGTCGGCCAGCGCTCCGGCAAGGATTGGCAGAAAATACAATAAAGGAGTGATTGTACTTTTAATCACACCCACGCTTTCTTTCGAAAAACCCAATCCGCCTTCGGGTACGCTCATTACCAGGTAAACCGAAAGCACCGACATTACGCCATAATACGATCCTCGCTCGAAAAACTCCATGGTGATTACGGTCCAGAAACTCCGGGGAAACGATTTGAAGCCAGGTTTATCTGAAGAAGCCGGTAAATTTTTCATAAAGTTTTCTGAATTTTCATTTTGCTGGTTGCAAAAGAAAGAAAAAAAAGTCATATTCTGCTTAGTATTTTAGGCCGGACTGAATTTGAGCATTTTCCCGGATGAATATCCATAAAAAAAGTCCCGATCATTCGACCGGGACTTTTTCAGTATAAGCTTATTTTTTTATTTACCAATTCTAACATCAAGTCCAACTGCAAGTAACCAGGTTGTTTTTGCATAATCTTCTGTAACTGGCACTAATGATGTGCCTAAATGGTCAAAATGTTTCTGACCGTCGTTGTAAAAAGTATTCAATGCGCCAAGATTTACTGCAATATCTTTAGTGATTTTATATTGCCCTCCAATTCCAATTGTATTTGAAGTAAGACTATAACTTAAATCAGATTGATACGCTTCCGATACACCAGTTTTTGCAAGAAGGTATCCGGCACTTACCAGGAATTTATCGGTAATATTGTACTCCAGGCCTAATGCCAGTTCGTAGTAGTTTTTATCAATTACAGATTCATTGGTTACAAATTCACCACCTATCTTTTTTCCATAATCAGCGCTTTTATCGAAATACAAATTATATCCGAGCGAAGCAGTCAATTTAGATGTTAAAGGATACGAAGCACCGATAGAAAGCAAAGCCGGCATATCACTGCGGGATATGTCACCATCAGTAAATAAACCTGAACCATCTATTTTGGTTTCGTTGGTCAGTTCAATATTAGTCTGAAATTCGTATTTGATAGCAAGGGTAAGTTTTTCAGCCAGAGTAAGATTTACACCCAACATCGGGGTATAACCCATACCTTTTTGAACCGCATCTACTTCTACATCATTTGTTGCTGTTGCATTTGTAGTCATTGCATTCGCTTTTACAGTAAATACAGGAGCTGCATTAGTCAGAATTCCCTGAGTTGAAGCAATTGTCTGGGCTCCTATCTGAGCAGGAGTTAAACCAGCAGCACCAAGTATCTGTTGTATTTGAGTAACTTGTTCCGCTGTTAATCCAACTGCAGTACCACTTGATAGAGGTACTGATCCATATCCCTGATCAATAATTGGTTGAACACCGTTTGCATATTGTGAAGCTCCTCCAGCCAATGTATTTAGCTTAGTTGCACCTGCAGTAAAGAAATCCTTAGCCGGCACCATTTGACCATTATAATCGGCGCCAAAGGCCGGATAAGTCGGATTGATCATGATATTCTTAATGCCTCCTTTGTAGGTATTCTTTGCTGTTACATATCGCAGACCAGCAAATACAGAAACTGCCGGGCTGATCTCGTATGAAACGCCAGCCTGGTACCCAAAAAATACGGACGTGCCTTCAAAGTTAATATCAGCGGAATAATTAGTTGTTGGAATCCCGTTTCTAGTTAATGAAGGAGCAATATCCGAAATTCCCATTTCGAATGAAGGCAAACCTGTATCATAGGTAGCGCCGCCTCCGCCGCCAACCGGATTAAATCCAAATGAAAAAGCAAATTTATTCATTTTGTAAACTGCGTAAACGCCAGGGAATACTGGGGCTTTAACAATTCCGGTATACGTAGTTGGACTACCGTTTAAATTGGTGTAATCATTGGTAGCATCCTTGGTTTGAAAAATGGATTGATTGTTCAGGGAAAAGTGAAAGCCATTTCCTAATTTGGTAAGGCCGGCAGGATTGTAGTAAACGGCATCAATCCCTAAAGAAGCATTTCGGGCTAGCATACGCGCGTAAGCAGCACTTTGATTTGAATTAGTCATAATTCCACCAGCCATCAGGCCTGAACTTAGCAACGCTGCTGAAAGAGCAAGAAGTAGTTTTCTTTTCATTTTACTTTTTTGGGTTAGTAGTTTAATTCGTTTTGGCAATTTGAGGCAGCCAAAATATATAGTTTTTTTCATAATACCAAATTAAATTAAATGCCAGAACGTTACAATTATTCTACATCCTTACGTATATGGGTGTTTGAATATGTTTTCCGGTTAACATTTTTTTAACAATTTTCTGACAAAAGCAAAACTGACTTGGTTTTATTGAATAATGAATCAGTATTCCTGAATTACAATCCTATGAACGGAAAAGAAATATTAAACACTTTGGGAAAACAAAAAAAAAGCCTGGCAGATCATTAGAATTGTAATTTAACAGTACTATATTTGTTAAAATTGTAATTTTGTTTCCTCAATAATCATAAGAACCTTGTATTTCCAATGGCTTGAAGTCTAAAAATCAAATCATTGAATGTATGAATACAGATATTACAGAAATATTTAATTTTTTTTTCTTCCCTATTGCCCGGATAAAAAAAAGTATTACCTTTGCAGCCTCAAAAAACGATATGGTCCGTTCGTCTAGGGGTTAGGACGTCAGGTTTTCATCCTGGTAACAGGGGTTCGATTCCCCTACGGACTACTAACAACATTATAAAGTTTAACAATGGCAAATCACAAGTCATCCTTAAAAAGGATCAGAGCAAACGACAAGAAAAGGCTTCGCAACCGTTATTATGCAAAAACCATGCGTAATTCAATTAAAGCTTTTCGTGAATTAGAAGACAAAACCGTTGCCTCCGAAAAACTACCATCCCTGGTTTCTCTTATTGATAAACTCGCTAAGAAAAGCATCATTCACAAAAACAAAGCTGCGAACTTAAAATCGAAGCTTACTAAAAAAGTGAACGCGCTGTAGTCAAAATCTTTACATGTTAAAAGCCTCTGATTTTCAGGGGCTTTTTCGTTTTAGATAGTTTTGTATTTTAGCATCTCCTATTATTAATTATCCGCTGATGGACAAACTACCTAAAACTTCAATTAAAGACTGGGCCGAAGATGACAAACCACGGGAAAAGCTCCTTAATAAAGGACCCGCAGCGCTCAGCAACGCCGAATTGATTGCTATTCTTATTGGCTCCGGAAACAATGAGGAATCAGCGGTGGCTTTATCAAAAAGAATCATGAATGAGGTAAGTGACAATTTTGCCGAATTAGCCAGGCTTACTATTTCAGATCTTCAAAAATACAAAGGCATAGGTGAAGCCAAAGCCATCACTATAGCTGCTGCTCTTGAACTTGGACGAAGAAGAGGAACTTCAGTGCTTAACGAAAAACCCCTGGTTAAAGACAGCAAAACCGCTTTTATCCTGTTTCAGAAAGAACTTGGCGATCTGAATTATGAAAATTTCTGTGTATTGCTGCTTAACAGGGCTAACAAAGTATTGAAAACAGTAAGGATCAGCGATGGAGGCATAACAGGTACTGTGGTCGATCAGCGCAAAGTATTTAAAGTGGCGCTTGATAATAATGCCACTTCTATTATTTTAGGCCATAACCATCCTTCGGGACAATTAACACCAAGTACCGCTGATATTGAACTGACAAAAAAGATGAAAGCTGCAGGCGAAACGCTGGATCTGCCGGTTCTGGATCACATTATTGTCGGCGATGGAAATTATTATAGTTTTGCAGATGAGGGAATCATGTAGAGACGCGATGTTCGCGTCTCTACATCCCGGATTTAAATTTCATTAATGGATGTTAGAGACGCGATGTTCGCGTCTCTACATCCCGGATTTATATTTCATTAATGGATGTTAGAGACGCGATATTCGCGTCTCTACATCCCGGATTTAAATTTCAATTTTCAATAAAAGAATAAAATTGCCTTTTTAAAAAAAACAATATAATAAGAAGAATTAAATGCTTAAAATTGTAACCGTAGTTGGCGCAAGGCCCCAGATTATTAAAGCTGCTGCTTTGAGCCGCGCTATCCGGAATTCATTTTCTGATCAGATAGAAGAAATCATAATACATACCGGGCAACATTACGATGCCAATATGTCGCAGGTGTTTTTTGAGGAACTTGGCATCCCAAACCCACATATTAACCTTAATATCGGCTCGGCTTCGCATGGCAAGCAAACAGCGCAGATGATACAGGAAATTGAAAAGGTTTTACTGGCCGAAAAGCCTGATTATATTGTCCTGTTTGGCGATACCAATTCGACCCTGGCAGGAGCCATTGCTGCAAGCAAAATTCATATTCCGATTGTACACATTGAAGCAGGTTTACGCTCGTTTAACAAGAGCATGCCAGAGGAAATCAACCGCATTATGTGCGACCACGCCTCTACCCTATTGTTTGTTCCTACTGAAACCGGGGTAAAAAACCTGCAAAAAGAAGGCTTTAAAACAGGCACTTCAGCGCCTTATACTTCCGATCATCCGGGAGTCTTTCATTGCGGTGATATTATGTTCGATAACCTGGTATATTTTTCGGAAATGGCCGGACAAAAAACTGATATCATGCAAACGCTGAATCTGAAAGAGAATGAATTTGTACTCTGCACTATTCACCGCGACAATAACACCGATTCGCCGGAACGCCTGAACGCGATTATAAGTGCCATGTGTTATATCGAGGAAAACCTGCATTTAAAGATTGTTATTCCTTTGCATCCGCGTACTTCAAAGATTATTGAAAGCAAATTGCCCAAAGATTTATATCACAGGTTAAATGGCAACAAGAACATCCATCTTATTCCGCCCGTTTCCTACCTCGAAATGATTATGCTTGAGAAAAACTCCTGCCTTATTCTTTCTGATTCAGGAGGAGTGCAGAAAGAAGCATATTTCTTCCATAAACCTTTAGTTGTGGCCCGCCCTGAAACCGAATGGATCGAAATTATCGAAAACGGTGCTGGCATAATTGCGGATGCGGATGAACTCAAAATCATTGAATCTGTGAAGTATTTTATGGAAGCAGGCCAGCTTGATTTCCCGAATGTATTTGGCGACGGACACGCGGCTGAATTTATCTGCAGAACGATGTTGGAACAGAGAACGATTACGGCTTGAGCATTTTCGGTCGGCAGTAATTGCAAAACGAATAATATGAAGACACGAAAAGAACTTAAAGAAGAATACAAACAGATAAAATATAAAATGGGTGTATTCCAGATCAGGAATACAGTTACTGGCAAGATTTATATCGGCAGTAGCCTGGATTTAAAGGCAATATGGTTTACTCAGAAGCTACAACTCGAAATGGGAACTCATCCGAACAGCGATTTGCAGAAAGACTGGAAAGAATATGGCCCGGAAAGTTTTATTTATGAAACGAGCCATGCCAATAATTTGTCTCACAGAGCGATGATTATTTCCATGGCGAGTTCCATGTGACCCGTAAAAAATTAAAAAATAAACACATGAAATACTTGAGGAAATTCATGAAAGCGAAGCTAAGCCTTTAGATTATAAGAAAGAAATCAAAGCTCTTGAACAAATGATTATTGAAGATTTACAACCTTTTGAAAACAAAGGATATAACCGAAAACCAAAATAAATCAAGCTTAGGAATTCCTATATTCAATTCCATCTATTTTACACATATCCGATTTTTTTTACGAATAAAATGGGAAGGTTCAATATATTCTGAGCCATCCTTGACATAGGTTTTCATTGCTCCAGGCTCCTGAAAACTTAAGTTTGTTTTTTGTTTCGTACTTTTGTAAACTCAGAATCAGTCATTGAGTAAAACCAGACTGCACGGTTGGTTTTACAAATCCCTAACAAAATTCCGATTGTCATGCTTACTGATATAAAGAATAAGACCTTATCCGACCTGGCAGAGCTTATTTCAACGCATAAATCTGAAATAATCCAGCAAAATAAAATTGACCTTGCCGGTACAGATGAACTTGATCCAACGTTGGCTGACAGGTTAAAAGTGGACGAAAAAAAAGTTGATGCCATGGTCGCATCCATCAACGAAGTAATTCACCTTGAAGATCCTGAAGGACAGGTGCTTCACCACTACGATCATCCTAACGGAATGAACGTGGAAAACAGGTCGGTTCCATTTGGCCGTATTCTGATCATTTATGAATCCAGGCCTGATGTTACCATAGAAGCAGCTATCAATGCCTTTAAAGCAGGAAACAAAATCTATTTAAAGGGCGGAAAAGAATCAAAAAACACAAATGTCTTCCTGGTAAATTTATGGGCACAAGCCTTGCAAATGAATAACTTATCCTCAGATATAGTAACCTACCTGGATATTGACCGGCATGAAACACAAAAACTATTGAAAGAAAATCACCTCAGGTTGGATCTGATCATACCACGTGGAGGCGAAGCCTTGATAAATTATATAAAACAAAATACCTCTGTACCACTTATTATCAGTGGCAGAGGCAATAATTTTGTATATGTGCATTCGGATGCTGATTTTACAATGGCTCAGGATATTATTATAAATGGAAAAAGCAGGCTGAGTGTTTGCAATGCAATTGACAAGGTCTTGTTTAACGCAAACACTGAAAATTTAAAGCAGAAAGTTGACCTGGTTATTGCCAAAGCGTTAGAAATGAAGCTGGATGTTTATGGTGACGGAGATTTCTTTTCGTCATATAAATCGATCAAACCTATGGAAGATCCGCAGATGTATGAGCAGGAATTTCTTTCGCCGAAAATACTCTTCGGAATTGTTGATACTGCTGATAACGCAATACTTACTATCAATAAATATTCAGGCGGCCACTCAGCGGTAATTGTAACTGAAGATAAAACAGTGGCAGAAAAATTTCAGAACGAAGTGGATTGCGCTGCCGTTTATCATAACGCATCTTCGCGGTTTACCGATGGCGGACAGTTTGGATTTGGAGCTGAAATTGCTATCAGCACCCAAAAACTTCATTTCCGCGGACCGGTAGGATTAGCTCAACTCGTTACAAATAAATGGTTTATCACAGGAAACGGACAAATACGGAATTAAGATGAAGGGAATTATTGTTGTTAAGATTGGCACATCAACACTCACAGCGGGAACCAATAAAATTTCGAGAGGTAAAATCGAAGATATAGCCCGGCAATTAGACAGGTTAAAAGAAAATTACGATATAGTTTTAGTTTCGTCGGGTGCTATTGCTACAGCCCGCCAATTTGTAAACATCGAAGGCTGGGAAAATATTGTTCAGTCCAAACAAGCCTTATCAGCCATTGGTCAGCCTAAATTAATGCAGATTTACAGCGAAGTATTCGGTGATTTCAATCTCAGAATTGCCCAATGTTTAATGACATACCGCGATTTTGAAAATGAGGTTTCAAGAATCAATACGGCAAATACCATCAGTGAATTATTGGCGCACAATTATATTCCGGTTATTAATGAAAATGATACGGTTGCTGTTGAAGAACTGATATTGGGCGATAACGATAAATTATCCGCGCTGGTTGCAAATTTAATTGACGCTGACAGGTTGATTATAGCTTCGGATATTGACGGTTTATTTGATAAAAACCCAAAACTTCACAGTGATGCCCGGTTAATCACAGAAATTTCTGATTTGGGATCAATCAGCCAGTTTATTGAAGAAAATGATAACGGCCTGGGAACAGGTGGAATGACCTCAAAAATAAACGCGGTAAAAATCTGTTTTGAGAAATACATTACGGTTTATATTGTGAATGGATCAAAACCAAATTTTATTGAAGATAGCCTGAATGATGCAATGCCGTTCACAAAACTGATCCCAATCAAAGAATAATTCTTCAGAAATCACTTGATTCAGCATATTCTGATTTCATTTATAATAAATTCATCGTATTCATAAAAGAATTTGTACTTATGCATAACTTTTAACCAAATTCATCCATGTTATTTTCAATTTCAAACAAATATCATTTTATGAAAATCCAACTTATTGCTTTATTACTCATCGGTAGTGTAAGCGCTATCGGACAAATCAACTTTGAAAAAGGTTATTTTATAAACAATAACAACCAACGGATTGAATGCCTCATAAAAAATGCAGACTGGAAAAACAATCCGACTGAATTTGAGTATAAAACATCAGCTTTAGCTGAATCTGAAAAAGGCACACTCAACTCGGTGAAAGAGTTTGGAGTTACAGGTTTTTCGCGGTATGTGAGGGTGGATACAAAAATTGATCTGTCGACGACTGATGTAAATACCCTTTCAAAGACGCGTGATCCGGAATGGTCGCAGCAGATAATGTTCCTAAAAGTGTTGGTTGAAGGGAACGCATCACTGTATTACTACGAAAAGAATGGTTTGATACGTTTTTTCTATTCAACCGCCGCAGATACAATTGTAAATCAATTAATTTATATGCTCATCCGTTATTGTACCAGTAATTATATGTCATTGCAATTGTAAGTCTGTCGAAGAGTTTTTCGCCAAAGTATCTGCGGTTTAGTTTGTAACAGAATTCATCCAGATAAAGCTGTAAGTATTTTCCTTTGATCTTATGGTAAATGCCTAACAGAGTTCTCTTTGCGTTACTAATTGCAATATGCACCCAAGGCAATGTTTTAGTAGTTGTTTCTTTTGACGATTTTTCTGTAACATGCACTTCAACAAAGTTTGATATATCCACGTAGCTGGTACTTTTATCACTAAACACAATGGTCTTTTCAGTAATGCTTACTTTGATGACCTGGTTAATCTCTTCTTTTAAATAGGATTCCAACACTTTCATCTTGAAATACCTGCAATGATTTGACCTTTTGCCAGTTACAACATCTTCTAATGGTGTGGACTCCGCCATGATAGCAACATTTACCTGTCTTTCGCTCCCTCTTCCACGTTTGAGTGATGTTCGGGATTCATTATCAATTTCTGTTTCAAAGCACCCTTCGTCAAATTCAACCATATCGGTTAACTTATATAAGGCATCTCTGTTTCCCATTGCCTTCCTGATCTTGTGCATCATGAACCAGATTGGTTCGTAGCGTTTGTGTCCCAGTTGCCTTTGTAACTCAGTAGCGGATAAGCCTTTCTTAGAAAAACTCATGAAAGCCATAGCCAAATACCACTTCCTGAAAGGCAATTTGGCATTTTCCATCATTGTTCCGCTGCGTAGCGTAGTCCGGAATCTACATTCCGAGCACTGCCATTGCCATTTGCCATGTAACCAATAATGATTTTTACTGCCACAACTTTTACAAATAATTCCTTCTTGTTCCCGAATCCTCTTAAAATGGAGCCTGCAGCTCGTTTCATCAGGAAATTCTTCGATAAATTTGATTAGATTCACGTCAAAATATTTTCGTCAAGATAATCAATTTTTATTTTGTGGTACATTTACGGATGAGCATATTAATTTATAAGGAATACTATGACCAGGAGAATAAAGATTATGTTGAAGCATTTGAAATTTCGGCGAATAACAAATTCCACGCCCAACTCTGGACTGATGTAAGGTGCCCGAATACCGCTACAAGCGTTGTAGAGCAGTTAAAATACCAAAAATCTGAACTCCGGAAATATTTCATCAAGTATAATAAGTGTTTCAACAATGCATCTGTTGTATATGAAAAGAAAACCGGAAAAGATTTTTTTCACCTTAAAATAAGCCCGGGAATTAATTATTCATCTTTAGGTGTAACTAATATTTCCAGCTCTACTTATGACGGATTTACTACTGATTTTGGCAATCAGGCAAGTTTCAGGATTGGATTGGAAGGCGAATTAATATTGCCCTTTAACAGGAATAAATGGGGTATCCTTTTTGAGCCCACATTTCAATATTACTCCTCCGGAAAAGAATTGAGTAATGTCAAATTAACGGTACATTTTAATACAATCGAATTCCCGGTTGGATTGCGGTATTATTGCTTTTTAAATCATGAGCTAAAGCTATTTGCAGATGTGATTTTTATACCTGCATATTTTGTTCCTTTTGATTCAGAATTAATTAAAGAAAATACTGTATCATCAATACTACCAGAGAGTTATAAACTACAATCCAGTCCAAGTTATGCTTTTGGAGGAGGATTTGTATATAAAAAATATAGTGCCGAATTCCGATACTATGCTAACAGGGATATTTTGAATAATTACGTAAGGTGGGATTCTGATTATAAGAGATTGTCACTCATTCTTGGTTTCAGAATACTTTAAGCAATATATTCTGTTCCGGGCTTCACCTATCCGTAAAATTAGTTTTATTTAAACTTAAATTCAGCTGTTTGATAGTTTGATTGCAAATAATTTATACACTTGTACAACTTTTCAAATGAATTTAAAAACATAAAATCATTTATTCACATAATTCTATTTTCATGAAAACCAATCTGATAACTGTATTCCTTGTATTTATCACCCTGCTCTCCATCGGGCAGATTAACTTTGAAAGTGGTTACTTTATTGATAATAACAACAACAGGGTTGAATGCCTGATTAAAAATTCGGACTGGAAAAATAATCCAACTCAATTTGAATACAAACTAACGACGAATGATGAAACTCAAAAGGGCACGCTGATAACTGCCAAAGAGTTTGGAATTAAAGGTTTCTCCAGATTTGTAAAGGCAGATACTAAAATTGACATTTCTCCCTCTGATATCGATAATCTTTCGAGGGACCGTAATCCTGTTTGGTCGCAGGAGCGAATATTCCTTAAAGTGCTGGTTGAAGGGAAAGCAACGCTATACTATTATGAGAACAAAGGTTTGATCCGTTTTTTTTACTCGGTTTCAGATACTGCAATAAATCAGTTGATTTATAAAGAATATTATACCCCTGAAAACCAGGTTGCGGAAAATCGCCAATTTCGCGGTCAACTTTGGAACGATGTCAGACTTACAAACGCAAACATGAATTCAGTACAGGATATACGATATTATATTTCCGATCTTGTCCGCTATTTTAAAAAGTATAACGAAGGAGATGGGAATTCATCGACGGTATTTGGTTCGAAAGAAAAAAAGGACTCGTTTCATATAAGGGTTACACCTGGTATTAGTTTTGCGTCAATGTCAATTTCTGATCTCGAAGGCTCAGGCGAAGTAATTGATTTTGGAGAAAAAGCAACATTCAGTTTCGGGTTCGATGCCGAATTAATTTTGCCATTTAACAAGAACAAATGGGGATTGTTTATAAATCCTACCTATCAATATTTTAATTCATCCATACCATATTTCAATTCAACCATCTCTGCAAACTACCAATCGCTTGAATTTCCGTTGGGACTCAGGTACTATATCTTTTTAAACCAGAATATGAAATTGTTTGCCAATGCAGAATTCATACTTATGAGAAGTATTTCGTTCGATTCAAAAATTTATGGCATGAACGTTAATACCAGGAATAGCTATGCTATAGGATGTGGTGTTGCGTATAAAAAACTGAGTGCTGAAATACGTTACTATACCGACCGGGAATTACTTTACGATTACATCAGTGTAAATACAGATTATACAAGGCTTTCAATACTATTCGGGTACAAGATTTTTTAAGATGTACCTTTTTCTCATCTGTTAATGAAAAACCGCCAGGTGTTTCAATCAAATAATAATTCAAAAATATGTTTATAACTTAAAAAGAATTTGTACTTTTGCACTCCATTTGTAAAAATCACGCATTACAATAACTAAAATAAAGTAAAACAAATGATTAGACAGTACGAAGCCGTTTTCATTATGACTCCCGTTTTATCTGATGAACAGATGAAGGAAACGGTAAGCAAGTTCCAGAAGTTCCTTAATGACAAAGGGGCTACAATTATTAACGACGACAATTGGGGTTTACGTAAGTTAGCTTACCCTATTCAGAAAAAATCGACAGGGTTTTATCACCAGTTCGAATTTCTTGCTGAAGGTAACCTGATCAACGATTTCGAAATCGCCATGAAACGTGATGAGCGTATACTTCGCTTTCTCACAGTCGTTTGCGACAAACACGCTGTTGCATACAGCGCAAAACGTCGTGCTAAGAAAGCTGAAAAAGCTGCAGAAAAAGCACAGGCTTAATTGTAACCCTAAAAAATCAGAAAAATGGCCACACAAGGAAATTCGGATATCAAATACCTGACTCCCATTACGGTTGACGTCAAAAAGAAAAAATACTGCCGTTTCAAAAAGAGCGGTATAAAGTACATCGATTACAAAGATGCAGACTTCTTGCTCAAGTTTATTAACGAGCAGGGTAAGATTTTACCACGCCGGTTAACCGGAACAAGTACCAAGTACCAGCGCAAAGTAGCCCAGGCTGTTAAACGTGCCCGTCACTTGTCGTTATTACCTTACGTTGCAGATTTATTAAAATAGTAGGAGGCTCCAATGGAAATTATACTTAAAAAAGATGTAACCAATGTAGGTTACGCACACGATGTTGTGACAGTTAAAGACGGCTTTGCGCGCAATTTTCTTATTCCCCAGGGACATGCTGTAATGGCAACCGTTCCAAACAGGAAGATTAATGCCGAAGACCTCCGTCAGAAATCATTCAAAGCTCAGAAAACCAAGAAAGAAGCTGAATTGGTTGCTCAGTCACTTGAGAACATTACAGTTAAAATCGGAGCTAAAGCTGCTGAAACCGGAAAAATTTACGGATCAGTGAATGCTATACAAATTGCGGATGCATTGCGCGATCAATTCAAAATTGATATCGATCGTAAGAAAATCCATGTTGATGGCGAATCCATCAAGGAAACCGGTAGCTATACTGCCAGTATCCGTCTTCACAAGGATCTGCTTGTAAACATCAATTTCGAGGTTATTGCTGAATAATCGTAACCTTGCAACAATATTATTGTTAATTTAATCCCGGATTATTCCGGGATTTTTTTTTGCACTTACCTAACCTTTAATCACATGCTTTCACACAACCAGATTAAACACATCAACTCCCTTAAAATAAAGAAATTCAGGCTGTTGCATAAATCTTTTATTGTCGAAGGCGAAAAAGGAGTGGATGAACTGCTTAGAAGTCCGTTGCAAACTTTAAAAATATATGCTTTGCCTGAATGGTGTGATAAGAATATTTCCATTCTGAAAAGGAAGAACATTGAACTGCACGAAATATCGGAAATTGAACTCAATAAAATTACAGACCTTATAAACCCAAACCAGGTATTGGCAATCGCTAAAATACCTGCTGCCACTTTACCTGCCCCATCTGAATTTTCAGGAATGACGCTTGCCCTGGATGGAATCCGCGATCCAGGCAATATGGGAACCATGATCCGTACAGCCGATTGGTTCGGAATCAGTAAAATTATTTGTTCATCCGACTCGGTTGATATGTACAATCCAAAAGTTGTCCAGGCAACGATGGGATCATTCAGCAGGGTGAATGTTTTTTATATCAATCTTCCTGATTTCTTTAAAAGTCTGCCAGCTGAAATTCCTGTATTCGGGGCTTTGCTTGAAGGCCCCGATATTACGCAAAAAGTATTTACCCGCCCTGGGATAGTGCTGATTGGCAGTGAATCGCATGGAATATCAGGAAGTCTGATACCATTCATTAACGAACCACTTCATATCCCTCACTTTTCAGTTTCAGGAACGAAAAATCATGCCGAATCCTTAAATGCTTCCATAGCCAATGGAATCATATGTTACGAAATTTGCAAACAGCTTTATAAAAATATTTTTTGATTTCTCAGGTATTTTATGTAAAATTCACTAAATTTTTGCTTAAATTTGTATGTTTAACATAAAAACCAAAACACCGTGGCCCCATTATCAAAACTTATAAATTATCATATAGAGGAACTGAAAAGGATGGAAAACCTTTCGGAAAGAACAAAAAATGTATGCATTGAGGGCTCTCTTGATACACTGTTCAAAATCCTCTATTATTTCCTTGAACGGAATACGTTCCGCGATATAAGGAATTGTGGCCTTAAGACTGACATCGAATTATTAAATCTATCAAAGAAGTACCTGAGCATCTCAGGACTTACACTCGAGGATTTGAGAATGAACGAACCGTTACTGGGATTTGAAGATTTTAAACTTTTCTGTTATGTAAACTTTAAAGTCCCCTCAGAAGTAACTGAATCATATAAAAACGATTTCATCTCAAAGAATTTCCCGTTTTTCAGTTATGTACAAACCATGATCAAATATATTTTAAATGATCGTGAGCAGTATATCTTTAACAATAACTATGGCTTCGTTGAAAAGTCACAGAAACGCACATTACAAGCCATTGGCGACCACTACAGCATTACCCGCGAACGAGTACGCCAGATCTCCCAAAAAGTGCCCGACAAGGTGTTTAATGCAATTACAAAGATTTCACATCGCTTTGTAAATATTGACAAGCACTTTGATTATGGGTTGGACCTGAAAAAAGAAATTATTGTCATCAACCAGGAACTGGTTGATCTGATAAACAAGAAGGAAAACCTGACTTACACAGGTAAACTTTATTCTCTTGTATTTTCAGGGATTTTTCAACGCTATTTTATCGGCACCCAAAGCATCGAAAACAATTATCAGCATTATTACCTGGTAAGCCGTAAGTATAAAGAAGTATTTAACTTCATGGCATTTATAAATGATATTGAAGAACGAAATTCAACACGTATGGTCAATGATGTACCTGTTGACTTACTCAGTTATCTTAACCTTTTTGTTTTGCCTGGGCAAATAGTAAACGACAGGCTTAAACAAATCTGTAAACGAATGGCTACGGAAGAATTTGGTCTTGGATACGATAAAACCAACATTGTTTTCAGACGTAATTCGCTGGTAAAGCTTTCAGAACATATTATAAGCATTCTTCAGGCCGTTGGGCGCCCAATGAAACTTACCGAAATATGTAAAGAATTGAAAACCCGCTCAAAGCGCATTCCTCCAAATATTGAATCCTTACGTTCGTCCATTTTGAGTATTGAAGAGGTTGCGGCGATCGGTAAAACCAGTACCTATGCACTTAAGGAATGGGATATGGTAAAAACCGGTACTATTAAAGAACTGGTTAAAGAATTTCTGGAATCATCCGCTGAGCCCAAACATATTTCGGAAATAGCTGTTTATGTAAACAAGTTCAGAAAGACAACGGATAAAAATATACTTTCAAATCTGAAACTTGATAAAACAAATACATATGTTTTCTTTAAGCTTGGTTACATAGGTTTGAAATACAAACAGTATAAAAATATCCAGATTCAGAGCGATAAAAAAACAAGAGGCCGGAAACCTAAAACCTCCAATGCTGATAATCAACTAAGCCTGATTTAAATTCAATAATGCTTAGTGATTAAATAAAATTGAGTTTCATACTTTACGGAAGTTTACAAAAACAATGCTGAAATTAATCCTGGTTGCCACAATTCTATTGGGTCTTGCATTTGCAGGTATTGCGATAAAAATGTTTTTCTTTAAAGATGCTGAATTCCGTAAATCGTGCAGCAGTATTGATCCGCAAAGCGGGCAGCGTTTAGGTTGTAGCTGTGGAGGCGATGAAAATACATCTTGTGAGAATGGCTAGGAAGAGTTAGTGGTTAATCGAAAACCGGAAAAACAGTAATTTATTAATCGGAATTAGTTTATGAAAATATAGAGCTGTCGTTATTGGCAGCTCTTTTTGTTTGTTGCCGTGGGTAAAAGTAAACGGGAGCAAGAACCTGGATTTTGATCATGACCTGTATTATGATTTCGGTTATTTACCTGTTTATCAATACTATGTATTCAACACTATAACTTCCCCATTTTCACTTCTGTATTACCAACCGGTTTTGTTGTACCTTCGCCACATACTATAAAAACCTGAAATTGATTAAAAAAATACTCCAAACCCTGAACATAGAAGCGCTGAACGCTATGCAGATAGCATCAGTTGAAGCCATCTCCAAAAATAAAAACATCATTTTACTTTCGCCAACCGGTTCGGGAAAAACACTTGCCTTCCTTTTACCCGTTTTAACCAGTCTTGAAAAGGACAACAACAAAGTTCAGACAATGGTTATTACGCCATCGCGTGAATTAGCCCTCCAGATAGAAGACGTTTTCAAATCGATGAATACCGGGCTTAAAGTGAGTTGCTGCTATGGCGGGCATAAAATGAGCGTTGAGAAGAATAATCTCCTGGAACCACCAGCTATCCTGGTAGGAACTCCCGGACGCATTCTGGATCATATCACGCGTAATAACTTTGCTACTGAAGGAATTCACACACTTATTCTCGATGAGTTTGACAAATCTCTTGAGCTAGGCTTCCAGACTGAAATGGCATCAATTATTGAAACCCTGCATGGTGTTAAAAAACGCATACTGACTTCTGCTACCAAAGCGCTTGAAATCCCGGTATTTACAGGCATTACTGAACCGTTTATTATTGACTATTTAAACGAAAGCCAGGTGGTGCAAGGACTCAGGTGCAATATTGTACGATCGGACCATAAGGATAAATTATCAACTTTATTCCAATTGTTATGTCACCTGGGAGGAGAACAGACACTTGTATTTTGCAATCACCGGGAAGCCGCACAGCGTGTGAGCGATTCGTTAACGGATAGTTTGGTTGTGAATGAATATTTTCATGGTGGATTGGAGCAGCATATCAGGGAACGTGTGCTGGGAAAATTCAGGAATGGAAGCTGCAATATACTGGTATGTACCGACCTGGCTTCGCGCGGATTGGATATCCCTGAAATAAAGCATGTAATACATTATCATTTGCCACCAAATGAAGAAGGATATATTCACCGCAACGGACGCACAGCCCGAATGAATGCTGAAGGGGATTCGTACCTGATTTTGAGTGCGGATGAAACAGTTCCAACTTATATAAAAGAGGAACTGAATATTATTACATTGCCTGATACCAGGATATTGCCGGTAAAACCACAGTGGGGAACTCTTTATATTGGTAAAGGCAAAAAAGACAAGCTGAATAAAGTGGATATCGTAGGCTTCCTTATGCAAAAAGGAAACCTGAAGAAAGAAGAAATCGGGCTGATTGAAGTAAAGGATTTCTTTTCGTACGTTGCCGTTAAACAAAACAAAATCAGGGAATTACTCAGGGTGATCCGCGATGAGAAAATTAAAAACAAAAAGACGGTGATAGAGGAATGTGATTAGAGGTTGGTTATTGATAACTACTTATTAATTGTGGTGGTTTACATGCTTCATTCTTTTCAACCAATCCGCCTCAGGCAGACGGGCGACTATCCAGATAGCTACCGGGATCCCAATTATGTACTTCATCCGCTAAAATTTATAGCATTTGTACTGCCTCTATTTTATCAATGTATTATATACTTTTATATCCCTTTTTGTTAATAAATTTCCCAATTCCCCCCAATCCTTTTTTAAAAAGTTGGCAATAGGGATTGTTTTTTGTTTACTGTCAGAGGTTATTATTCTAATCGCATTAGGTGATTTATATCCAGAGCTTTCGATATAAACCTGCTGAATATCTTTAAGTCTGAATACTGTTTGTATAGGGAAATAATAATTCTTTTTGACCAGATAGTTATCTGAGATTCCAATCTTGCCCATGCCAAGTATTCCTGCAAGAAATGACAAAGCTGCTATTATTGAACCCATTATTATTCCAATCATTGGAATATATTCAGCTGTTACCATCTTATAAATTCCAAAAAATCCTAAAAAAGGATAAAAACTTCTTAGGTTAGTAACTGGAATGCGTGAAACATATTCGAATTGTTCATATCGGATTTTATTTTTACTTATAGGTGCAATTTTTATTGGTGTAAATAATTTTAAATCAATGTCGTTCCCCAATTTATAAGAATCAAAACAGTATTTAATAGCTTCTGTAAATATGCTTGAATTCGCATAAAGAGAATGGTAGATTAAAACAGGATTTCCGGAACTTTTAGTTTTTATTTTTATCGTCACCATTCTTAAAAATCCGTTTTGTCCATCATAATCAATATCCGAAATTTCACTCCATTTTATTTCTTTCTTTTCATTTTTCCTTGTCAGAATTATTCCATTATTTAAAATGGTGATTTTTTGAGTATAGAGTGCTTGTCTATAAAGTAGAAAAATAAAAATTGCATAAATTATTAAAACTATAGGCATTATTATATCTCCTACAGGAAGGAAAAAATCCAAAAGGAATAAGATTAACAGCACAATTAAGCTGGACGAAAATATCGCAAGCCCAACATAGATTTCAATCCAGTATTTTCTATTTCTAATGCTGTCCATTTTTTTATTAAATAGGGTTTATATATTGGTTACCAATCCTATTTCACATATTCCTTCAAATCCGACATCAGAATCCGATCCAGTTCCTGCATATTTTGTTCCCTGGATTCACAGAATAAAAAGCCAAACAGGGGAAATTTGCCAAAGTCAGTCTTCCTGAGTTCGAGCGGTTTTTCGAAATCGGCAAGAAGTTTTTCATAATTGAAAAATCGGATGTTCTTACCTTCAATTCCGGTGCTGTTATTTAGAACTATATTACTGAAAACAGCCCCATCCATATTTTTAAGAATTGTGAACCAATCGGGTTCTTTGCGCTGAAATAAATATTCATAAAGGTTTATTCCGAAAGCATGCCAAGCCAGGTCAGGTGTGGAACACCAGCCACCAAAACGGAGCGGGTTAACTTCGATTGGTGCAACCATTCCGTTTTCATCGATACGCACTTCAACATGTGCAGGGAAATTGCGAAGTTCAGCACGTTTCCCTATTTCAGAAAGGAATTCAGTAAATGGATTTTTGTAGGTTTCGATAATTTCTTTCGAAGTAATATACACCCTGTCGTTCACATCAGTACCAGAGGAAAAAATGTGCTTCATTATATTTAAAATTACTGGTTTGCCAAGGTTATTAAAATAACAATCGATGGCAAACTCCTCTCCGTTAATACATTCCTCGATAATAAATTCACCGGTATGCAAAACTTCAGGCGGGTATAAATTTTTGATGAGATCAATCTCTTTTAAGATTGATTGTACAGTATCCGTCCAATCCTCATGATTTTCAACTTTATAAACACCAAGACTAAAAAATCCAACTGCCGGCTTTATGATAAATGGAAGTGGGAAACCAGTTATGTCAAGGGTTTCAAGAGCATCAACCGAGACACTTCTATAGAAATAATCAGGAAACATATCCCGGATCAGGTCGCGGAAGAGGACTTTGTTTTTAAACAATTTGATTTTCCCTGGCAGGCTTGTATGCTGAAGGTTATTTTCGATCCAGCTGATTGAGTTTTCGGAATTGGTGTAAAGCAAACTATTGTTACCTTCCTCAAATTGAGCAATAGCCTCCTCCGGGGAAAGCAACATTAAATTCCTGCCTGTAGCATATTCATCAACCACACTGGTGTGAATAACCGGAATTTTATTTCTTTCCAGCGTATCGAGCAAAAATTCAGAGATATATGGTTTGTCGAGTATTATCATTTAGAGTTTCTTAGTACTTGTCATAAGATTTTTAATAGCCTAATCCCAAACATATCGTTCATCATATTCAACATTATATTCATTAAGGTATTTTCTGAATTCATTCTGAAAATCTTTCTTTTTATGATGGTTATGTTGGTTCTCAATATAAGCAACGACTTTATTGACTTGTGCCGGATTAACAGAAAAGGCGCCATAGCCGTCTTGCCAGTAAAAGTTATTAAGAGATATATCTTTAGTTTTCATCCATTTCGATGAATGTGATTTAACTTCTTCAAGCAGTTTCATTAAAGCTATCTTTTTTGAGAGCATGCAAAGTATATGCACATGATCGGTATAACCGCCTATTTTTATTGGATAACATTCGAGGTTGTTACATATTCCACCAAGGTAAGCATGAAGTTCCTGCTCATATGGCGGATGAATGATCGGAGCGCGATATTTAGTGCTGAACACTATATGTAGGTAATTTTTAACCAGTGACTGGCCCATACTCTAATTCTTTAGTATATGCTTAGCCTGATACGATGGACTGTGGCCATCGTTGATATATTACGCCCTTTCAGTGCTTTTTAGAGATTAGCCCTGAAAGGGCGTGATATCAGAACGAAGGGCTCAGCCTTTTGTTTATAAGGAACAGAGTCAGTCAAGCCCTGAAGGGGCGTAATAAACTAATTCCCTGCCCTTCTCTCCAGTTCTTCTCTTTTCAAGGTAATGAGATGACCAATAGGTTTGCCATCGCGATAGGTGATAACACGCAACGTAATGGGGCCATAAGGAAGCTCAATCGGCTGTGTATATTTAGCCGTAAATTTGTCAGGCATGGCATCATCAATCGTATAATAAATTTCCAGATCAGGTAACTCCGATTCCATCGTAACTGTTAGTTTCCCATCTTTCAGACCAGCTTTTACAATGGCGTCATAAATGGCTTTTGAATAATTGATTTCAGCCACATCTGAACGTTCAAATTGGTTTTCGACACGTTTGGTGAAATTGTTCCAGTTTTTGCTTTCTTTCGGCGACCAGTAAACCTCCGCCAGGGCCCATGCTCGTGGGAAAGTCATGTATTGAGCATAACGAAGTGTAGCAACCTGCTCAGTCCATAAATTTCCCTGGCCTCCCAAAATATATTTTGCATCAACACCATCAGGAACCGGTTCAAAACTATAGCATTTATTCAAGCGTAAGCCTGCATAAATCGGAGGATCAACAGTACGATCGCCCTGGGTATAGTCGAGGTACGCAAATGTAGTTGGCGTCATTACAACATCGTGGCCTAACCTGGCAGCTTCTATTCCGCCTTTAATTCCACGCCAGCTCATTACAGTTGCTTCAGGTGATATCCCGCCATCCAGGATTTCGTCCCAACCAATAAGCTTTTTGCCTTTTGCTTTAAGGATTTCCTCTACCCTGTTCATAAAATATCCCTGCAGATCTTCCACATGCCGGATTCCAAGTTTTTTCATCAAATCCTGGCAACCTTCATCCTGAGCCCAATAGCCTTTGTAACATTCGTCGCCACCTACATGTATATACTTACCTGGAAATAAAGCCGCAACTTCAGTAAATACCTTATCCAGAAATACATACACATTCTCATCAGAAGGATTAAGTGCATTTTCCACATTCATCTTAAAAGTATTGTTTCCATACCATTCTGAAAATCCACATCCGGGACTAACAAATGTATTTGTATCTTTTTTGCAACTCAGCTCAGGATAAGATGCAATAGCAGCCATACTATGCCCGGGTACATCAATTTCCGGAACAATGGTAATGTTTCGCTCTGCCGCATATTTTATCACTTCACGAATATCATCCTGTGTATAAAATCCACCATCTGTTGCTTTTTCACCTGGTTTCGGGAAATCGCGATCACCAAAGTGTCCATAACGCTGAACGCGCCAAGCTCCGACTTCCGTTAATTTAGGCAACGATTTAATTTCGATCCGCCATCCTTCATCATCGGTAAGATGCCAGTGAAACGTATTGAATTTCAAGCGGGCCATTTCATCGATATACAACTTTACATCTTCTTTCGTAAAGAAATGACGGCTTACATCCAACATAAGTCCACGCCAGCCAAAACGAGGATAATCGGTTATCTTAACAGCAGGAATTGTCCATTTGGTTTTCACCACATTCTTATTCTCAATCTCTTTAGGCAGGAGTTGTATTAATGTCTGCATTCCATAATAAAGACCGGCAGGTTGGTTAGCCGTGATACTAATTCCTTTAGAAGTCGAAACCAGTGTATATCCTTCTTTTCCCAGCACCTGATCAGGAACAGCATTTAAATTCAATTGAATTGTAGTTTTATTGCCTTGTACTGCTTTGATTCCAAAACCAGTAGGAGTGTTTAATTTCTGAACCAGCATCAAGGCAATTTCACGGCTTTCGGGTTTGTTAAATCCAACGGTTGCGGATTCTGTCAGAGTAAACGAACCACTATTCTGCTTTATTTCAACAGGTTGAGGTATCAGGTTTAATGTTTTGTTCTGCGCCTGTACCAGATTCATGGTCAGGATGAGCAGTAATGATGGAATAAATTTCATGCTGAAAGGATTTAATAAAGATTCAATTTTGTTTTTGAATATGTGTGCGTGAAATTGGAATGTTGAATTGGTCACTTACCAGGTTTAGCAAATTATTTCTTTATTTGTCATTACGCAGATGTTTCCTGAATCCTTTTGTATAGTATGTATTCATACTTCCATCAGGTGCTGTATAAATAAAATACACATCGAGTTTAGGATGTTTTTTCAGGTATTCTTTGCCTTTATCAACCCCCATAACCATAAATGCTGTGGCATATGCATCAGCCGTAATACAATCTTTGGCAAGTACTGACACACTTAATGTAGTATGTTTTACCGGATAGCCTTTTGAGGGATCAATAGTGTGCGAATACCGAACCCCGTTTTCTTCATAAAATTTGCGGTAGCTTCCTGATGTAGAAATAGCCATATCCTGAAGCATAACAACAGCCTGGATTTTACGCGGGTCGTCGGCAGTTTTGGTTGGCATTTCGATAGCTACACTCCATTTCTCCCCACCTGGTTTTGTACGGCGGGCAAGTACTTCGCCACCAATATCGATAAGATATGATTGAATTCCCTTTGAATCAAGAAAACCGGCGACAACATCCACAGCATAACCCTGGGCAATGGCATTATAATCGATACGGATCCGCGGATCCGTTTTAATAAGTTTACCATTATCAAGCATTACTTTGTGATATCCAACCAATGGCATCAGGCTGTCTACAATATGCTGATTCATTTTTACCCGGTTTACCAGGCCAAATCCCCAGGCTGAAACCAGTGGACCAACTGTGATATCGAATGCACCTGCAGTTTTTTCTGAAACTTCCATGGCTTTCTGAAAAATCACGCTAAACATTTCATCAGCCTTTACAGTAGGATCATTATTATTCATTCGTGAAATAATAGAATTGGGTTTGTAAGTTGATGCAGTTGAATCGAACCTGCGTAACAACGAATCAACAGATGGCTGTAAATTGGTACTATCATCGTGATAATATGTTATTGCATAGTAAGTCCCCTGGGTTTCGCCACCTATTTTGATAAGCACTGGTTCTTTACGATGTCTGCATGATGAAAGCAGAATCATACAAAGCATCGAAAACAGAGTTAATTTCCGGGTAAAGGAATTCATTGTGAAGTATATTGAGAATATCTTTGTGAAAATTATTTGAAAGAGCGAAAATAATAAAAAACCTGGCGTAAAGGCCGGGTTATCTTTTTTATCCACCGAAATCATCAAGTGCAATATTTTCGGGTGGGACTCCGAGATTATCCAGCATTTTTAGTACAGCAGAATTCATCATTGGCGGGCCACAAAGATAGTATTCAATATCTTCAGGTTCAGCGTGTTTGCTCAGGTAATTATCCAATGCAACCTGGTGAATAAACCCGGTATAACCTGTCCAGTTATCCTCCTTCATTGGTTCACTCAAAGCTATGTTGAATTTGAAGTCAGGGTTTTTCTTTTCAATAACTTTCAATTCATCTTCATAGAACACCTCGCGCAGGGAGCGGGCGCCATACCAGTAACTTGCTTTCCGATCGGTATGTTTGGTTAGGAACTGGTCGAAAATCATCGATCGTAACGGAGCCATTCCTGCTCCACCTCCGATAAACATCATTTCCCGGTTTGTTTTCTTCACATGAAATTCTCCGTAAGGACCACTTACCATCACCATATCACCAGGTTTGCGCGAGAAGATATAGGACGAACAAATACCCGGATTTACATTCATGAATTGATTTTTCCCCCTATCCCATGGTGGTGTTGCAATACGAATATTGAGTTTTATTATATTTCCTTCTGCTGGATGGTTAGCCATGGAATAGGCTCGGAATATTGGTTCAGGATTCTTCATTTTGAGATTCCACATTTTCAGTTTGTCCCAATCTTCACGGTACTCCGGCTGAACGTCCATGGTGCGGAAATAAACATCAACCTTCGGAACATCAATCTGGATGTAACCTCCGCTCACGAAATCAAGCTCTTCGCCTTCCGGCAGCTTAACAACAAACTCCTTGATAAAGGTTGCAACATTATCATTTGAAATTACTTCACATTCCCATTTCTTAATACCAAATACTTCTTTCGGAATTTCAATAGTCAGATTTTCCCGTACTTTTACCTGGCATCCCAGACGCCAGTCGTCAAGTATTTGTTTACGGGTAAAGAAACCCACTTCTGTAGGCAGAATTGATCCCCCCCCCGCATGAACCTGGCATTTGCACATTCCGCAGGTACCACCGCCGCCACAAGCTGAAGGCAGAAATAATTTTGCATCCGAAAGTGTTGATAATAAGCTGGATCCGCCTGTGGCAGCCAATTCGCGTTCACCGTTAATATTTATAGTAACCAGTCCGGAAGGAGCAAGTTTGGCTTTAGCGACAAGCAGCATAACAACAAGCAGAATCGTAACCATCAGGAATATGAAAGTTCCTACAATTAACGGACCTGACAGAGTGCCAAGAAATAATAAATTTGATTTTATCATAACAAAGTATAGTCGTTTAAATTTTTATTCCCATAAAGCTCATGAATGCAATTGCCATGAGCCCTGTGATTATAAAAGAAATACCTAATCCACGCAATGGTTTTGGAATGTTAGAGTAAGTGATTTTCTCGCGGATTGCTGCCAATGTAACAATTGCAAGAAACCAGCCTATCCCTGAGCCAACAGCATACACAGTAACTTCGCTGATAGTGGTATATTCGCGTTCCTGAACAAAAAGAGCCACACCCAGAATTGCACAATTCACGGCAATCAACGGAAGAAATATTCCTAGGGCATTATAAAGTGATGGAGAGAATTTCTCAACAACCATTTCGACAAGCTGAACTATAGCCGCAATAACGGCAATAAAAATCATGAAACTCAGGTAACTGAGATCGAGGTCAGCTAAATCCTTACTTAGCCAGGCTAAAGCACCGGGTTTGAGCAAATAATAATCTACCAGCCAGTTAACAGGAGCCGTAACCAATAATACAAAAGTCACAGCAATACCTAAACCGACGGATGTTTTAACGGTTTTAGAAACTGCCAGGTACGAACACATCCCAAGGAAATATGCAAAAATCATATTGTCGATGAAGATGCTACGTACAAAGAGGTTGAATAAATTGTCCATATGTTTTTTCTGCGTTAATCGTTAATCGCTAATCGAAAATGGTTAATCGTTAAAGGTGGTTATCCCTAAAACCTAACTACTAACCCCCTATTTCTCTTGCAGTTCCTTAGTCCGGCTTCGTTGCACCCAAATGATGATCCCGATGGTAATAAGAGCCATTGGAGGAAGTATCATCAGTCCGTTATCCACATAACCAATTTCATAAAAGCCCTTGGGAATAACGGGTATTCCAATAAATTTTCCGGATCCGAATAATTCGCGGAAAAATGCTACGATTACCAGGATTAATCCGTAACCAATTCCATTCCCAATTCCATCCACAAACGAAGGCCAGGGTTTATTAGCCATGGCATACGCTTCGAGGCGTCCCATCAGAATACAGTTGGTGATGATAAGACCTACAAAAACAGAAAGTTTTTTACTTACATCATAAACATATGCTTTTAACAACTGGTCAACAATAATAACCAAAGCAGCTACCACAACCAGCTGAACGATAATACGAATGCGCGAAGGAATGGTATTACGCAAGGCCGAGATAATGAGGTTTGAAAAGGCTGTTACAACGGTAACTGAAAGAGCCATAACAATTGCCGGCTTCATCTGTACAGTAACAGCCAGTGCTGAGCATATACCCAAAACCTGCACTGTAACAGGGTTCTCTAGGTTTAAAGGATTCTTAAGCAACTTAAGAACTTTGGCCGAGAACATGGGTTCTTTTTCTTTTGCCTTCTTCTGTTCTCTCATTTTGTCATGTGTTTTTTAAAGTAAGCTTCATAATTGGTAAGATTGTCGAGAATCATTTTCTCAACACCTTTGCTAGTGATAGTACCTCCCGAAATAGCATCTACACCGTGAATATCGCCAGGTTTAGCGCCACCTTTTACAATTGAGATGGATACAAGTTTACCATCCTCGGCAAAAATATGCTTTCCAATAAAAGGCTTTTCAAACCAATCCTGGTTTATCTCGGCACCCAGGCCGGGAGTTTCACCTTTATGATCGAAAGTAGTTCCAAATATTGTATTAAAGTCCGTTTTAAATGACATGTAACCCCAAACTGGTCCCCATAATCCTTTGCCGCGCAACGGAACAATATAGGCAGAATCACCACCTTCAAGAACTGCTGCATAAACCGGCAGTATTTGCTGTTCAACAGACTTTTTCAGTTCATTAGCCAATTCAATGGCAAAAATTTTGGCTGCGTCTTTTTCTATTACTTCACCTTTATTATTTACACCAAATGCAGTTTTGATGAATTTTTTATACACATCAATTACCAGTTTCTTTGGGATTTCCGTTGTAGAAATATTAACCGAGGAGAGAATATTCTGCATTTTCTCGATACGGATATTATCTTCCTGCGCAGGCTTAAGTTTAACAGCCACAACGGTAAGCGCAACGGCTATGACCACCACCATAATGATGGAATAGATAAAAATATATTTGTTACTATGTTGCATATCGGATGTCCGGATTAGGATTTAACAAGTTTTGCTGCTCTTTTCAGCCGTTTCTTGATGTTGGCTTCTACCACGTAATAGTCGATGAGTGGAGCAAAAGCATTCATAAGCAGGATGGAGAGCATAACTCCTTCGGGATAAGCCGGATTAAATACGCGAATCATAATGGCAAATAAACCGGCCAGGAAACCGTAAATCCATTTGCCACGATTAGTTTGTGAGGCAGTAACCGGATCTGTTGCCATGAACACCATTCCAAACATGAAACTACCCATCATGATTTGAGTGAGCGGGCTTAATGTCATATATGCATTTGCTGCAAATACATTAAATATTAAGGTCATTGTAACTCCACCAAGCAATGCCGCAAGCATGATACGCCAACTTCCGATACCTGTTATAATCAGAATTGCCGCTCCGATAAGGATTGCCAGTTTTGAGGTTTCACCGATTGATCCGGGAATAAAGCCAAAAAACAAATCGTGTATAGAAGGTATCTGATCAATTGCTCCGGAGGCAGCTTTTGATAAAGGTGTGGCGCCCGAGAAGCCATCTATCACGCCTTCGCCTTTGGTGAGTCCGCCGGTCCAGATAGTATCGCCAGTAATTTTTGCAGGATATGCGAAAAATATAAATGCCCTGGCAAGTAACGCCGGGTTAAAAACATTCATTCCTGTTCCGCCGAAAGCTTCTTTTCCGATAATCACAGCAAAAATAGTTGCTATGGCTACCATCCAGAGAGGTACATCGACAGGCATTACCAAAGGAATCAGCATTCCCGAAACCAGAAAGCCTTCGTTAACTTCTTCGTGCCTGATCTGGGCAAAAATAAATTCAACACCCAAACCTGCAATATATGATACAGCTACTATCGGGATAACTTTTAACAAACCATAACCGACAATCTGCATGAAATCAGCCTGCTGACCGAGTGATAGAAAATGCTGATAACCTGTATTCCAGATACCAAACAACAAGGCTGGTATCATAGCAATGATAACCATCGACATGGTGCGTTTCAGATCGATAACATCGCGTATATGACTTCCTTTAAAAGTAGTTTTATCGGGCACAAAAAGGAAGGATTCGAATGCATCGAAAGTTGAGTGTAGTTTCTCAAACTTCCCGCCTTCCTTAAATTGTGGCTTTATCTTATCAAGATAATTGCGTAGTGATTTCATTTACTAATATTGTAGTTTCTAATTCTTTTTGAATGTTGTTTATCAGGTTGAGAGTTCCGTATTCGGATTTCCGGGTTCCGCGATGCCTTATAATCCCCTATTTTCAAATTTTAAAATCCTCAAATCCCCAAATTTCCAATTCCTTAACTCATTTCTTTCCGGATCAAATCCAGTCCTTTGCGAATAATCTGCTGAATTTCGGTTTTAGAAGTATCAATAAACTCGATAAGCGCAAAATCCTCTTCATCCACTTCATAAATTCCAAGATTTTCCATTAACTCGATATTTTCGGCCAGGCAGGATTTTATCAACTGCATCGGGTAAATATCCATTGGAAATACCTTTTCGTATTGGCCTGTCATAACATAAGCACGTTCGGCACCGTGAAAATTAGTATCGAGACGGTATTTCCTGTCCGGAGTGAGGTACGAAAAGAATGATTTTGAAAAGCTGAATTTATTAAAACCCGGCAGCGCCCATCCAAAAAATTCAAAGTAGTTTCCTTCTGGAATTACGGTGAACTGGTTATGATAAAAACCAAGATAGCCATTTGATTTAATACGTGAACCTGTGAGTACATTTCCACTTATCAGGCGAACCAAACCTTCATTCTGGTTATTTTTAACCAGCGATTGTATTGAAACGCCTTTATATGTTTTAAAATATTTCGGGTTTTTAACTTCAGAACCACAAAGCGGGACGATTATTGATGTATCATAAATTCCTTTAGAAAACAACCGACCGATAATAATAACATCCAGTAGATTCACAACCCAAACGACATCACCTTTATTTATCGGATTTGTATTATGAATCTGAATGCCGACATTTCCTGCAGGATGAGGACCTTTAAAATAAGTGATATCAGCATTGCTGACTTTCGGAAAGTCGCTTTTCACACCCGGTAAACCAAGTTTAACAGAAGATCCGGCAAGTTTTGACAAAACATCCAACCCCATCTGAAAATCAGCTGTACTTTCCTTAACTATCATCGAATAATCTGGAGCCAGAGGTGAAGTATCGAAACCAGATACATAAATTCCTTTTGGCGTATTGGCGGGATTTGCGATAATTGTATAGGGCCGCTGCCTTATCATAGCCCAGGCTCCGCTTTGAAGCAACTTTCCGATGATATCTTCACGACTTGATTTTAATGGATCGGCTTTACCAAAATCTTCAAATTCGGGTTTATCGCCCGATTTAATCCTGATTTCTTCCAAAACACGTTTATCGCCCCGGCTGATTTCTTCAATTATCCCGCTAACCGGTGACGTAAAAATGATGTTTTCGCGGTATTTGTCAATAAAAAGAGGTGTTCCTGCTTTTACAGCATCACCTTCTTTTACCAGCAAACGGGGGAAAACACCTATAAAATCAGTTGGTTTTATAGCGTAATGTCCGGCAGCAATAGCGGAAATTTCTTTTTTAGCCTCTCCTATCAAATTGATATTCAGACCTTTTTTTATTCTTATGGTGTTGGCCATAATATATTAGTATCTACTTTAGTATGGTTGACTGTCGAAAAAACAAATATAAACAAAAATAGATGTGTATTATGGCATTTATCTATTCCTAATAAACAGTAAACTACATCTTAAGTTTATGATCATAAGTTTATCATCTTGTGATAGAAATGCTGATATATTTGCCATTTTGCAGATCACATCTACCATGACAATTTCCTGAAAACTTATTTGATCTTAATTTCTCAAATAATAATCCGGCATAGTTTGTGTTATTTGAAAGCATACTTGCATATGTTTTACATTTGCAGAAGGAAATTTCTCATCATTTAAAGAAATATGAAATTCAGAAACATTGCACCATTACTCATCTTATCACTTTTGGTAATTTCCGAACAGAATGTGTCAGCAGCAATTTCAGGAATCGATCCCGATACTGCTGATTTTTATTCGGATAACTATTTGCGTAACGATAATCATGTATATCAGAAATACATACAGGCTGTTGAACTTTCGCGCGTAGGATTTGATCTTGCCGATCCCATTATCACATTAGGCAGCGACGAACAATTTCATGTGGTTTTTGACGATTTACACCGGAATTTCACACAATATTATTACCAGGTTCAGCATTGCAATGCAGATTGGGCAAAATCGGAAATCTGGACAAATGAATACCTCGAAGGCTCCGAGGAAGATCAGGTTGAAAACTATGAACCTTCATTTAATACCCGCACCATCTATACTCATTATGAATTCAGTTTCCCGAATGACCGGTTTATTTTAAAGAAATCGGGGAATTATATATTAAGGGTGTATTCGCGCGACCAATCAGGACAGGAAATCAATGCATTTACACGAAGATTCATGGTGGTTGAGCCAAAGGTTTCTGTAGAAGCAACTATCAGCCGGGCAGGAACTTCGGAAGATTATGAAACAAAGCAGGAAGTCGATTTTACCATTAATACAGCAGGGTTCCGGATAGATGCCCCGTACCAGTACCTAAAAGTTGTGATACTCCAGAACTGGCGCTGGGACATAGCTCTTACCAATCTTAAACCGTATATGGTTCGTAATGATGAGTTGGATTATTCATTCGATAATGGTACCAATTTGTTTGATGGAATCAATGAATTCAGAAGATTTGATTTGAAGAGCATTAAATTAATATCGGAAAAAGTCCGGGAAATCACCTTTGATGATTCTATGTTTTATGCCAGTCTTTGGGAAAGTGAAAAACGAACCTATAAAGAATATACATCTGATGATGATATAAACGGGAAATTCCTTTTGAAAACCACTGATTATCCTAATGTTTCAAATTATGGTGAATACGCTATGGTGAAATTCTTTCTTCCCTTCGATGCACCGATTGTTGAAGGAAATCTGTACGTGGCAGGAGGATTTAATTGCTGGCAATACACGTCTGAAAACAAGATGGAATACAATTACCGAAAGAAAGCCTACGAAGCCAGTATACTTTTCAAGCAGGGATATTATAATTATTTATATGTAATGCTTCCCAATAACTCGAAGGCAGGCGACGCAACATGGATTGAAGGAAACCATTCGGAAACGAAAAACAATTATACCATCCTGGTTTACCACAGGTCGCGAGGTGAACTATATGATGAATTGATAGGAACAGGAAGTTTTGAAAAAAAATGATCCTGATGAAAAACCAATAACCCGCACTGAAACTTTAACGATTAAATCGCAGAAACGTTCCCAAAGGAAGATTCTTGCCAAACTTGTCAGCAAGGTATAATTCCCCAAATTCATTTTTCTCTTTCCTGTCGAAATAGCTGTTAATCAAATTATTCCCGACCAGAGCTGAAAACCCGATTGAATACATATTCAGGATCAGAAAACTGTTTTGGGGAAGCAGCAGTTTACTGCACAGCATTATCATCTCATTCAGGTTATCATCAAGAATCCATTTTTCACCATCGGCACCGCGGCCATATGCCGGCGGATCGAGGATAATTCCTGAATAAGTATTGCCACGGCGAACTTCGCGTTGCACAAACTTCAATGCATCTTCCACTACCCAGCGAATATTGTCAAGCTGGCTGTTTTCCATATTTTCGCGTGCCCAGCTGATGACCGGTTTCACCGAATCAACATGAACCACCTCTGCTCCTGCCGCACGGGCAGCCAGTGACGCAGCGCCGGTATAAGCAAAGAGGTTAAGTACTTTTAAGTGTGGATCTTTTGAAGCCGTTACCTGCTCATAAATGTAATCCCAATTTGGTGCCTGTTCGGGAAAAACACCAATATGCCGGAAAGATGTAAGACCGAGCCTCACATTGAAATTCATTTGTTTGTACGAATAATTGATACGCCACTGCTCAGGCATACTTTTCTTCAGTATCCAGCGTCCTTTTTCGGTATCATTTTTCTCCAGCTTAAAAGCTGCCGACGACATTTTATCCCATTCAGCTTCACTCATCGAGCGGTTCCAGATAGCCTGCGGCTCAGGACGGATTATTATATATTGTCCGAAACGTTCCAGCTTTTCGAAACTTCCTGAATCAATAAGTTCATAATCTGTGAAATGAGTTGGAGTAAGAAGTTGCATCGTTGTATCAGGGACTTTAGAATTATTAGGATTACTCAGATCAAATAGGTAACAATCTGTTTAATACTGCCTCATTCCTGAATAATACCAGTTCAGACAGTTCAGGCAAATTACTTTATCGGATTTTGAAGGCTGAGATTAAATTTTTCGGGATATTTTGCGACTTTCTCCGAATAAAAAGCTTCAATTTTCTTTAAATCAGCATCATAATCTCCTGTTGTATTCAACCAACCACCAATTCCGCCAATTTTATTTTTATAGTCGAGAAACCCAAAGGCTATAGGAACATTCGCGTTTGCGGCAATATAGTAAAAACCGCGCTTCCAGTTCAGGTTCAGGCTTCGGGTTCCTTCGGGGGTTATTGTAATGTAAAGGCTATCATATTTTTTAAACATCTCACCCACCTGTAACACAATATTGGTACTGGCTTTCCGATCGACAGGAATTCCTCCTACCGCTTTTAAAATCCCGCCAAGCGGGAAGACAAATGCTTCCTTTTTTACAAGATATTTCGAATCCACTCCGATTGACATATAGCCAAGAAATCCAATCAGGAAATCCCAGTTACTGGTATGAGGAGCCATCATCACTACCATTTTTTTTTCACCAGGAGGAAGATTGACTACCACTTTCCATCCAAATAGTTTTAATATAAATCGGGCGATTTTTTTTTTCATAAATATGTAGTTCAGTTGTTGGCTGGATGTAACGAAAGTTTAAAATATCTTGTCAGAATTCAGGGCTAAGACAGCCCCGATGTGAAGTAATGGAATTTTAAATATCTAATTCCAGGTTCAGTTGATCCCTGAGCCTGTTCACATTTGGATTCTGCGCGGCCATGGCATCCAGTTTATCGCGGTCGTTCATGTATTTTTTGGTTTCAGTCTGCTGCTCTGTAACAACTATTTGCATCGTAATGAAGTCGTTTTTCAGCTCATCGCGAAGGAATTCGAGAAGCAGGTTACGCCGGTCATTTAATTCTTTTGCCAGAACTGTATTGCCGACTGTCAGCAAAAGCACATTATCAGGCTGCAAAACAGCTTTATACGATGTAAGGGCAGCGTAAAATAAAGCAGAATCAAATTTCTTTAGCTCAGCAAAACGCAATAGCGCTTCTTCAATCTGCTCAAATGTAAAAATTCCGGTCCGGTCTTTTACCTGGTCAGCTTTTACCGAACCAGCTAACTGATCCGCCTGCATAACAGATTTTATCGAAAAACTTGACCGGTGATGTGATTGAACAGGCACATCATGTTCAGGTGTTTCAACAACTTCAGGTTCAGATACTTTCAGTGGTTCAGGTTGGGGTATAACCCCGGAAACAGGAGCCGGCTGGAGTATAGTTTCAGTAACAGAAGTTTCAGATATAGTTGGAACTGAAACCTGGACAGGAATGGGCTCCGGAATTGCGGCTACCGGCACCACAGAAGGATTAGCCACTGGTGGAACTGGTTCAGCAATTACCTGGGGTTGGGAAACAACTGTTGGTGCTGGTTTCGTTTCTGTAATAACAGACACTTGTGCCGCAGGTTGAATCCCAGCCTGCATCTGCATTTGTCCGCTCAATTTGCATATCTGGATCAGAGGGACTTCAAGTGCCAGTCTCTTATTGTTTGATGTACGGTAAGTAATATCACACTTGTTGATGATATCCATTGCATCTATCAACAGTTGCATTGGCACTGCGCAAGCCTGGTTCGAATACTTTGCACGGATTGCATCACTGGTTTCGATTAGCTTAACTGTGGCAGGATCAATGCTCATGAGCAGGTTCCGCAAATGTTCGCCCATCCCGGTAATAAAGTGCTGACCATCGAATCCTTTCTCTATAACCTCGTTGATAATCAGCAAAGTATCCTTAAAATTCCCGTTTCGCATGTATTCCATGATACGGAAGTAATATTCGTAATCGAGTACGTTCAGGTTTTCGAGCACAAGTTCCCGGCTGATATTGCGGTCGCCAAGGTTAACCATCTGATCAAAAACTGACAAAGCATCGCGAAGAGCGCCATCTGCTTTATGGGCAATAATATGAAGAGCTTCAGGATCAGCCGCAACTCCTTCGCTGTTAGCAACAAACAAAAGGTGCTTTGCGATATCATCGACAGTAATACGTTTGAAATCAAAAATCTGGCAACGCGAAAGAATGGTAGGAATAATCTTATGTTTCTCTGTCGTAGCGAGAATAAACTTAGCATAAGCGGGCGGCTCTTCCAGTGTCTTCAGAAATGCGTTAAACGCTGCTGAAGAAAGCATATGAACCTCATCAATGATATACACTTTATATTTCCCCATTTGCGGTGGAATCCTGACCTGGTCCACCAGGTTGCGAATATCATCAACACTGTTGTTGGAAGCCGCATCCAGTTCATGAATATTGAAAGAGGCCGAATCGTTAAACGCAATACAGGAGGAGCATTCGTTACAAGGCTCTGTATCGGAAGTAGGATGCAGGCAGTTTATCGTTTTGGCAAGAATGCGGGCGCAAGTGGTTTTGCCAACACCGCGAGGTCCGCAGAAAAGGAAGGCTTGCGCAAGCTGGTTGTTGCGAATAGCATTCTTGAGGGTTCCGGTAATCGAAATTTGCCCCACAACTGTGCTGAAGGTAACAGGACGATATTTTCGTGCCGATACTATAAAATTATCCATAATAGACTGAAGGTTAGTTCACTATTCCAGAATTCCGGTTTTTTGTTCTAATTCTGAAAAAAGTAAAAATATACAAATTCAAAAGTAAAACAATTCGGCTAATGAGAGCCGGTTTGTTAATAAAAATGAAAATGGTGAAAACCAGCCTATGCCATCCTTCGATCTTTGCCATTTTTACCATTGATTTATTAATTATAGGAAACGAAGCCCGTGGAATTAACATGTACAAATTCAAAAATCAATGAGCTCTGTTTTTTCGATCGGGAATCTGGTATAGCATTCTGGTATAGCATTAAGGACTAAATTGTGACTATAAATATCTTAAAAAGAAGTCTTACGATAAAAAACGTATTTTTGCTTAATATCTTCTGCTCTCATGTTATTAATCCTGGTTCCAAAAGAAACTAACCGCCTGCATTTTACCATGCAGCTTATGCTAACCAATTTGTTGGGGCTGGAGATAAATTACACCAACGACCTTTCATTTTTTGAAAATTATGATGGACCAAAGTTTTCGTACGGTGTACCTGTTGGAGAAAGATTTCTGTACGTTGCATCCAATGGATTACTTTTCGAAAGTAAAATATATGCCAGGGAACTAAGGCATTTTACTTTTGAAGGAGGTTTGGTTTTTTTTCCTGTAAAAGACAAAGATTCAGTTTTGCCGTTCGACCCATTTGCAGCTTCTTTTTACCTGGTGAGTCGGTATGAGGAATATCTTCCGCACCTCCGCGATAATCATAACCGCTACATGGCTTTAGGTAGTGATGCGTATCAGCAAGGATACCTGCATAAACCACTTGTTAATATCTGGTCGGTTCGAATCAAAAATATTTTGCACAAATGGTTCCCTGATCTGGCATTTACGACTCCTGTTTATAGTTTTATTCCCACCATTGACATAGACGCTGCCTATGCCTTCAAAAACAAAGGCCTGACAAGAGCCATTGGAGGCATTGCCAAAGCATTTCAGAACAGGGACTACGATGAAGTGCGGCATAGGATTAGGGTCCTGTTCAGGCTTGAGCACGATCCTTTCGACACATTTGAACTCCAGATGCAATTGCAGGAAAAATACAATTACCGGGCAATTTATTTCATTTTGCTTGCTGATTATGGCCCTAATGACAAGAATTGTCCTTACAACAACAGATATTTTCAAAGACTCATCAGGTACCTGGCTGATTATGCCGAAATCGGAATACATCCTTCTTATGCTTCATTCCAGCAGCCTTCGCTTATGGTTATGGAAACCGCCCGCTTATCTAAAATCCTGAAGCGCGAGGTGGAGCTAAGCCGCCAGCATTTTCTCAAATTATCGATGCCTGAAACATACCGAAACCTTATAAATAATGATATAATTCATGATTATACAATGGGCTATGCCGAAGTGGCCGGATTCAGGGCATCTATTTGCACACCTTTCCCATTCTTTGATCTTGATCAGGATTCAATTACTAACCTGGTAATCCATCCTTTTGCAGCCATGGACGGGACTCTTCATGATTATATGAAACTTACTCCCCAAAAAGCAACCGAAACAATAAATGAACTGATACAGGAAGTAAAAAAAGTCGGAGGTACATTTATACCTTTGTGGCACAACCCTGCGCTTAATGAAGTTGGCAACTGGAAGGGATGGCTTAAGGTGTATATTGATATGGTTGAAGAAGGGATGAAACAATAGGAAGGAAAGATGTGGGATGTAGGATGTAGGATGTCGGATGTTGGTTGTCGGTTGTTGGAAAAATGCTATTCCCTTAAATATAACCTAAGTTAACCATTAACTATTTTCCATTAACCATTAACTCCTCTATTCTATGAGATGTTGCAAAAATGATATTCTCTTATTTATAACCTCAGTTAAACATTGACTATTTCCCATTCACCATTAACTACTTTTTTCCATGATCCGGTTCCTGCAACATGATAAGATTGATAAATCATTATGGGATGAGTGTATTGGTATTGCTGTTAACGGAAATCTATACGCATATTCCTGGTACTTGGATATAGTGAGTCCCGGCTGGTGCGCACTCGTTGAAGATGACTATGATAATGTATTTCCGTTACCCGTTTCCACCAAAGCAGGTTTCAGTTATATTATGCAACCTTTTTTTACTCAGCAACTTGGGCTTTTCTACAAATCATTTTCAGCGAAAGATAGACTTGAAGAATTTTTAAACTGTATTCCTGCCAAATTCAGATATATTGACTTTAACCTGAATACGTCCAATGAAATGCCTGCCTCAGCAAATGTTTCAGAAATGACCAATTTTGAATTGGAACTTACCATTGAGTATAGGGATTTAATTAAAGGTTACCAAAACAATTTGCAGCGCAATATTAAAAAAGCTGATCAAAACAATTTCACTTTATCCAAACACGTCAGACCGGAAGAAATAATTTCACTGTTCAGAGCTAACAAAGGCCAGGAGTTAACACATCTAAACAACAAACAATATGCGATTGTAAAAGATATTGCATATAAAAGCATAAACAAGGGAATTGGCGAAATATGGGGAGCTTATGATGAATTTAACCAACTGTTAGCAGCAATACTTTGGGTTAGCAGTCATCAGAAAGCTATTTTCCTTTTTTCTGCATTATCCGGAACAGGTAAAAAACGGAATGCCATGCCCTGGCTTATCGACTCTTTTATAAAACAAAATGCCGGCAAGCCACTGACTCTTGACTTTGAAGGATCAAATGTGGAAGGGCTGGCAAGATTTTACAGCAGTTTTGGCGCAAAAAAGCTTATTTATCAGCGATATATGCGAACCTCTCTCCCTCCGCTTCTTAGGATAGGGCTTAAAATATGGAGATTAAGCAGGTTGTATTTAAAAAAATATTTTCTTTTCGCTAAATAATAACCCAAAGTACTTATTTTTGTAAGGAATCGGAATCAAGATAAAACATAAACGAAACAACAACCAGTAGTATGGTGATCAATATAGGAAGTAAAAATTCAGTAGTCAACCAGTTTGTGTGTGAACTTCGTGATGTATCCCTGCAACTGGACAGGATGCGATTCAGGCGGAATATGGAACGCTTAGGCGAAATATTTGCGTATGAAATCAGCAAGACAATGGAGTATGAACCCAAGGAAGTAATCACTTCTTTAGGCACAGCTGAAGTTCAGGTAATGAAAAACCATCCGATACTTGCTACTATTTTAAGAGCTGGCTTGCCTTTGCACCAGGGAATGCTGAATTATTTTGATAGTTCCGACAATGCCTTTGTATCAGCTTACCGTGAACACCGGAAAGATGATAAATTTTCGATTCAGATTGAATATGTTTCAAGTCCTGAAATTGAAAACCGTGTTTTGATATTAACCGACCCAATGCTTGCTACCGGCCAATCAATGGTAGCTTCCTACAATTCGTTGCTTATTCACGGGAAACCTGCCCATACACATTTTGTATCCGTTGTTGCCAGTGTGCAGGGAGTCGAATATTTAAAACGAATGCTCCCAAAAACAGGCACAACCATCTGGGTAGCTGCCATTGATGATGAACTTACCGCTTTAGGATACATTGTTCCAGGTTTGGGAGATGCAGGCGATCTGGCATTTGGACAAAAAGTATAGTATCCCGCATTTCCGGATTTATTTTCAAAATTTAACATTTGTAGCTGCAACATTCCCGGGTCTGTTGCGTTATAATACCAAACATTTTTATTTTGTCAGGATTTTTAAAAATACTTATCGTTTTCTTAGTAAGCAGCATCAAATTCCTGTTTGCTCCTGCTATATCATTTGGCTTGGGCTTGAATTTTATACAAACATGGCTTTCAACTACAGCAGGTGGCATAGTAGGAGTGGTTGTATTCTTCTTTTTAAGTAAGTGGATACTCCAATTATACACCAGGTATTTTTTCTATTATTTTCATTTGGTTCGGGTGAAAGTCTACAATTCGCTGAATATTTCAATTCCCAAATTTATTCCCGCAAAACGATTTACAAAGCGTAACAGGCTGATTATTAAAATTGTGAAAAAATTCGGAATGGCTGGAATTGTAATTCTTACACCTGTTTTACTTTCTATACCTCTAGGTACCTTTATTGCCACAAGATACTATTCGACGAACCGCTTTTTATTGGTTTACCTTAGTGCTTCAGTATTGTTCTGGTCGCTGTTCATGTCGTCAGCAATTTCTCTGTTTTAAAAGAGTCTTTCGTTTTATTTTTTTCGGGTTGTTGTAAATTAAATCATTAATTTTACAAAGCTTTTACTGTGATATAAACGCATAGACATTTGGCTTACAGTAAATTATCATACCATCGGACTTAAGTTATACCTATAATATACCTATCATGAAATTATTTGCGGGCAGCCTTGTACTCGAAAATCTTCGCATTTCATTGCAATCAGTACGGAGTCATATGATGCGGACCACTTTAACTGTATTGATCATCGCCTTTGGGATTATGGCCCTGGTTGGCATACTCACTTCAATTGATGCGATCAAATATTATCTGAATGATAATTTCCAGATGATGGGAGCCAATACTTTTACCATTCGTAACAGAACCATGCAGGTGCGCATTGGCAATAATCGCAGCAAGCCTAAGAATTTCAGGGAAATTTCTTTCGAAGAAGCGATGCGTTTTAAAGATTTATATTCATTTCCGGCTACACCTTCTGTTTTTATATTTGCCACCAACCTGGCAACAGTAAAATATGCGGCTAATAAGACCAATCCAAATGTTCCGGTAATTGGTTGCGACGAAAATTATATCACCACTTCTGGCAACGAAATAGTTACAGGAAGGAATATTTCTCCTACCGAAGTATACTATGGTTCTTCAGTTGCTATTGTTGGCAATGATGTTATAAAGAAAGTGTTTAAAAATAAAGAAGATCCGGTAGGAAAATACATCACCATCGGCCCGGGCAGATATCTCATTGTTGGAATTTTAAAAGAAAAAGGATCAAGCCTTGGTTTCAATCCGGATAATGTTTGCCTGATTCCTATCAATAGCGCCAGACAGCGGTTTTCGCGCCCCAATGCTTCCTATAGCATTAATATTCATGTAGCTGACGGCGAAAAACTTGAAGCCGCAATTGATGAGGCAACCGGTATTTTCAGAATTGTGCGGCAGGTTAGTGTCGGAGATGAAGATAGCTTTGATATTTCGAAAAGTGACAACCTGGCAAACATGCTGTTCGACAGCCTTAGTTACCTGCGCCTGGCTGCAGTAATTATTGGCGCTATTACATTATTGGGCGCGGCCATAGGCCTTATGAATATTATGCTGGTTTCAGTTACTGAAAGGACGCGGGAAATTGGAATCCGAAAAGCCATTGGTGCCACAAAACGAACCATCAGGAACCAGTTTTTAGCAGAAGCTGTTGTAATTGCTCAACTTGGCGGAATACTTGGAATTATCCTGGGTATAGCGATAGGCAATGCATTGGCACTTTCCATAGGCACAAGTTTTATCGTTCCATGGCGATGGATTATCTGGGGAGTTGGATTATGCGTTGTTGTAGCATTGGCTTCAGGTATTATTCCTGCCGTAAAAGCAGCTAAGCTTGACCCTATCGACGCGCTGAGATACGAATAGAGGTATTAGGAATTAGGTTTTAGGGATTGAGGTAACTGATAACGAGTTTTCCAGTAATTGAATTTCAGGTAATTATAAAATATTTAAAATTTATTTAGACAAATGTCGTTATTTTTACGACATATTGCTTACCTTTGTGGAAAATTAAATCAAATGGGAACAATGGAAATATTTGATCCAATGGTTACATATGGCTCAATAGATGATATTAATGCCATGTCTTTAATTACCATGGTGCGTAAAGGTATTGGATTTGCAGTTTTTGATACGTTTGCTAACAAAAGTCCATTTACCAGTAATGAATGGTCAACCTACCTTCACCTTTCGGAACGCACCATGCAAAGATACCGAATCGAAAGACGCACCTTTGATCCGTTACAATCTGAAAAAATTATAGAAATAGCTCTTTTTTATAATAAGGGAGTAGAAGTTTTTGGCACGTCCGAAAAGTTTAACTCATGGCTCGAAACCAGTAATCTTGTTCTGGGAAATAGTAAGCCTAAAATGTTGTTGGATAATTCCTTTGGCATTAATATGCTGAGAGATGAGCTGACCCGAATCGAATACGGAATCCTGGCATGATCGTATTCCGGTTAAGTAAGTCGAAGTTTGCAAATGACCTTTCGGGAAAAGGTGCTGAAAAGAGCGGCGGCCGCTGGAACAGCAAAGGAACAGCTCTGGTATATACAAGTGCATCAAGAGCTTTGTGTACCACCGAAATTGCTGTTCATACTCCTTTAGGTAATCTTCCCCTTGATTATGAGCTCATCTCTATTGAAATTCCGGATGAAATGCAAATCCAGGAATTAACAAAGGAACAGCTTCCGCCAGACTGGAAATCACTACCACACTCGCATGCAACCCAGGAAATTGGTGACAGATTTGTATCAAAAGGAACTTTCCCTGTTTTAAAAGTGCCTTCAGTGGTAGTTCAGGATGAATTTAATTACCTGATCAATCCGGCACATGCAGATTCTCACAAAATCACAATCAAGTCGATTGAGCCATTCAATTTTGATGAGCGATTATTCAACAAATAGACAGTAACTATTTTGGGGAGTTTGCTTTGTAAAGCAGATATCAACTGAAACCGATTTTTTTTCTATCGCAAAGTCGCTACAGTAACGCAAAGGGAGCAAAGGGCTAATAGGGAAACGTCGAATCCATCAAATCCAATTAAGCCGGTTAAACAAAACGAATAAAGGGTATCAGATTTTCACTTTCTTTAACCTTTCTACAATTTCAAAAACTGCCGGACAGGTTGACATATTTTTCAACGTAATATCCAGCACCTGGTGCATCTTTCGCTGGTCGGTATGTGGGTATTCGCGACATGCACGCGGGCGGTCTTCATAAATTTTGCATGTATTATCTTCGGCCAGAAATACACAAGGCATAGTACTAAAAACGAAATCATCATCCTCGTCCATCCGAAGGTATTTTTGTTCAAACTCTGAAGGTTTTATTCTTAAAGCCCCGGAAATACGACGAATATCGGTACTATTTAATTTTGGCCCCAGCGATTTACAGCAGTTCCCACAATCGAGGCAGTTTACTTCTGAAAATACTTCTTCATGAAGTTTTTGAAATGCCTCATCTACTTTTCCGGGAGGTTTGGCAGCAACCTGCCTAAAAAACGTAGCATTGTCCTTTTTGTTTTTAAAAGCAAGTGCTTTTATATCGGCAATAATTTGCTTGGTAATTTCCATAATTAATTTTGCAGTCGTATGCTGGCTAAAAAAGTTTCAGGTTTGAGAAAACCCTGTTTGCTCTGCTGTTATGATATTCAATTGTTAATTCCTTTTATCTCAAATTCTGACAATTGACTCCTCCCCTACACTATTCCTCTTTCCTTCTTGATTTTCTCATAAGCCGCATTTAGTTCCTGGAATTTGGCATTTGCTGCTTTCTGAACATCATCACCGAGGTGAGCCAGACGATCTGGATGATATTTAAGCGCCATACGGCGGTACGCTTTTTTCAGTTCTTCGGGAGATGCATCGGGAGTAACTTCGAGAATACGGTATGCACTTGTTGTATCTCTCACAAACATGGCCTTAATACTCTCAAAATCAGTGTTACTGATTCCTAGTATTCCGCCAATACGTGTAATTATGTTTAATTCGGCTGCATGTACTTGCGCATCAGCAGCAGCTAATCCAAATAGGAAATGCATTAATTGAAGACGTGAAGGGTATTCCATATATTGTTTTATCTGAACACCAACCTGCTGAAGGTCATAATCTTTTTTTAGAAGTTCGCGAAGGATAAGGAGTTGCCTTTCAGCTTCATCTGTTCCAAACTGCTGGAGCAGGAAACGTTTTACAAAATCAAGTTCGGAACGAAGGATTTTCTCATCCGATTTCATTACTGCTGAAGCCAAAATAAGCAGGCTCAGGATAAAATCATTCGGAGTAGTCTGGGGCGTATTAAAATTAGGCCGTTGCTGTGGTTCATACGCATACACTCCGCTTTGCATCCCATCGATCATTGATCCAAGCGCGAAACCAAGAAGCGCGCCAATCGGTCCGCCTGCCGCCCATCCTATACCACCACCAAGCCATTTAAGAAATTTTGCCATTGCTTTTTAAATTGAGGCACAAAAGTAAAGAATATCCTCAGATTTAATGGGATTTAGCTTTTACTAAAGCTGCACTTTTAAGACACCTTAACAAATGCATCAGACACAGGCACCCGGAATCCTAATTTTCTTTCATTTTCTTTAAACTTTCGTAATCAACATTAGGTAACAAATATGAATTTGTCAAGAAATACTCCAGCTTGTAATCAAGAAGCTTTATGAGTCCTGTTTTGATAACCGGTAGCATTTCCTGGTCAATTAACAAATTCTGTCGGGAGAATTGATAATCATGTATTGGCAACAAATAATCCATTCCTCTCCAATCGTAATCCACAACTTCTGAATTTGCTGTTCTTAAAGCGGTAAACCTTGTGGTACTAAATACTGCCACCCAGCTTTTTGCAGGGTTTCCCCGGGTATATAACCCACACGACCGAAGTTTCTGCTTTTTTGTGTCCATTATGTCATCCTCTTCACCCGATTCAACAAAGATCACGAAATCATATTCGTTTTTGAGCCCCAAAATCCAAGATTTGACATCATTACTATTCAATAAATTATAAATACTTCCATTTGCGGGGATCAGTTTATCGGGCGCGGATAGTAAACTAACCGTGTATCTTGTTGACAATACACGCGTAAGTTCCTGTTCGATATATTTTTTGCAGTTAAACCGGCAGTCGAAGGTGTCGGATTTATCTTTAAAAACAGTAAAGCCAACATGTTTGTAAATAAGGTTCGAATCCGCCAGATCAATAACTGCGATGCGGGAAGGTTGTTGCGCAAAAGTTTTTTCAACCTGAAAAAGGAGGAAAACTAAAACGGCAGGTATACAGAAGCGAATGATTGTTCTATTCAATTTGAATTTTATAAGGTATTTATCCATTTCCATGATTGTTTTGCTAATTTTTTTTTACGATTTAATTGAAATTAGTTTATCCGTAATAGTCGAAAACCAAATCGCAAAAACCGGTGTGGCTAGATATAACATCCGTGCAATGTCGGATGAAATAACAATATGTACCAAAACGATGAACAAAAATACCAGCAGAAATAAAGTAGTTTTTTGTTTTAATGCCATTCGTATTCTACTATTCAGTGCGAAAATAAAAAGCAGGCCCCAAACACCGAATACAGAAACTATCCCATAAATACCTTTGAATGAGAACAACAGTTTTAAAGAAACAAATATATTATTTAGGTGCGCAAAATCATTTTTAAGGCCTAAGCCAAAAGTCGCATGGCTAAACATATCCAGGTAATACCGGAATGAAAAAACTAATATCCCCGAAACCGCAAATAAAAATAGCTGTTTCCATTTATTAATGGATGAGAAAAAGAATAGTAAAGGCGCGATAAATATGAAAGACTCCTTTGCCCAGGGACCTATAAATATTGCCAATAGTATAAGCTTTGAATTTTTTGTTTTTATACCCAGTAACGTCATAGCTGCAACAACAAGGTATAAGCTGTCTACTCCTGGCAACCCTGCATAATAGGCTGTCCACCTGCAAGTTAACACGCTTAAAAGCCCGATAATTGCCGCCAGACGGGAAGATCCGAATTCTTTACACAAATGATACACAAGCATTCCGAAAACCGACATAAACATGGAGTTTACAATCAGGAAACTCATGCACATCGAAAAATCGGGTCCGGGGAAGGACTGAGGAGCGATACATGAAAACACCGGCCCAAAAATATAATTAACACCGGATACCAGGAAAGGAATTATAACCCTGTATTTTCTGATCGGGCTTTGGTCAAAATCAAAATTGGCCAGGCCCAGGTAGGTTTTAAGATCAGGATTGGCAATTGTATCATAATTATACGAATCGAACAAGGCATAAGCCGGCCCAAAAATCACAGCAAAGCAAAACAAAAATAATACAAGGTTTTGAACCCATGTTTTATCCTGATATCTTAATAAGTTAAGTTCATATTTCATATAGGGACTATTCTGTTTTAAAAATGGCTGCCAATGGTTGCTACCAGGAAAAGTATCGGTTTATATTTCTGTGGAATGAAACTGTAATGTTGCTGGATTCTTTCTGTCAACCACTATGAAAGAATTTGAATGCGATACCTGCAATAACTATCAGATTCCAAATTCATAATTTCCCAATAAATTCCCGTCACTAACCGAAAATTTAAACCACATCAAATTAACGAAAAATAGGCATACCAAAATAGTCCGTTAAAAAGCCTTAAAAAGCCAAGGGAACTATTGCCGGAAAAATGAAATTTTAGCCTTAGCTCATGCGGTTAAATAATCATGAAAGCTTTTTGATAATCCAGCTTGCAACAAATGCTTCCAAAATGCTTAATGGAATTGCATACACTAAAAGGCCATAAGGCAATACTCCCAGATTACCAAGTACAAACCACATCAGTACAAAACCCACAAACCATGAAAGCAGGGCTGTTTGAAATAAAGTAAATTTCTTTGAAATAATAAATATAGCTATGGCAAACATCAATGACCAGATTCCCCATACAGCGCCATTTACAGGTTCTGAAGGGAAAGTAAGTCCAAGACCGATGTAATGATTGGTCCAGAAAGATTTTACAATAAATTCATTCCGTACAAATTCCGAAATACTGATCCAGAGAGTTGCTGCAAGGATTGGAAGAATAATGTTTCTAAAATATTTCATGGTTTTTGCTTTTTGTGGATAAAACTAATGAAAGTTCAACAATTAAATAATCCGGAATTATTTCTCATTTTGAGTTTTCATCAAATCATATTGTTTATAAAATCCTCTTTTAAAATAGAACATCTTTTATTTCTTTCCACCGGAATAATAGTATCTCCAGTCGAAACCAAGTTTTAAGCCTATCATCCAGACTGATTTTAATTTAGTGGCTTCCACTTCCGGATGAGTGACCATGGTAACTTTTCCGGGAATATCAACCGCTGTATGAAGTTGAATCACAAGACTTGCGCTTTGCTTCCGGGAGAAAGTCCTGATGGGCCTGTATTCAAAGAATGGGAAATCGAGTTTAGTGGAACGTACCGAAACTAATGCCCAGGGATCTGAACCCAACCTGTCATCAGGAACCAGGAAAGCATCGGCACCCTGGAGAGTGCCATATAAATATACTCCAATTTCCCGCCCTAAGATAAATTGAAACTTGCCCGCGGATGTTATTATTCCGGCCTGCCAGGGAATTAATCCTCCCTGGGCTGCAGTGGAAACCATTTTATTAAATGATTTTGGCGCGAAAAAGTAAAGGAAAGGACCCGCAACCAAAAGATCGCCGGGTATCACATAAAAAGGCATCCGAATTCGGGCATACAGAGCCTCCCGCGACGGAATAGCCGAAAGTATAGAGCCAAACTGATTGTATCCCGGGTCACTTTCTATTTTTATGGATGAAGCACCATCCTGTCTCCAACCCAGGTCAAGAAATACAAGACCGTCGCCGGATTCATTTAGCACACCATCCAAACCCAGGCCCATATGAACCGCAAATTCCAGTCCGGGAATAACACCGCTACGAGTCTGACTTTCACCAAAACCACCGGAAACCAACGAAAAATTACCTGCAGGCGCAATGCCTATAAAAGGTCCCAATTGTGATCGGAAACGGGGAATTTCACCAAGTCCGGTAGCAAGTCCGGGAACAGGAGTAGTGATCAGAATATCTTCATATATGATTTTAAAAGCTGTATCAATTTTACGCGGCGGCGTTATATTTGCTTTTGCTATATTAAAAGTATCGGGAACAAATACCTTTGCCTGATCATTATATATCATCAGCCTTTTGCTGCTTCGGGTAGCTTCCAGCACTTGCACAAGACTCATTAAAACGGTATTGGCCGCTGTTTCCGCATCAGAAGATCGCAAGTAAGCATCGCCGGTAAGTACCATCCGCTTTCCATTCCAGGTTATAACTTCAAGCCCATGCTCGTCGTAATAATCGTGGGTACCTTTTCTCACGGCTGCGATTCCCCAAATTCCGGCAACATGTCCGGCAGAAAAACCGTCTTCCAGGAAATGCAAAGCAAAAGCTTCATCGGCCAGCATAGCCAGGGCAAGTGTTGATTGCTGCTCCGGGGAAAGGCTTTCAGTTGCAAGTCTTCGGGCTTTTAATATAGCACTGGTGTGGTACCAGGTGTAAGTTCCGATGAGGTTTACCTCAGAACCTTCCTTATAACAAGTGGCAAAATAATCATTTGCTGATGTATTCACATCAGGCCGGGCAAGCATAAAGTGCACATTGTTCGACCCGGCCCGCGAAACATATAGAGGGTCAACCCGGAGCAAACGCAAATCCGAATCCCTTAGCTCACCCTCGCGTTCACTCCTGTTTTTTGAGGCAGCAATTCCATTTTTAAGCCTGGCAGCCACATCGGCAACATCAAGTATCCAATCAGTGTTTAGAATAGTGTGCAACATATCTTCCGCTGAAGTGGAATGGTCACCCGCAATAGCAGGGAAAGCAGCATAATCGAGGTATTTCGGATGCTCATTTTGGGTAGCATCGGCAACCAAAACATCCAACCTGTTTTCATAACCTTTACGTGCTAATTTCCAAAGTTGATCGAGAACTACCCTTTGGGAAGAATCCAGTTTCTGAATGGCAAGCAGTGTAATATCCCTGTGTTCGGGATAAACCCAGGCATGGCTATTAAAGGCAAAGGAAAATACTATCAGAATAATCAGGGCTGGCTTTTTAACCATGGGCTGAAGGTTTGATATGTATGATATAGACTAATGGCCAGATGAAACGAGCCATGCCAATAATTTGTCTCACAGAGCGATGATTATTTCCATGGCGAGTTCCATGTGACCCGTAAAAAAATAAATAATAACACATGAAATAGTTGAACTAAATTATGAAAAAATATAAACAATGTGATTTGAAAATTGTTTCGCAAAAAGATTTCATGAGAAATCAGCGAATTAAGTTTGGTTCAGAGGAATAAAACTGCTCAGGCATGCGTCAAAAAAATGCTTCGGGCGCAAGACATGGTTACTTTCATTTTGCAACCCTGGATTGTTGTTATTTGATTTAAATATTATTAATTAGAGCCAATTACCAGTTTAATGAGACATAAATACTCATCATCATTTTCTTAGTTTATTTATATAATTCCGAAAAAGGATGAACAATAGTATCAGATATGTGTTTTCAAGAATTATTTAAATAATTCACGAAAACACTTTACAAACCTTTTAATGAATTTTCCCATTTTACAAGGCGGTATCCGAAAAGCCTGAATAAGAGTAGGAACAATAAATCCAATTAAAGTATGAAAAAACTACTTTCATTATCGATGATTATTTTTGCATCGGTGCAATTGTTTGCACAAGTGCAGTTTAATCCGCAGATCGGATTAACTTTTATGAAATTCACCGATGCTCCCGCCGGAGTAACGTATGACGGCAAAGTCGGGATGAGTCTTGGTGCTGATTTAAGGTTCGGAGGGAAACTTCAATTCCAGCCGGGAGTTCACTATGTTAACTCTGTAACTGCATATCAAGCGGAAGGTGAAGAGGCAACTTCAGGGGATGTTGTGTATAAAAGCCTTAAACTGAAAACACTTGTTGCCTATAATATTATAGATGCCAAACAATTCAAATTCAGGGCTAATTTTGGGCCTTCCTATGATTTTCTCCTGGGCGCAAAAGACAAGAAATCGGGAGATAACATAAAAAGTGATTTTAAAAATGGCACTTTTTTCCTACAGGGTGGCCTGGGTGTTGATATTCTTTTCTTAACAGCCGATTTGGGTTATGCACATGGATTGTCAAAAACTTTCGATTATGCAGATGCTCCTGACTCAAAAACAGCCGGAATATATTTTATTGTAGGAATTATCTTTGGCAAAGGGAAATAACGATAATACCAATCTTGTCATAAGACTATTTCTATCTGGAAATAGTCTTTTTTTATTCAAATTAAATACTTTCCAAATTTCACTTTTAGTACTTCGATCCTATTTACCTTCTCAATACCAAGAATATTTCCTGAAAAGCTATTGGTTTAGAAACCAAATTGCAATGTGATTTTTTGTCATTATTCAGAAAAGTTTTAAATTTATGCTGGAATATGACTGATAGCGAATATTCAGATTCAGTACTGAAGTACAATTGATAAGTTCGAATACACAAAATTGTGCTTATTACTTATCCTAAAAAAAATGACAGGCTTCAAAATGATTAAAGAAACCAAACTCTAAATTTCATTAAAATAAAGCATGTTGATCACAATTCCGGTCTGGAAATTTAATCTTCAAATTGACATACTATGAGAAACAGGTTCCGCCATATTTTCTCTGCTCTTTTAGTGCGAAATCTACTTCATCTAAAAAAATTTATTTTCCTTTTTTCGTTTGTACTCCTGTTTAACTTTTATAATGGCAGGGTTTACGCTCAGAATAGTTCTGATACAACTGCGATTAGCAAGCCTGCAGTAAAATATATCGAGAAGTTTGATACCATTATCAGCATTAAACTCAACGTCAATACCGAATTTGACGAATTTGAACAAAAGGGAGATAATTTTCATTGGGATCTTCGGCCAAATATCAGCCTATCGACCAAGTTATCATTCAGTTACAGGTATATTTCATTTGGTATCGGATTTAAACCAAAGTTTATTCCGGGAAATAATGATAATGATATGCAGGGAAAAACCAAAGCTTTGGGTTTTGGGCTAAATATTCTCACTATACATTGGATGCAGGAACTGCAATTTGCTTATGTTTCCGGCTTCTATATTTATAATTCCGAAGACGCAATCCCCGGATGGATAAAGGGCCAGGACCCTTACTTTTTGCTTCCGGATCTGAAAGTAGCCATGCTCCGAGGTTCGACCGGGTATAAAATCAATAAAAACTTTTCACTTAAGGCAGTCAGCAGCAAAACTGAAATCCAATTGAAAAGCTGCGGAAGTATTATCCCATACCTGACTTATAATTACAATGAAATTGATAATAAAAGCAGTGATACCAGCCAGCATTCAAGCCAGAGATCACACAATCTTGATGTTGCGGCATCTCTAGGTTATATATACACCTTTGTAATCAAATCTAAATTTTATGCAACCCTGGGATTGTTTCCGGGCATTGGTTTTCATCATGCAAACCTGCTGACACGTTACCCTGATGAGAACGTAAGAACAAAATACACTGATCCGCTGTATGAAATAAAGGAGACAATCGGTATAGGGTACAATTCGAAGAAATTTTATTCCGGGGCAGAGTTAACGGCAGAGCAATTTACGCACAATGATAACCATTCATCTGTACAAACCAAGGCAACAAGGGGATATTTTCAGATTTTTATAGGTTACAGGTTTAACGCACCAAAATTCCTCAAACAAAAAGCTGATGAAGTTAAAAACTTAGCTCCAACACCCGTACAAAAATTTCTGAATTAATTACTACAAAAAGGTTGAAACCATGCATAGAATAATCAGAAAAATGCAATTTACGATAGCCATTTTAATATCGGCATTTACTCTTCATCAACCTGTAAGTGCTTTTGCGCAGAAGGAACCTGACCTTATTACTGATCAGCAGTCGGATACTATAATAAACGCGCCATTAATAAATTATCTGCTTAAAACCCTTCAGCCTGGATCCAGAATAATATTAACAAGCTAAATATTTCTACTGCCATCCATCTTCCAAGCATCGATACCGTTGATGTAATTAAAAAGTTGCGCAAAATCGATAATTCAAATGGAATGATACGCCGAAACCTGCAGTTTAATAATATTTCATTACGGAACCGACAGGCCAGTGACCTGAGGAATGAACTTATGGTAGAAATTAAAGACCTGGAATGATTACAGAAAAAAGTAGTTCAATACAACAATTACCTGCTGAAAGAAGTAACAAAGGCAATGGCGATTCAAAAAGAGATCGACTACTTTTATACCTATGCAGATTCGACAATTGTGTCCATTTATATGCCTGAGATTGAATTACTGGATTCAACCATCAGGCAAACAAATAACTTTTTTACCAGCCGGCTTATGATCCTGGTCAGGATCGAAGATTCAATCAACAATACCGGTTTGCGCTTACAGGAATCAAACAGGTATACTCAGTCTCTGATCCGCACTATTAAGTCAAACTCCACCAAAGCCACGCTTCCACCAGTCTGGAAATCAAGCATAGCCGATTATCCATATTCCTTCGGCATTACGGTGAGGGAAACATTTCGCCAAACAGTGGAATCGATTATGTTTTTTCTCAAACATAATGTTACCCGCCTTATCCTATACAGGATATTACTTTTCATAATAGCTTTATTGCCTGTACATTATTTCCACAAAAACAAATCCTATAAACTTACAGGCATACATTCACAGAGATACCTTCAAAAGTACCCGTAATTAGCCTCCATAATCATGGGATTAGCTGTAGCGCCACTAATTTTTACTCATGCTCCATACGCTTTCCTGGACCTCATATTTATTTCATTAACCATTTGTGTGAGTATTATTTACATGAAAGAGCATGAGTACATCAGTCGAATGCCTTTTTACATTATTCTTGGAATGCTGATTATACTTACTATGGTGATTTTTTTTACCTCTCCTACTTTTATCGGCAGAATTGTATATAGTTTATCTATTTTACTTTTAATACCTATGAATCGGATTCGCCGAGATCGGGCTGCCTATGCGGCCGAAAAACGAAATATTGGTCTACTCGTATAATTACTTCTTGTTTTACAGCTTAGTTTAGGCTGGGGACTGATAATGATCGGGTATTATCCGTAGTGAAGGACACTTTTTCTGGGTGCAATAGATGCCTTTGTACTGGCACTTATACTCTCGGTAACAATGTTTACTATTATTGATTACCTGCGAATCGTAACTTTTATGGTAAATAAGAGAAGCAAATCATTCCAGATTAATCACGAAATAATTGAGAAAAAACTGAAGCGGATCATAATCGGGCTAGCCATTCTGTATTTTATAGTGTCCTACCTGAAAAACATGAATATATTCGATGATATCTCCGACTGGCTCAGGAATTGGGTTTCTGAACCCCGGCAGTTGGGCGATTCAGTATTTACGTTTGGAAGTGTACTCTTATTTGTTGCTGTAGTATACGGTGCTATTTATGTAGCAAACCTGATCAATCTGGCCATTGAAACTGAAGATTATAAAAAACAATTTAAGAAACGGACTGCCTGGGGCAGCACGAAATTGATTGTTCGTTTTATCATTATTACAGCTGGGTTTATGATTGGAATTATTGCATCAGGTATTCCTTTAACACAACTCACTGTATTGATGGGGGCCTTAGGTTTCGGTATAGGTTTCGGGTTACAGAATATTTTCAATAACCTTGTTTCAGGTCTGATAATAGCTATTGAAAAACCAATTTCTGTTGGGGATATGGTTGAGCTTGGTACAGATACAGGCTGGATAAAGGAAATCGGAATCCGTGCAAGCAATATGCAAACTTTTGAAGGGGCTGAAATTATTGTGCCCAATGGCGAACTGATATCGAACCGCGTTATAAACTGGACTTTGTCGAACAAACGCCGGCGCATGGAAATCATAGTGGGAGTTGCTTACAAATCGGATCCGCACAAGGTGAATAAGTTATTATTAGGTATTATGGAAAATCATCCTGAAATACTGAAACTTCCCGAGCCTGGTATTTTCTTTAATGCCATGGGCAACAGCTCTCTGGATTTCATGCTTAATTTCTGGATTTCCGATTTTGTTGAAGGCAAACGCATACGCAGCGAAGTGCTATTCACCATATTTGATGTGCTGAAGGAAAATGGCATCGAAATTCCATTTCCGAAGAGGGATTTGCATCTTCGGTCGGTGGATCAGGATATAACGATACAGATGAATGGAATGAAAGAGAAATAATAATTCAGTGCAGCGCATCGGAATATTTGTAGGTGCAGCGCATCGGAATGTTTGTAGGTGCAGCGCACCGCAATATTTGTAGGTGCAGAGCACCGCAATATTAGTAAATGCAGTCCACCGGAAAAGAATGGGCAATAAAACAAAAAGGCCACCTTTCGGCAGCCTTTCTCAATTTATTCTATGCTTTGGTTAGCTGATTCTTTCGCTCAACGGCAATCCGTATTCTTCAACCATGCGGATGTCGAGTTTTTCAAGTTCATCGAGAATAGGATTATAGATTCCAGGTAATACAGGACGGAAAACACCTTTTACAGTAATCTGTCCGGCAAGAATCATCTCAACGCCGATTGCAGCTGGTAAAGCAACTGTGCGCGCAACGGAAGTATCGGTTGCAGGTGTGCCGAAATCGAGCATGCGTGAGCGGATCACTTCCTGTTTTCCTCCGGGATAAGTGGCGAGGAATGTATGCTGCATGGCAACCATATCGCGTTCGTTCTGTCCAAGCTCCATCTTAGCGATCATCAGGTCGCTGGTAACTTCGTAAGGAGAATCTTCGGTGCGGTTAAGCGGTTCGTTACTGAAAAGCCCGAGCCATTCCATTGCGCCAAGCGCATAAGAATCGGCGCTGATACCTAGATGAGCGGCAACTTTCCTTCGGATATCGGAGCTGTCAGTTGTTCCAATCTGCTGAGCTATAAAATCAGCATAGGTTTTGCCTGCCAGGTTTACTTTATCGTACGAAATCAATTTCAACTGTTTCATTACATCCAGGGTTTCGCACCAGCCAATGTAGCGGAAAGTGCCACGCTGTATGGTTTTAACTTCAGGAATGCCGTAAATATCAATATAAGCAATTGAGTCGCGGTTCGGGTAAACTTCCAGATCGCCGACTTCAGGAAAACTAACCTGAAGTGGGGTTTTAAAAAGATTTTCAGTAGGAACATCTACAACAACATTGTTTTTCATGTATTTGGCATCATTGTTACCAGCCATTACAACGCCCTTTGGGCTCCACGAAAATTTATATTTAAACGGGTTTGTTGCAGCTTCGGGAGCCGGCAACGCGCCGCAAATGGAATAAAACTCTTCAATTTTTCCACCTTTACCATGTACATTGTCGATAATACGCATAGCCGACATATGGTCGATACCCGGATCGAGGCCCAACTCGTTGAGGATAATGATACCGGCTTCCTTAGCCTGCGTGTCAAACGCCTGCATTTCGGGTTTTACATACGAGGTGGTAACCATGTTCTTTTTGTGCAGAAGGCAATATTTAGCCACCAGCAAATGGTGAAGATAAGGCAGCAGGCTTACCGAAAGATCATGTTCAGCAACCATGCGGCTCAGTGATTCTTCATCTTCAACTGTCCATGCGACAGCTATGCCATTAGGATGACCGGCGATCATTTCTTCGGCTTTGCTTTTGGTGCGGGTAGCAACCGTTACCTGGATTCCTTTGTTAAGCAAGTGTTTTACGATAGGGCGGACCACCAGGCCAGCACCCAGAATAAGGACTTTCTTCATTGTGGATTTATTTAGATTTTATTGGGGATTGCGGAGATAAGAGTTAAGTATTGTATTTAGAGAAATGGAAGTTGGTCATTCAGTTGTCATTCAGTTGTTGTTGGACAAGAGCTAAGAGTTTTGCGAGTAATTTCGAGGATGGATATCAGTTTTATTTGTGATTTGTGATTTGTGATTTGTGATTTGTGATGTTGGATGTTGGAATTTGATACTTGGAATTTGGGACTTGGAATTTGGGACTTGGAATTTTTAATGACCATTTTCCATTTTTACACTGAGCTTGTCGAAGTGAACCTTTATCTATTAACTCTTTTCAACCCCCAAATGCTCTTCCAGGTACTTATAGTGTGGGGTTAGCTCACCACGATGCAGGATGAGGGCACTTTTAATTGCATTTGGCAGATCGAGGGTTAAGAAGTCTTCGTTGAAATCACAATCGGCAATGGCTTTTACGTAATTTATAAGCACATCGGCAAAACCGGCTGACGAATCGCGGGGAAGTTCGCTTGGAAGAATGTCGACCGCCATTAGCAGAACACCATCGCCTTTATGCCCCATGGTATAAGTACGGCTGTCGGGATGATAAACAAAAATCGGATCTTCTATTTCGGTTCCTTTTTCGGTACATTCAATCGAGCCGTTTACATCACATGAAATATCACCGATTACTTTCAGTTTCGGGGTTCCTTCGGAAAACAATTTTTCGAGGTAGTTCTTAGTAACAAGCCTTGGATAACGCGAATCCCAGTAAATACAGTTGATCAGCATATCGATATGCGGAATGTATTTTTCGAATGAGCTTTTAAATTTTTCAGGACTTGAATAGTATTCCTGCAAATCGAATTCCTCGGTAACATCCATTGGTTCAACCAGGTGTTCTTCTTTGAAAATAACTTTATAAATCAGGTTATCGGGAAGTTTACTGCGGCGTTTCAGAAAGAGAAGTTTCTCGGGCGAAATTTCTTTTACCGGGAGCAAGGCAAGTATTTCCTGGGCTCCCTGCGAAACATTTCCATAACCTGTAAACGCAACCGTAAACGGGCGTAATTCCTCAGGCATGCCTTTTTCGGCTATCTCCTGCCCTACCGCCGAAATCACTTCGCGCACCTCGGCTAACGAACTATACTGATGTGCTTGTTTTATCTGGGCAAACGGTGTTTTATAACCGGCTTCCTTCAGCCTCAGCCCCATTGACCACAAAGAATTGATCATGCCTGCCAGGCCCGCGTAACGTCCGAAGAAAATCAAGCGCTTGCCTTGTTCATCCACAACCCGCTCGTAATCAATCAGGTTGCATTTCATTTCCATCATTTTTTTAAGCATAGGCATATTGTACACCTGCCCTTTGATAACATGCGAAAAGAAAATGTAGGTTTTATCTTCTTCGAAAAATGATTCGGGCATTTCCTTAACACCAAAAATGACGCTGCATTTTTTCAGGTCTCTGGCGATTTTTGCGCCGGCCTTAATGTATTCCTCATCGGTGAACACCCTTTTTTCGGAAGTCTGAACTACGAAGTCAAGTTTCTTTGTCTTAATGAGTCGCGCCACATGTTTTGGGGTTAGCGGAGCTCTCCGTTCCATCACGTATTTATCTTCGTGCCGTATTCCAATAAAGTTGCTCATGAGGTAATTTTACATTGTGATTTTCAATATATAAATACTTTTACCTGATTTTCAACCAATTAAAGCAATTAAGTGAATCACTGACAGGCACGGCAAACATATCAAATAATTTATAATTTTGCACCATTAGTTTAAAATTGTTTTTCAAATTACCATGCGAATGAGCCAAACAGGCAAATCATCACGTTTTCAAAGAGTTAAAAAATATATTTTCAGGATAATCAAATTCTGTCTTATCTTCTTTTTCGCCGGTAGCATCGTCCTTACTTTGCTTTACAGGTTTTTACCTCCTCCTGCTACCCCGCTTATGCTGATCCGCGTAATCGAAAATATTGCCGACAAAAAAACGCCTGCGGTAAAAAAGGATTGGGTTTCCATTGATAATATCTCACCTAACCTGGTTCTTGCAGTTATTACTTCCGAGGATAATAATTTTGAGTCGCATTACGGCATTGATTTAAAAGCCATCGAAAAGGCACAGAAACTAAATGCAAGGGGAAAGAAAATACGCGGGGCCAGCACTATAACCCAACAAACCGCGAAAAATGTGTTTTTATGGCAAGCCCGGACGTATGTCCGCAAAGGCCTTGAACTTTACTTTTCAGGCCTCATCGAACTGGTTTGGGGAAAGAAACGCATTATGGAAGTATACCTGAACGTAATCGAAATGGGTGATGGCATTTACGGTGCCGAAGCTGCTTCGCAGGAATATTTTCATAAATCAGCCAAAGACCTTACCCGTGCTGAAGCTGCCGCAATTGCGGCTGTGCTTCCCAATCCCCGGAAATGGAGACCTGATAAACCTACTAACTATATCGCCAGGAAAAAGGCATGGATTATGGCACATATGAATTATATGTCGAAACCGGAGTGGTAGATTTGGGAAGGGAGTGAGGGGGAGACGGTGTGAATGGGAGATTTAAAAATCAATTTTAACCCTGTAAATATTTATCCTGAATAGCCCTGGTGAAGTTAAATTTGTACCTTATCAAAGTAATTTCATGTGCAAAGCGAATAATGGCAAGATATTATTTTGATGTGCTGGAATATTTTACCAACTGATTTTGATTTTATAATGATTTTGATTTTGTTCTTTTGTCATGACACAAAAGAACCAAAAGGTCTAGGCTTAATATAAATTTCACACATCTGTATGCTTCGGTAAAGGCTCGCAAAACAAGGCTTACAAGATTTGAACAACATCCTTACAGCACGTGAAGCTGGTGTTTTGTCTTGTCCTGAAATAGGTTTACACTAAAATGTGTAAAAAATGGACAAAAAGATCATTCAAAAAGCAGGTATTTTTTATACCGACGAAGAAAGACATCAGATTATTCAGGAACTTCTCTCAACTAAATGTTCCAAACAAGAGATTTGGCAAAAATACACAGGGGAAGACCGAGAACATGGCCAGCTTCTGCGGTGGATGAGGCATTTAGGGTACAATACCAATTTTCGACCCAGAAGGCGTATCATTGCACCAAATTCACATCCGATGCCTATGAAAAAGAAACCGGAACAGTCAAAAAATTCTGAAGGCGACTCATTTGAAAATCTTCAACTAAAAAAAAGAATCACATCATTAGAGGCTCAGTTGAAAGATGCAGAAATGAAATCCATTGCCTTCTCTACAATGATTGATATTGCTGAGAAAGAGTTTAATATTCCAATCAGAAAAAAAGCCAATACCAAACCATCGAAGAAATGAAAAATAATTTTTCACACATAGGATTAGCCAAGCTATGTGGTTGGTTTGGTTTAACCAGGCAGGCTTATTATCAATATAATTGGGAAGGTATTTCAACAACTCTTGAAGAGGAATTGGTAATACAACAAGTTAAAAATATTCGTAAAAACCATCGAAGCATAGGGACAAGAAAATTATATGAAATGATGCAGCCATTTATGTTGGAACATAGTGTTAAAATGGGAAGGGATTGTTTGTTTAACCTGCTTTCTGCTAATAAGCTATTGATTAGAAAGCGTAAACGAAAAATACAAACTACTAACTCCTTTCACTGGCTTAGGAAATATCCAAATCTTATCAGAGAGTTTGTTCCTACTGCACCCAATCAGCTTTGGGTAAGCGATATAACATACTGGAAATTAAAGGCAAATCCTGTTTATATCAGTTTCATAACAGATGCCTTTTCACATAAAATTGTCGGCTATTATCTAGCAGAAACATTAGAAGCCATCGAGAGCATCCAGGCATTGAAAATGGCTCTCTCTGGCTTGGGGCCAGAGAGCCATTTTCATCTGATCCATCATAGTGACAGAGGTTCTCAGTATTGCAGCCATGCTTATGTAAAGCTATTGCAGGATTATAAAATTGAAATAAGCATGACAGAAAGCGGGGATCCTTTAGAAAATGCGATTGCAGAAAGAGTAAATGGAATAATAAAAGGCGAGTATCTGGAAAACTATGAAATAGATAATATCGAAGATGCTAAAGAGTTATTAAAAGCTGTAGTTGCACTCTACAATGGCGAAAGGCCTCATATGAGTATAGGGAACTTAACTCCAAATCAAATTCATCAATCCAATAAACCAATAATAACAGAAAAATTGTGGAAGAATTATTACCGAAAACAAACTATGTTTGTAAATCCAATTCTGGACTAAGAATAAATTGTAAACAGATTGCAGTATTAATCAATTAATCTGTAAACTTATTTCAGGACGAGTCAGTGGGTCTTTTGTAATTTATTCTTCTACCATAATGCCGCCTCTACGAGGCTGTGGGTCTTTTGTAATTTGTTCTTCTACCATAATGCCGCCTCTACGAGGCTGTGGGTCTTTTGTAATTTATTCTTCTACCATAATGCCGCCTCTACGAGGCTGTGGGTCTTTTGTATTTATTTTCTAAAAAATCCGAAAAATCAGTTCTTTCCGCGTCATCCGCGTTCTGAAATCGATTAACCAGCCGCAACCTGCGATTTAACCCATTCCACAGCTTTTCCTACAATCATTTCCTTCTCACCTGGTTCGTTATGCAATTCGTGGAATAATCCTTTAAACGTGAGGAATGTGAGCAAAGAATTTGAATTCTTATGAAACTCCTTGCTTGCATCATACGATGTTATCGGATCAGCATCGCCATGCATCAATAACACAGGAATTTTAAGGCTTGATGCATTTTTGATTGCCCACTCTCCTGATTCCTTAATATTGAAAAAGGTACTCACTGAAACTTTACCGTGGTTTAACGGATCATTAATGTAAGCTTGTGCTTCTTCCTTATCATGACAAAGGTCATCGCCATTTAAGCCATTTGGTATAACAAAACTGGGTGAGATTTTATGAAGTAATGCTGCTGCCCATTGCACCGGAGCCGCAGGTGGTTTTGTGAGCCTAAGCCATGGGCTTGAAGCAACAACACATTTTATATCATCCGGAAACCTCAATGCGTAATTTAGGGAAAGATTTCCACCCATGCTTTGTGAATACAGCACAACAGGAATTCCGGGATATGACTTTTTGCAATCTTCAAGTAGAAATTTCATATCAGCCAACATCTGATCCAATGTATCAAAATGCCCGCGTTTTCCATCTGTTTTGCCATTCCCACGAAGATCGGGAGCCACGAAAATAAAACCTTCCTTTACAAATGCCTCAGCCACCATTTTAAATCTGCCTCCATGATCCGAATGGCCATGAATAAGCAATACCAGACCTTTTGGAGGAATTTCAGGGATCCATTTCCGGACAAAAAAACGAAAGTTTTGGGAGTCATTCAGATCAAATTCAATGTATTTCATAATGCAGGGATTTGGTTTATACGAAAGTAGGAAAATTCCGGGATTTGGATGAAAGTATTTTGAAAAGGTAGAAATTTGGTCGGAAGTCGGAAGACGGAAGTCGGAAGTATGGAAATCCTGAGCGGGAAGTAGATACAATATGAGTATGTTAAATAGATTCAAATAATTCTCTATTAACTGATTAGTATTCGTATTGCATCATTGGTTCTATCTAAATAATTTGAGATTATCTTTAAAGTATAAACTACTTCCGTCTTCCGTCTTCCGTCTTCTGACTTCCGACTTCCAACTTCCAACATCCGGCATCCGACTTTCGTCTTCCGACATCCGACATCCAACATCCGACATCCAACATTCGACATCCAACATCCGACTTCCGACTTCCGTCTTCTGTCTTCTGTCTTCTGACACTTAGTGCTCTAATTTATAGTTTTTAGAGAATACCATCCATTCATATCCCAATTAATCCGATCTTAGCGTTTTAAAACCAGCTATCATCTTAATTCCATTATGCTTCCATTTAATCTCACCATACTGGGCTGTAGTTCGGCCACACCAACCTCTGAGCGCAATCCGACTGCTCAGCTCCTGGGACATGGTGAAAAGCTGTTCCTGATCGATTGTGGCGAAGGTACACAGGTGTCGCTGCGAAGGATGCATATTCATTTTCAGCGCATCAGGCATATTTTTATCAGCCATTTGCATGGAGATCATTTTTACGGACTGATCGGATTGATTTCTTCCATGCATCTTTTAGGCCGGACAAAGTCCTTACATATTTATGGGCCTCCGATGCTCAAAGAAATATTGGATCTGCAACTTCTGGCATCACAAACTACTTTGCTTTACCCGCTTGAGTTTCATCCGACACAGGCCGAAAAGCCTGAAGTTATTTTTGAAGATGAACATATCATTATAAGCAGTTTTCCTATGTTGCACCGGATTCCAACTACCGGATTTTTTTTTCAGGAAAAACCCTATGAACGGAAAATAAGGAAAGATGTTATTGAATTGCTGAAAATACCGGTTCACCTGATTCCTAAGCTCAGATCAGGAGAGGATTATATAGCACCGGATGGAACTATACATCCAAATAAGATCATTACAATCGATCCGCCTTCCCCACGCAGTTACGCTTTTTGTTCGGACACGGCTTATTTTGAGGATATTATTCCGGTTGTAAAAGGTGCTACTCTTCTATACCACGAAACAACATTTATGAATGATCGTGTAGCTAATGCCGCTGATAAGTTTCATTCAACTACAGGGCAAGCGGCAACTGTCGCGGTAAAGGCAGGAGTGAAAAAACTTTTAATCGGTCATTATTCGGCGCGATATGATAACCTGCAGCCATTGCTGGATGAAGCCCGCGCCATATTTCCTGATACTGAACTGGCTGTGGATGGGTGTGTTTTCGAAATATAATATAACCTGACTTAAACGAGCAAGAGAAAAAAAGTAATGAAAAACATATAACACTTAATTTAGAATTAAAAAGTAAGAGGCGAGTATACTTTTACATTTAGTGTTTTGTGTTATATGTTTAGTGTTTATAATTCCTTACTGATCAATTTACCAGGAAAACATTAAATTCACAGATCAGATATTGCAGTTGGCGTCTATTTAATACTGCCTTCGTAAATCATATCCAGCAATCCTCCTGATTCTTTATCCCCGCTCAATTCCCAGAACATAACGCCTCCGAGGTTTCTGGCTTTTGCATATTTTGTCTTCTCCATAACTGAGCGTAAATTGTCGAAGGTGGCAAACGTTTTGCTTGCTGAATTGTAAGCATACGGTGCTTTTGCCTTTGTATCCCAGTATTGCTGATATCCGGCCCCGGCACTTAATGTATTCTCCAAATCCTTATAATTGAAGCCCGAACTGAATTTGCCTTTTTGATAGAGTCCATTATTTGTGGATTCTACACCGCTGAATAATCGTCCATAAAACGCCATCCCAATTACAACTTTCTGCATTGGAACACCTATTGAATCGAGAAACATTACAGCGTGATCCGTAGATTCATTTTGTTCGGGAGTTGAGTATAGAGAAGTAAGATGACCGGTTCGTTTGCTGTTGCCGTTGACCAAATCATAAGTCATCATATTCACATAGTTCACAAGAGGCATTACTTTGCTCCATTCCACTGATTTTAAAAGGAAATCCCTGAAGCCTCCAGCCGCAAAACTTAGTTCATAGTCAGGCCCGACTGTTTCGCGAAGTGTTTTAAGCAGATACGTAAAATTTTGCCTGTCTTCAGGCAAGAACTGATGACCGGGAAGTGATTCTATTGCCGGGTATTCCCAATCCAGGTCGAGGCCATCGACTTTATAATCTTTAAAGAGTTTTAATACCGATTGTGAAAATTCCTTTCGGCCGGATTCAGTGTTGAATACCGCGCTGCATGTTTTACATCCGCCCCAGCCACCGAGCGAAAGAATGATTTTAAGCTTCGGATTTGTTTTCTTTAACGCAACCAGCTTTGTAATAGCCAGGCTGTCAGTAGAGTTATCCGCAGCTAGCTTATTCCCCTTCAGGTGAAGAAAGCTATAAATGATATGTGTTAGTTTATCCGTTTTATAGTTGGTAATGTCATTTCCATCACCCATATAATAGGCAATTATTACCATTGGTTTTGACTCTGGCTGGCAGAAAACCGGTTTGCTTGCAACCACAGAGGTGATTATAAGGGACGAAAAAAGAATTATTGACATTAAATGATTTCGCATTGTTTTGAAATATAGAGTCTGGAAAAATATATTTACGGATTATTACTCAGCCGCATGATCATACAACGTTATGTATTCAAAAGTATTGGTTGTCCAGTTCATAAATTTTAAGAAATCTTCGAACTTTACAATAATAGATGCGGTATTAATGCACGGATGGAAACTGATGGTTTTGCTTTCAAGCAAATTGTGATCCAGGAAAACGTGAACATGATGATCCCGGTCGTTAAGAAGACCAAAAGGAGTTACCGATCCAGGAGTAACACCCAGGTATTTCATCATTCGCTGATCGGATGCAAAGGAGAGTTTCCCTTGCCTGAGCTGTTTTTCCAGTTCATGAATCCCCATTTGCTGGGTATGTTTCAGAATAACCAGGTAATGTTTGTTTCCTTTATGGTTTCTGAATAACAGGTTTTTGCAGTGCGTGGAGTCCAGGTCTTTCCAGTATTTCATGGCTTCTTCGATGGTTGGAGCTGGCGGATGCTCGTGATATTCGAAGGGGATACCGAGGTCGGAGAGTAGTTGATATAGTTTGGGGTCGCCGTTCATAGGAAGGGTTTGGGGATTAGGGGTTGGGAGTTTGGGCTCAAATTGTTCAAGGGTTCAACTGCTTCGCGTTCAAGGGTTCAAATGCCTTCGGCGTTCAAGGGTTCAAGGGTTCAAAGGTTTAAAAGTTCAAAGGTTCAATGGTTCAAAGGTTCAATGGTTCAAAAGTTCAAAAGTTCAACACTTCGACTTCGCTCAGTGTGACAGGTTCAAAAGTTCAAGAGTTTAAAGTTCAACTGCTTCACGTTCAAAGTTCAAAAGTTCAAAGCTTCAACTGCAATCCTATACTTGTCTACGTTTTAAGCCCCTTGGGGTTTGGGGTTACTTGTCTACTCAAAGTTCAAGAGTTCAAGAGTTCAAGAGTTCAAAAAGTTCAAGAGTTTAAAGTTCAACTGCTTCACGTTCAAAGTTCAAAAGTTCAAAGCTTCAACTGCAATCCTATACTTGTCTACGTTTTAAGCCCCTTGGGGTTTGGGGTTACTTGTCTACTCAAAGTTCAA
>CAIRMR010000006.1 GCA_903879715.1 uncultured Bacteroidales bacterium
CAATCATCACAAAGCTCGTTTCCTGACAGTGCGTCGGGCGGTCTTCAACCTGAACGGCAAATTGGGTTGTAAGGTTCTTTCATCCTTATAGGTATTTGTTTTAATAAACGCACGCCTCGTGGCGCACCAGATTTCACAGACAAGTATTCATCATTTTTAATTAAATTTAATTGGAAAAACTGCTGAAAGTAGTTTGAAATCTGTGTAATCCGTGTAATCTGCGGCAAAAATGCATATTGATCAGACTGATTACTTACAAATTTCGTTTCCCAGATTGAAAGATGCACTCCGATTTATAAAACAAAAGCGCATCAGTCCAAAACCTGATGCGCTTTTAAACCCAATAAACAGAACTTTAAAACGGCCAGAACTGGTTATCGTACCATATGCTTTCTTTCAACGCTTCATTAAGATCGTACAAAATTTTATGATGGCCGCTTTCCCATTCCGCCAGCCATTTGTACATCTCTTTCTCATTCACGTCGTCAGCTTCAGCCGAACGTTTGGTATAAAGTTCTATAGCGCGTGTTTCAAAATCCATGGCTGCTGAAATGGCTGCTGCCTCAAAACTGGCTGCCGAAATTTCCTTGATTAACTGTGGATTGAGAATCTCATGCGAAATATCCTCAGGCTCACCGCCGCTATAGTCAGGTTTTGAGAACTTTCCTTCTTTTACATAATGCGCAAACTGAACTGAGAGAAATTCCACATGGGCTTTTTCTTCTTCCGCCATAGTTGTGAAAATCTTACGTGCTTCAGGACTTTCGGTCTGCTCAGCCATTTTTTCATAAAAGGCTTTTCCACGCTTTTCAAGAAGAATTGCAGTCTTGAGAATTTCTAATGCTTTTGTGTTTTCCATAATAATGTATATTGAATAAATTTACTTCCGGCTCGGGCAACAAATATACTACGATTAACAAATAATAAGCGGACTTGTTGAAGAATAATATCTCTATTCCAAACTAAAAACCATAAATTTGCATAACAGCTAATTATTAATCATATTTACAGAAATTCGTGTCTAAAACAGATCAAACGGATGTACTTCACAGCCTGTTCATGAAATGGGCGCAGGAACAGGGAATCGAGATTCTACCTCTTCCACAGGCCGGATCATACCGCCAATACTACCGGCTAAGCGGGCAGAACAAACAAGCTATTGGTGTTTACAGTCCGGATAAAAGCGAAACGAAGGCTTTTATTTCGTTCACAAATCACTTCCGGCAATTGGGGCTTAATGTTCCCGAAATTTATGCATCAGACCTGGAAAACGATTGTTACCTGATCAGCGATCTGGGCGAAATGTCGTTGCTCGATCACCTGGAGCAGAACTGTGTGAATGGAATACCTTCGGAAAAGACTTTTGATATCTATAAACTGGCCATAGCGGAACTTCCGCGATTCCAGGTTGATGCCTCTAAGAATCTGAATTTTTCCGTATGCTATCCCTCCGCTGAATTTGATGGACGTTCCATGCGCTGGGATCTCAATTATTTCAAATATTATTTCCTAAGGCTGCTTAAAATACCATTTAACGAAACTGCGCTTGAAGATGATTTCGACAGGCTGATCATTCACCTTTTGAAAAGTGGTAACCAGTTTTTTATGTACCGCGATTTTCAGGCCAGGAATATAATGATTCATGACGATAAGCCCTGGTTTATCGATTACCAGGGCGGACGACGCGGACCGCTACAGTATGATCTCGCTTCCTTGCTTTTCCAGGTAAAGGCGTCTTTGCCATATAGTTTCAGGGAAGATATGCTTTATTGGTACCTTGAAAACCTGAAAAAGTATATTCAAATTGACGAAAAGAAGTTCGTTGAAGATTATTATGGGTTTGTGCTGATCCGCCTGCTACAGGTTATGGGGGCTTACGGTTTCAGAGGATATTTTGAGCGCAGGGCACATTTTCTGTTAAGTATACCTTACGCCATTGAAAATATCCGTTGGTTGCTGGCAAATGTTAAATTCAGGTTTGAGCTACCTGAGCTAATGAAAGCGTTACACGAGATTACCAAATCTGAGATTACTACTCCCGAATTGCCACAGGCAGGCACCCTCACCGTTTCCGTAAACAGTTTTTCATTTAAAAACGGACCGCCGCCGGATTATTCCGGTAACGGAGGCGGGTTTATTTTCGATTGCAGGGCTTTGCCTAACCCTGGTCGTTATGATCATTACAAGAAGTTCACCGGTCTTGATGAACCTGTAATTCAATACCTTGATCGGGAAAAGGCTGTTGCTAAATTTCTGACCAACGTATATAAGCTTGTGGATCAGAGTGTTCAGGAATACCAAAGACGCGGATTCAGTCACTTACAGATTAATTTCGGATGCACCGGCGGGCAGCACCGATCCGTATTTTGCGCATCGAGAGTTGCAGCTTACCTGGAAGAGACGTTTTCATTAAAAGTAAGCACTTATCACCAGGAAATGAAAAATCTGAATTTAAAATAGCTTTTGACCTCTGAACATTGAACTTCATCGGTTTCAGGATGTTTGTGATATATGATATTTAAAAGTAATAAGTATGTCCAAAACTATGTGTAAAACCAAGGATGAAGCAAAACGTGCAAAAAAGCAGGCTGATCCTAAATTTGAATGTTCAAAATGTGGTAAAAAAGTGAATAAAGAGAAATACGTGTGTAAACCCGAAAAATTATAGGATATTTTGGAGTCGTTTGATATAGAGCTTTATAAAACTAAAACCGAAGTTATCCGGCAAACGGTTGAACAGGTAAAAAAGGATTTTACCATGTTTGGTATGGACGTGGATTTCACGGGAAACACCAATATGGCTTACGATGAATTGTTCCAGCAATTAACCTGGCATGTTTCCCATCTGCTCGAAATTGACCCGCATCGCCTTTCAGCTTTGCTATACCAGGTTGACCTGGGCGAAAATAAGATCATGGAATCAAGCACTTTACATCCCGAATGGTCGTTGCCGGAAGTGATTACTGAACTTGTTATTCACAGGGAACTGAAGAAAGTCCTGATCCGGAATTATTACAAAAATAATCCCGACAAATTATGAAGGCAATGATTTTTGCCGCCGGTCTAGGCACCCGGCTCAAGCCTTATACAGAAACTATGCCTAAAGCTCTTGTTCCGGTTGCTGGAGTTCCAATGCTCGAAATACTGATTAATCATTTATTAAAGAACGGGATCAATGAAATCCTGATTAATGTGCATCATTTTGCAGGGCAGGTGATAAGATTTCTTAAACAGAACAACAATTTTGGCGCAAATATCACTATTTCGAATGAAGAAGATTTATTGCTCGATACCGGAGGTGGATTAAAAAAAGCTTCCTGGTTTTTTAAAGATCAGCAACCTTTTCTTGTTCAGAATGTGGATGTGATAAGTGATTTGAATTATAAAAAAATGCTTGATTTTCACAATAGCAATAAGGCATTGGCAACACTGGCAGTTAGCGATCGTGTGACTTCCCGGTATTTTCTTCTTGATGATCAAATGCTGGTATGCGGCTGGGAGAACACGAAAACGGGAGAAACCAGAATGGCTCGTGCTGATTCGCAAAACCTGGCGAGATTTGCTTTCAGTGGTATTCATATTATTGATCCGGCAATTTTTAATTTGATAAATAATGAAGGGAAATTCTCAATAGTTGATACATATCTTGAATTGGCTTCATCAAATAAAATCACAGGCTTTGCACATAATCCTGAAAACTGGGTGGATATGGGGAAGCCTGATGAGTTGCAGAAAGCTGAGAGTATCCTTAAGAAGCTAAACATAGAGTGAGGTAAAATTTTCTAAAAAAAAGACACAAGTCTCAAATCTCAAGTACCAAGACTTACTTTACATCCCTGCTTGGAATTTGGAACTTGGTATTTGGAATTTGAGACTTAAGAAATGTGGAAATTTATTCTGTTTCAGTCTAAAAAGCAGACAATAAAAATACTATTTAAACAACTCATTTTACTTATCTTCAATCACTTGCATCTAATAGAATGTGAATTAGGTGAGCTCAAATAGATACCATGGAAGCCTTTTTAGATAAACTCGCCAAACACCTATACTCGACCCACGGCGATAATTTCAGCCGTATCTGCCTGGTTTTTCCAAGCCGCAGAGCAGGATTATTCTTTAAACAATATGTTTCAAGGATTATCGATAAGCCAATCTGGCTCCCTGATATTTATGCACTTGAAGATTTCGTTGTTTATAAATCAGGTCTTAAACTTAGCGATCCGCTCGACCTGATAGCCAGGCTTTACAAGGTTTATAAATCGCTGGAAAAGGATAAGGCACAGCCGTTTTCCGAATTTATTTCATGGGGCAACATGCTGCTCGGCGATTTTGATGAAATTGACCAATATATAGCTGACGGTGAAAAAGTGTTTCAGTTTCTGGATGAAATAAAAGCCATAAAGCACTGGAATCCTGACGGAAAGCCACTTACGCCCTTTGAGCAGGACTACCTGCGGTTCTATAATTCACTGGCACCTTGTTATACATTGTTTAGGGAAGAGTTGCTGAAGCACGGTGAAGGCTATTTCGGGCTGGCGTTTGACATGTTGTTAAAGGATATCCGGGAAAAAACTTTTTCCGAATGGGATAGTATTGTATTTGCCGGATTTAACGCGTTAACAGCTGCCGAAGAGAATCTCCTGAAATATCTTGTAGAAGCTGGCAAAGCTGAAATTTATTGGGATGCGGATGACTATTACCTCAAGGACCCACGCCAGGAAGCCGGTCGTTTTTTAAGGGAATATATTAGCAAGAATACATTTGGCCCTTTGAACTGGATAGAAAATTCTCTGAGTGAAGATACTAAGGCGATTTCGGTGATTGGTGTTCCGGGAAACGTTGGACAGGCGAAACTTGCCGGTGAATTGATCCGGGAACTGATCAAAAGAAAAGGAAATTCCGATGGAATCGCATTGGTTCTGGTAGACGAAGGACTTTTACTCCCGGTGCTAAATTCAATCCCGACAGAAACAGGTGATTTTAATGTAACCATGGGGTTTCCTCTTAAGCAGACACCTGTGTTTTCGCTGATTAATATTGTGCTTTCGAAGTTTGCAAATGCACAACGGTTTGCCCAGCCGGTTCCTGGTTCTCAGCCTGGGAGTGATCTCGTTCTGAGATTTTACCACAAAGATATTCAACGATTCCTCACTCATCCTTTTATTGTTTCATCATTAAAACTTACAACTTCAAACTCCGGTAAACAGGACAGTTTATCGGTTGCCAAGTCATTCTATACGCCGGCGGCTTTGTTAATACTATTAACTGACATTAATAAGCCACTTGCTCTTTTATTTAAGCCCTACCTTGAAAATACGCAGATTGAAGCAGTGGATGTAATCAGCCTGGTCAGAGATATCATTTCATTTTTGCGGGATACTTTTTCGCCTGTCGAAAATACAAAAGATGATTCCAAAGTTCATGTGCATCCGATGGAGTTGGAGTATTTGTTTCATGCAGCAGTATTGTGTTCAAAACTGGATGCAATATTAAAAGACCCTGTTTTGAAGCCGGATATTGAAACGGTTCAAACCCTTGTCAGTAACCTGATATCTGGTATGCGGCTTCCTTTCTACGGGGAACCGCTTAACGGTCTGCAGGTAATGGGAATGCTTGAAACCCGTTTGCTCGATTTTACCGATATCATAATGATTTCGGTGAACGAAGGATTATTGCCACGCGGGAAAAATCAAACCACTTTTATTCCTGATGAAGTTCGTACGCAATTCGGAATGCAGCGGTACAGCGAACGCACAGCTGTTTTTGGGTATCATTTTTACAGGCTCATGCAGCGGGTTGAAAATGCCTGGCTCATTTACAATACCGAAGGTGATGAGTTGGGAGGAGGTGAGAAAAGCCGGTTTATCAGCCAGATGTTGTATGAAATGCCAACGGTAAATCCTAAAATTCATATTTCGGAGCAAACCCTCTCCGTGGTTCCCGGAAACACAAACACCGGGGAGATTTCAATTGTGAAATCCCCTGCAGTAATTGAACGTTTACGCCAGATAGCTCAAAGAGGACTTTCGCCTACCGCATTGGCAATGTATATGAAATGTAAGCTGCAGTTTTACTTTTCGCAGGTTTTAAAAATCAGCGAACCCGAGCAGGTTTCTGAAACTATTGATGCGGCTATGCTTGGTGAAATAGTGCATGATGCGCTTCATAAAACGTATGCAGCAAAAAAAATTGAGCGAATTACATCTTCAGTACTTCAAACTCTGCTGCCAATTGCAATTAAGGAAGTTCATGAAGCTTTTGCGCTGAAATTTAATTCAGATGAATTGTCGACCGGGAAAAACCTGTTGATTGTGAAAGTTGCAGAAAACATGGTAAAGCGGTTTCTGCTGGCAGAAATAAAATTTCTTGAGCAAAGCGGAGGCACTATTGAAATCGTTATGCTGGAGGAAAACCTTGAATCTATAATCGAAATTGCGGATTTAGCCAGTGGTGAAGTTCATAATGTAAAACTTCATGGCAAAGCCGACCGCATCGACAAGGTTGGAGGGGTGACGCGTATAATAGATTATAAAACAGGGAAGGTTGAGAACAAGGATCTCAAACTGGACCTGATTGAGAATTTTCAATTGAAGGAAGAACCGGGGAAACTATTGCAAGTTCTTACCTATGCGTTGATGCATTCGGATATGCAGTCTACGCCCCCCACAGAACTGGTTTCAGGAATAATTTCGCTGCGTAAAGCCTCTTCGTACCTTATCAAAACGGATATTGATAAAAGCGATAGCATTGATAAAGCCCTGCTTTCGTCGTTCAGGGTGGAGCTGAAAGGTATTGTTGGAAGCATATTTGACTCAGAAAGCATATTTGATCAGACAGACGATCGGGATACCTGCAATCTGTGTGCATTTAATACAATTTGTAATCGCACTGTGAATTAGGGCTTTAACGGAAATTATATCAGTTGCGGAAATTATTTCAAAAAAATACGGTTAAATATTTTGGAGTCTGATAAAAAGTGTTACTTTTGCAGTCCCAATAACTATATTTGGTTCGGTAGTTCAGTTGGTTAGAATACGTGCCTGTCACGCATGTGGTCGCGGGTTCGAGTCCCGTCCGGACCGCTTAAAAATAGAAAACCCCTTGTAAACCAAGGGGTTTTTTTATGGGGTGCGCAGAAAGGTGCGCAACAAAAGGGTATTTACGATTTACCAATACTATTCCCAATATTGAGCATTTGATCAATATCAGCATCACTCTTGATATATTTCTGTAGAGTCGTGAGCTTCTTATGTCCTGTGATTTTCATAATCTGGTGATAAGGGAGCCCTTTGTCAGCAAGTAACGTTGCCAGAGTTCTTCGAGCAGTATGGATGACCACCATTTCGTATTTCTTTTTCAGTTCCCTAACTTCAACACCACCTTTAGTGTATTTCTTTTCAACGGTCACATTCATACTGGGTATTTTCTTGCAAATCTTTTTGATTTCACATAGAACTGTTACATCACTGATAGGTTCAGGGAAGTTGTAATTATACTTCTGTCCTATTCTTTTAATTGTTTCAAAAGCTGGTATAACAGACTTTTCACCAGTCTTGCTAGAACGAAACGAAAAGGATTTTGCAGTGGGATTTATTACAGCTATAAAATTCGCCAAGTCGCTTTTCCTTACCCCGCTCCACACATACAGAAGGTATTGGTCTCTGATAAGGTCGTGGAATGAATTGTCTGATAGATCCAAAGATTCAAGATCCTGTAACTCTTGCTCGGTAAATACAACAACATCACACTCCTCTGTGGTTAATACCTTTTTGTATTTCTTGAAAGGATTAAAAGGAATCAATTCTTCATTAACAGCAATCTGTAGAAATGCTTTTAATGTTTTTAATCTGTTATGGATAGTGTTCTTTGCCATCTTCTTCTCATTAATGATATAGTATTCAAACTCATCAATTAGTTTGATATTGGTCATATCATCAATGTAGTAATGGGTTTTCTTCTTGAATTTCTGGAAGCCTTCCAATGCTAAAATCAGGGAATTGTAACAGCTAATTGTTTGGTAACTGAACTTTTTCCCATTGACCAGTTCGCGACCATTTTCTCTCTGTTCTTTAATACCTTTAATGTACTCGACCAATTTAACTTTCTTGTTCAAGGTGAAGTATTCGCCAACTGATTTGTTGGTTCGAACAAAGGCTTTGAATGCCATTTCAGTTGGATATCTTTTATGCAGGCTATAATATTCCGAATAAAATTTTTCTATGGTTCCTTTAATTCGATTCAGGTCATTCTGGATGTAGGAATTTTCCTGTTTACCCTTGCCTGTCTTCATCCTACCTTCATCCCATTCTTTCACATAGATTGTACTATTTGGCACAGTGAAATGATACCTCTTCAATCCTGATGGCTGAACGGAACAACGAATAGTTGACTTTTCCTTTTTTCTGTCTTTAATGTAAAATGAAACCATATTTGTATATTTTAATTCCAATGAGTGTATCTTCTTTTCTTTGAAACCTTCATAAGGTCAGTTTCGAGAATCATTATTTTTCGTCCTATTCCACGATTAGGGATATGACCTTTATTGACATATTCACTAATAGTATTTGGGCAGACATTAAGGAATTCTGCTGCTTCTTCCCTTGTAAGGACCTTAGGTTCTTTTCTTAATTTTTCTTCCAAAATCTTGAACTCACTCTGGACGATTTCTCTTAAAATTCGATCAAGAGATTTCATACTAATGAGATACAAATCATCTTTTTCGTCATTCATTTGTTGTTCTTTAAATTGATTATTACTTTTTGTAAATGATAAACCAAAATTTTGAGAAAACCAAACCGATAAGCAACGAAATGTGCGCTAATGTAAGGGTCCCGGCAATTCTGGCCGCATAATTAGTAATTTAAGATGACGGGATAGAGTCTGCTCTAATTGTTGGTTATACCCCCCCTTCCTGTATCCCCCCTCCTTATTACTGTTTTAGATAGTCTTTAAAAGGGGTACAGTTCCGTCAAAAAAATTTTCCTAGAAAAAATCAAAAAAGTTGGACTTCACTAAAACCCACAAAAAAATTTTAGACCAGATTTTAGAAAACGGATATTTTACTTTTCCGATGTGAGTAAGTTCTAAAACATCTGTTTCTTGCAATTCTAAGTCGTTCTGGTGAGCTTTCACCAACTGTGCGATAGAAGAAGTCTACTAACATTGAAGGAAACCACCAGAACAAAAGATCTTGATTCTGGTGGGATCGTGTCGGAACAACTTAATTGAAGCATTTTCATCTTGGTTAGTTCTCTGCATAGATTTCTTCGTGCTCTATTTTAAAGCTATCATAGTCTGTCGTCTTCAAGTTGTTTAAGCCGATCTGCTTTTTATCGAAGAACCAAGAAACACCTCCACCAATGTTGGAGTAATGTCTGATTACCTCTTCTGCCCCATCAAACAGCAAGAAGCACGTAGTTGCCAGCTGTGTCATACGACTGAAGGATTCTTCTGTTGTTTCGGATTCTTCAGTTGCAAACAGAACAGCCAGTTCTGAATGAGCCTTTTTTATTTCTCTCATCTTTTTCTTTCGGGTCATTTGTTTAATGAATTCTATCGGTAGTTTCATTTCATACATTTCGACTTCATAGCTAATACAACCAAATCCACCATCATCTTTACCGTATTCAACAAAAAAGCCCAATTTTTTGGAATCGACTGGATGGTAGTCGGCAACGTCAAAGCTTTGTGTATTTACTGTGACTTTCATTTGTTCAAATGTTTCATTATCAAGACATCGAATTTCAGTTAATGATTCGTCATCTCTTCGTATCATTGCAGACAGCACCTTAGAATCTCCCTGTAATTCATCATAGATTGCTGAAATTTCAGGTCTGCCACATAAATATGTTTCTGCTGCATCCATTACTTCGGCTTCAAATTTGTCATCTTTGATGCTGGCAAGTTGGACAAGACGGGTGTGAGCCTGTTCTTTGAACTTTTCATTGATAAGGTTAGCCATTCCACTTGTGAACATTTTTTTTGCGAAGTCATCCTGAGGCGTGAGGAACTCCAACCAATGTGAAATCCCAAGTAGAGTCTCAATCTGCACGAAAATATGGACATCGTCCTGATTTTGTTTATTGGTAATTAAATCTGAATTGTTCATAGTATTTGTTTTTTATTGGTTAATTGTTTTTACAGCCAGATTTTATCCACTGGCCACTTCTTATTTAGTTGTTTTAAATTGATACTTGCATTACCCATTCTTTCCTTCTGAAACACAAAGGATTCTTGATTGAGTCTAGGATTGATTACCAGTTATGGTGGTCTAATTGTGTTTTTCATACCCAGTTTTATTAATTATTATAATTATGACTATAATTGTGGTCATAATTATAATTCAAAAAAATATTACGCTTTAATACGTGCTTTGTCATTTAAATCCTTCTGAAAAATAAAAGCTATCGGATCGAGGTAGTCTACCGTGGTCAATGATTCATCATTTACTCTGATATTTGCGGATAATCGGATTAAATCTCCATAGTTCTCCTCAATAATTGAAGACAGTTGATCAAGGCAGCATAAGTATTTTAATGTTGCATTGATCAATTCATCACCGGATGGTTGACCAAATTTGCTTGCGAGTTGTATAAGATCCTCATAGGCTTGAGTCTTATACTTTTGTTCTCTTTCACACGACAATTTACCTGAATTGATAAAGTCTTCGATATAGTAAATTGGGATAAGACATTCGAAATACCGGGAGAACCCCAAGGTTGTTTCTATCTGTGCCAGCATATGTATATTACGCTGGTTAGATTCGGTGTTGTTTTTCTTACGGATTTTCATTTGATTTTGAACTTTGTTTTTCATTTTGTTTTTAACAAGGTTTTTCCGTCTGTTCTGCATTTTGTTTTTAACGTGGTTTTTCATTGTGTTTTGTATTTAAGGATTTGATTTTTTTAGTTATGGACAGTTACTCCCAGGTTGTAGGAGTTTAAAATTGTTTGCCTGTTATGGTGCTCTGTTATGATTTTTCATAGAAGATCGGTTATTAGAAAACTATCCTTTTGCAAACAGTTTTTAATTATTGGAGAATTTATTCACACTTTCTCTAATTGATTTGTAAGTCTCAATGTCAAGAGATTCTATATTAGTCAGAGATTCATCATTTATAAAAATATTTAAAGACAGGTGTAATGAATCTTGACTGTTTTCATTGTAAATCATATATAATTCTTTATGACAACTTATATAAGTGAGAACAGATATGAATAAATTATTATCAGAAGGTCTATCTTCTGCACAGGTGTGCTTGATAATATGATTATACGCATCAATTTTTAATGACTTATCATTTTGATAGGCCATACCGAAGGTGCGAATTGCGCGTTTAAGCCCTTTCAATGTTAACAGATATACAATGTGCCTTGTCTTCTTTATGTCAGTACCTATTTGCACCAATAGGGTAACATTATAAGGACTAGATTCTGTGCGGTTACTCATTTGAACTTTCAATTGCTTTTTCATTTTGTTTTGTATTTAAGGTTTTATTTTTTTAGTAATAACCAATTACACCTAGGTTGTAGGGTTCTAAAATTGAATGATTACTATGGTGGCCTATTCAGATTATTCATTTTGGAAATATTATGAGTCAAAATTTTTGGGCAAAAAAAAATTAGATTGTTTTGGAAATGTTTTTGGGCAAAATTTTTAGGCAAAAAAAATTAGATTTCAGGGTAATCAAGTTTGTACTGCTCCCACATCATAAGTTCAAGCTCTTTGGCTGCGTGTTCTTTTACTTTGTCATTAATAACAACCTTATCCTTTGCACCAATACTTTTAGAAAATTTCCGTTCCTTTTTTCCGTTATTATTGATCCAATAAGCTCTAAAAACCACATAGATAACTTTAGTTGGCTGGTGAATGTGTTCTGCCTGTATGATCTTATTTTCAATCATCAACCTAACCTTATCTATCTGAATCTTACGACCTTCCACCTGTTTATATATCTCAAGTAAGTTTAAGTATTCACCGGTTTTAGGGTTTACCGGTTTTTCATACATCAAATCATACCTTAATTTATCCTTCAATCGTTTAAGTTCATCAAACAAGTATTTCTTAGAAGCATCATTTTCAGCACCCTTTTTAAATCCATCGTTGCTTAACCACTTCTCCAGGTCTACGTCAGGTAGTACATAGTTCAACAGAAGGAGCAAAAGAGCCTTTGTTGTACCCGCTAAAATTAAACCTGTGAACATCTCTTTCGATATTTGCTGCAAAGCTAGAACCGATTTATTTAATATGCAAATATTTTGGCAATTATTTAGGTCATAATTCAAAAATAATTTAATGCCCTATAAAAAACCTTATCTATGTATCTGATTAACAGATATATAATGTGTTGTATGTTTGGTCAAGTTAAACAGGGGTATTTAATCCTATAATAGCTTTACTGTTTCTCATTCAAGTCATTTATAGACAACCGGAATAAAAAAGGAATCATCTATATAATAAGGTATGAACTGGCGGTGGACGAGATGGACGAGTTAGAAACCACTTTTATAACTATTTCTGAAAAGTGAAAGCCCCATTTCAGTTAACCATTCTGTCGCTTCCACTTTTACAAAATCTTTACAAAAACTGTCTTCTATCTCGTACCTAGTCCACCTGAAATAAAAAAAATGAATATTTATTGAAAAAATTACCACCAAAAGTGTCTTTTGATGTTTTCCCGGATATTTATAGATATGAACGGATATCATTACTATCCGATGATAACTTAAAAATCAAAATCAAAAGAATGAAAAAGATTAAGAAACCCCAAATTGTAAAGATGAACCTCACCTTATCGCGAGAGTTCTATCAGGTATTACAGCAGCAGGCACAGAGCGACTATATGAAAGTGGCCACTTGGACTAAACAATTCCTGATGAAAAATCTGAATGAAAATAAACTCGACTCAAACAGTTTAAACAATGATGAAAACGGAATTGAAAACTAAGAAAGTTGAAAATACTATCGATGACAATCTCCAGTTAGAATTGTCTATAATCCCGGTATCATCAAATAAGATACCGTTTAAACCGTGGGCTGAGTACCAAAAGAAGACTGCACCAATTTTGGAATGGCACACGCACTTTTGCAATCAAGGAACAGTTGGCATCATTACCGGGGAAGTCAGTGGAAACCTTGAAATAATAGACATAGACTTAAAGAACGATCCGCTAGGAACTATAATGGATGAATATATCAAACTTATACCGCCAGACCTATATAGTAGGTTGATTATTCAGACAACGCCCAATAAAGGATTTCACCTTATATATAGTTGTCCCTTTATTAAAATCGAAAGGAACCAGAAACTGGCACTACATACGGATAAATCAACAATCATCGAAACCCGTGGCGAAGGTGGCTATTTCTGTACCAGCAAGATTAATAATAAGGTACTACAAGGTGTATTAGACCTTGAACACCTTGATATCAATATTCCTGTAATCACTAAAGACGAGCGTGAACTTTTGTTAGAGACTGCCAGAAGTCTAACTCGCTATTTCCACTTAATTACAGAATCTCTATCAAAGAACGATAAACAATTTGTGTACAATGAACCAGCAATAAATGAATTCAATGATAAATTCCCCATACTTGAATTATTTGTGAAACACGGCTGGTCAGTTGTATGCGAAGACGATGTGAAGCTTTACCTTTTACGAAACGGGTCATTAGCGTCCCATTCGGGTTATTATTTCAAAGGGAGTAAGGTGTTTTTCTGTTTTTCTTCATCAACTGAGTTTAAGCCAGAAAAACCATACAATCATTTTCAGGTACTTCAGGCACTTGAAGGTAGTAATGATTATAATAAATCGATAAGATTGTTACCTGAGTATGGTTTTTCGACAACAGATAAGAAGGATAAAGTAACTACCGATGATATCGCCGATTATTTGAATAGTATAGGAATTCGCTTTGATGCGTTCATTCAGGACTTAACCTTAAACGGAAAAGTTATTGAAGAGAAAGACTACAATACCGCTTTCATTAATTTAAAGAAACACTTTGAGAAGGAAATCCCAAGGTCCAGGTTTGAAGAAACGATAAAGTCTAATTACATCACAACTATAAATCCTATAGAAGATTTTATCAGCACAAACAGTCATCGCAATCCATCCGGGACATTTGAACAATGGTTAGACTGCATCGTATTACAAAACAAATCAGTTGACAAGTCAATATTACTCCATTTTTTAAAGAAATGGTATGTTGGAATGATAGCTCAAGCACTTGGTGCTGAATATCCTAATGAGTTCTTTCTTACACTGCTTTCGGTTGAACAAGGAGTCGGTAAAACCACATTTTTAAGGAATTATACTTTACCTAAAGAACTACACAATTACCGGGTCGAACACGCACTCAGTTTTGATGATGATTTCAAGGTCATTATGGGTCAGGCATTATTGATAATCGACGACGAAATGGATGGCAGATCCTATGAAGCAGATAAAACCTTTAAGACTGTATTGAGTACTAAAGAACTCACAACAAGAAGAAAATATGACAGGAGAATCAGTACCATCAAGCGTAGATGTTCATTTGCAGGCAGCGGTAACAATCTAAATGTGGTCCGAGAACAGCAGAATCGACGGATTATACCGATTGAAATAGAAAAAATGCACTTCGATAAATTGGCTCAGATTGACTACACCGATCTCTTTATGGAGGCATACAACCTGTATGAGAATGGTTTTAAATATTCCTATCAACGAGAAGATATTAACTTATTAAAAAACATATACAATGACTATGTTCAAAAATCAGATGTAGACTTAATATTAGATGAATACATCCTGAAACCTGAATTGAATGATGTGTATTACATTTCCAGTCTTGATTTAGTTACTTGTTTGGCAAATCAATTCCCATATTTCAGTAAACGAATTAATGTTGTCGCTATCGGCAAGTTGATGAATGACCGTGGTCTTAAAACGGTACGAAAAGGAGCAAATAAAACAACAGGTTATGAGATAAGTAAGGATAGTAGGGTTGTACAATTGATGACTGAAGATGATAACATTATATGTTTAGGATAACAGATTGTTTTTCAAGAAGATCAACGCCAGTTTAAGATAATAAACAATCTTTAATCGTATAAATGAGATAATTATAAAAAAAATGGATTAAAAATTAAAATTATGAAAAAGAAGACGAAAAAAACACAACAGATTATTGAGCCCCAAACGATAAAAACGGTGGCAGAAACACAATTAGAAGAAAAGGAAAAAATGATGGAGGAATTAAGGAAAAAATTCTGTGCATTTCGATATAAAGAGCCATTAACAGGTACTACTGAATGGCGGTGGGAGCATTAAAATTACCTATCATTCATTTTCATATTATTCGGGTTCATTGATGCCAATAAAATAAAGAATTGCTTTGCAACTTCGAGGGAACTTGCTGCATATTCCCAAAAGCTATCAGGCAGCACGTTGAAGCTATTCGGACAAACTTCGATTTTTATTCAAACGCAGTTGATCCATATTAGTTCAATGCACATAGTATAGGTTCAAATTCAATAATATGGGATATAAGGACTGATGTTTTAAATTAGATATATAGTTCCACAGTATGATTAAATTAATCCAGTGAGTCCCAGATGAGTTCCTGCGACCATATCTTCCATTCACTCAATATCACGAAAAAAATAAGGTAATTTGTGCTGATTCTATTTGATTAATTCAACTTAAACGCCTTATTTAGCGCAAGTTACTAATTTGTTACGAATGGCATTATTAATCTTTATTTGTCTTGTAGTCCTCTTTTTTGTAGCATTGATTAATGATATGTTGGAGAGTAGAAAGAAATGGGTAAAAGCGGTTCCATACTCCAAATTAGTGAATGCAACGCTCCAATACACAAACAATATTCTGTTTGAGAACAAGATATCGCATTTCCCAAAGGTTCATATACTTTATAAAACGCATCCAAGATTCAAAGGGTATTATCGCAATTCCGAGATATATATCTATACAAAATCGAACGAGTCGATTGAAGATATAGTTTTAACAATACTTCACGAGCTAAAACACTATATCGATCATATGAAAGATCCACAGTATTTCGAGAAGTTCAATAAAAATTATGACTTTAGTTCATTTTCTCATTTTCTGTCTTATACGTGTTCTCCGCTAGAAATCAGTGCCAACGAATTCGCCTACAAGCACCAAGATCTTTGTCTCAAATTCTTAGCAAAAAAAGGGGTTATAAAAAAAGTATAAGATGGTAGATAATAAAAATATGGAAGTAGCAGATTGGTTATCAGATTACCCAAGCGAAATTGCAGATGAAATGGTCAACGAAATTCTTGACAATCCACAAGCTACTGTCCAAGATGAAATTTCACAAGGTATTGGCAGGTTTGGCTTAGATCCAACAAATCCGATCCCCATTTTCGGTGTACCCAATAACCGAACTTACTTAAATAAACTTCGATTAGATAATGGAGAAAAAATAATGTGGCGACGGATGAGATCTTTAACGTTCAAAAATATAGAATTTCCGGTTGATGAATATGCAGTGCATAGTTTCATAGGTTATAAGGTCACTACTCTATATCTATCATCATATCATCTTCGAACTTCAAATAAGGCACCAGAAGGATTTATTTTACTCTGAAAAGCAATCTGTCTTTCTGTGATTTTCAGAATCTTTGATAAAAAAAATCACTGATTTGTCGTATAAGACGTTATTGTTTTTTTGCCACCCATCTGTATAGTCGCTTTGTCCGATATCCATATTTCAGCGCTGTAAGCTGGGAAATAACCTAAGTCGTTGGGCAAATTTATCTCAAAATTCGAACTGGTTGGATATCAATGGAATTGACCCATTTGAGTCTCTCCGACATATTTTTTTAAAAATTTGCCCAACTACATTTACCTAGCAAGCAAAATCCAGCGCAAATATGCGCTTGCTATTTTTTACAAGTAATAAATTCTAATAATATTCTTTTATATAGTCGTACGCCCGGATAAAAAGCTCTTCATCCTTGATTTGGTACTTTGTCCACAGAATTTTACGGAGTTCCCGTTTTACTTCACGCTCACCAACTGTTGAGTTCTGCCATCCATCGAATCGAACCAAACGAACGATTTCGTCAATGTCATTTACGATCCTTTCAACAATTGCCGGTGTAGTATCGGTCTTCAGTTCCAGAAATAATTCCGATAACGCTGTCTTGGCACTCTTTCTTTCTTCTTTTGTATCCGTTTGTTTTTCTGCCTGAAGAGTTTCCTTTGCAATCTGGCATAGTTCTTTGATGAATTCTATTGAATTGATTAAACCTTTTTCTGCCTTGTCCCGCAATGCTTCCAATCGCTCACTTAGTTTTTTGAACAATGGATTAGTTCCGTGCTTGAAGAATCTACCGATTAAGACCTGAACCAATTTTTCAGCTTGTTTGGGGTCTTTCTTAATCATCAGGTCATCAATCACATCGGCATCAAGTATCATTTCTTCCATATCGTGATTGATACCTAATACGTGGATGTTCTCGTGTATAAGTTCTGTTGTTTGTGCTCCCAGTGTGTGCCAGAGTAGTCGACCGTTGTCGTCCGAAGCTGGCTTAACTGATATATAAATCTGGGCCAACCATTTGTAATCTTTTTCGTATTCGTTAAGTAAAGAATCAGGTGATAATGCTTCCCATAGTTTGGCAAGGGTACTGAAATCTTTTGCAAACGCATCTCTTTTCTCGTTGGAGTTGATACAATCCTGGGCGGCTTGTAACCCTTCAAAACCAACAAGTGTTCTGTCTGCACCATTGAAATGATCCAAACACTTGTTCATCCATTCAGGCAACTTATCAAGAAGTTCCTGTAGGTTGGATATGACTTTCTTCACACTTTCTTCATCAAATGCCAGAGCTTTAGCCGTGTCATCGAACACCCCGAAATAATCGACAATTCTGCCAAAGGTTTTGTTAGGGTATAACCTGTTGGTTCTGCATATTGCCTGAAGCAAGGTGTGGTCTTTCAATGATTTATCCAAATACATTGTCTGAAGTATAGGAGAATCAAAGCCGGTAAGTAGTTTGGCGGTAACAATCAGAAATTTCAATGGCGAATCGGAATCATTAAACCTTTCGATTACCTTTTCTTGCTGGTCTTTATCTTTAGCCCACTTCTGTTTGAACTCGTACTCATCATTTGCCGAAGAACTTATCACCACTTCACTGGATTGGGTGCCGATCAGTTTATCCAATTCATTTTTATATAAAATGCAGGCATAACGATCAGGAGTAACTATCATCGCTTTTAATCCTTCAGGCTCCACCTTTGATTTGAAGTGTTCAACAATATCGGCTGCAATAGTCTCTACCCTTTCCGGGGACTTTAAAAACACCGCCATATTTGCTGCCTTCTGACTTAGTTTGTTCCTGTCCTCTTCACTAAGGTCGTTGGCCAGTTCTTTAAAAGCGACATCAATACTTTCTTTATCAATATGATAATCAGGCAGGCGTGGTTCAAAGTGAAGCGGTAATGTTGCGTTATCTCTAATACTGTCCTGAAAAGTGTAACGGCTCAAGTAACCGTTCACATCTTGTTCTGCACCAAATGCCCAGAAAGTATTCTTATCCACTTTATTAATTGGTGTTCCCGTCAACCCAAACAAAAAAGCGTTCGGCAAGGCGTTTCGCATCTTTCTTCCAAGATCTCCTTCCTGCGTCCGGTGGGCTTCATCAACCATTACAATGATATTGTTCCTCAAGTTCATATTGGGATATGAATCTTTGAACTTGTGAATCATCGTAATAATGATTTTCCGGCTATCTTGTTCCAACAACTTGTGAAGTTCCCGTATATTATCGGTAGTCACCATATTGGGAACTTCCGCCGTATTGAATGTTGCTGTAATTTGTGTATCCAAATCTGTCCTGTCCACTACTATGAGCACAGTAGGATTGTTCAACTCTTCCTGTTTACGGAGTTTCTGTGCAGCGAATAACATCAGTAATGATTTCCCTGAACCTTGGAAATGCCAGATAAGACCTTTCTTGATTATCCCTTCCTTAACCCGTTCAACTATTGCATTTGCTCCCTCGTACTGTTGATAGCGACAAACGACCTTTATTTTCTTCTTTTTACTATTAGTAGCGTAAATGGTGAAGTACTGTAGAATATCAAGTAGAGTCGAGGGTTTCAGAAGGTGTGCCAATTGACCAGCTACATCCTGTAAGCTTAACAAATGACTTAATTCATCTTTATCATCTTCGATTCGCCACGGAGTCCATAACTCAAGCGGTGTGCGTATACCACCTATATAAAGTTCCTTCCCTTCTGTAGCAAATGAAAAAACATTCGGGACGAATAATTGTGGTACAGCGTTTTCATAAACTACATTGATATCGTGTGCGGCATCAAACCAACTAATAGCAGGACGAACCGGGGTTTTTGCTTCACCAACAACCAACGGAATCCCGTTTACAAACATTACGATATCCGGAATTTTGACTTCGCGGGTTCTTATTTTAAATTGGTTGGTAAGGATAAAACTATTGTTTTCAATAATATCGTAATCAATCAGCCGAACAATAATGTGCTGGTTGTTCTTGCCGTAAGGCATAGAGACTTCGTTGCGAAGCCAACGGGCGAATTCTTCGTTGGCACGAACCAACCCCACATTTCCTACAGTGATAATTATTGCACGAAGTTTATGTATCACATCGTCAGCCCGTTCAGGATTGGACGCTATAAATGGGTTAATCCGGCACAAAGAATCTTTTAATTCCTTCTCCCACAATACATCTGAAATATCCCTTGGCAAGATGTCAGGTTGAATGTACCTCCATTGAGTTTTATCAACGTATGGTACTGCATCTTCGTGGGCCATACCATTATGGATGGTATTAAGATTTACACCGGTTAGGTGGTGAACGATAAAGTGTTCGACACTGTTTTGTTCGTTAAAAGCCATAACTCAATGATTAATGACTGTTCAAATATTCATCCAATTTAATAAATGTATTCTGATATTCTTTATAATTGGCCTGAATGCGTTTAAAAGAGATAAAAACTGTTTTGTTGTTACTGGCAATTTTATGTTCTGAATCTTGTGCTAAAATTTCGGACGGAATTAACCAAAAATCAGCAGGGGAATTGATATCATTTATTTTACCGTTAAATAGAACCAAAGCAAACAGCAGATTAGGTTTATTCGGAAATGTTCCATTACTGCCGATCAACCAATCGTTTCTTTTATTATTTCCTTTTACTTCAATAACACATATAGAACCTTGATTTGTTTTAACTATAATATCAACCCCTTTCTTATTACCAAGAGAAAGATAGGCATCCTTTCCAGCACGGAATAATAAACTCATCATCAGGTATTCAGATGCCAGATTGGTATTATAGCCAACTTCAGCGTTTCGTATAACCATAATTTATCCTAATATATCATCCAACAATTTCTGCTTTAAGTTCTTCAGAGTTGTTTTTTGCTGTTTCAGTTGATCCATTGTTAAATCAAACTGCTTGAATATGGATATCAACTCCTTTTGTTTTTCTTTTTTCGGTAGTGTGAATTCTTGTTGGGCAAGCGTTTTATTCTTAATTGTTGGTGAGAGTGAACCTTCCGAAATTTGAACGGCCCGGCTCATAAATGTATCGGACTGCATAAAATAGGGAAGAAAGTCTTTCTCTATATACTTTTCGTTGGCTCTTAAAATCATACTGTGAGCAGAAGCAATTCCATCAAAATGTGATACAGCTACTTTGCGTAAATAAGCTCTACGCTTGCCGAAAATGATATCTCCTTTGTAAATTTTTAGTTTTGTTCCTATTACATCATCAGGTGTTCCGGTTCTTTCGATCCTAAGATTGTCTGCGTCCAGGTGTTCCAAGCCGACATAAGTTATAAGTGTCGTTTTCTTTGGTTCAACTCTTTCCGAAATATTAATAGCTACTTTATCAAACTTTACTGTTTCAAAATCTTTTTCTTTTAAATGATGACCAAAATGTTGTTTTTCGCTAAAAAGATCTCGAAGCAAATTATTTTTTAATTGCATTAAATTCTTCTCCTGACCTTCAACATACTCCATAGAAGTTTCTATGGATTGAAAAAGGGAAGCTATTTGTTTTTGCTCTTCGAGTGGTGGAACAGGTATTTTTAATGTGCCAAGATTAGTAGTATTTACGTTGGGTTGTGCAGAGCCTATTTTAATTCCATTAAGCTGTTTTAAATAATTTGGCGAATTAAGAAAACTAAAAAAGTAATCTGGATTAATTTTGTCTTCTTTCAATAATATCCTTAACAAATATGAAGCAAAAACAAATCTTTCACCCGATTTGTGTATGTATGGTTTTCCTGCTGTTGCTCCACTTCGAGCGATTAAGACATTATTTTGTTTTAATTCATATTTAGCATAAGTTTTCTCATTTACTGTGGTAAATCTTAGCCCATCATTTAATCTACCAGTTTCATTTATATCTGTTATTCTTAAAAGTACTGTGTTTCCTGTATCGTCTGAACTTGCTGTTATACCATATTCAATATCCTGACTTAAATCCTCAAGCCGTGCAATTTCCCATTTGTCTTTTCTCAACTTCATACTTCTATCCCTATGTTCTTTAGTTGAGTAAATAAATTGTCCAGTGTAGAATTAATTTGGGCTTGATTGGTTTTTATATCAGTAATCAAGTCTTTAGTAATATGTTTATTATCTACAGCACCCTGTTTTACATATAATTGTAGACTCAGATTCCCATTGTTTTCTAATACCTCTCTTGTAGTCATTACTTTGGCGAAACCCTCGGCATCTTTATAATTCCAATAAGCATCGCTGATTTTTTTTAAATGGTGTGGCTCCAGCCAGGCATTGGTGCGTTCAATCCGTAATTCGTCTTTTGCATCAATAAAAATAATTTTACCTGTACGTTCTTCCGGTTTTTTCATCCGGCATACCAGCAAACAACTTTCCATACTGCTGTTGTAGAAAAGGTTTTTACCTAATCCAATAACCGCATCAACATAATCTTCTTCAATCATTCGTTTACGGATACCGCTTTCTGAGTCACGGAATAAAACACCGTGAGGCCAAAGCACAACTGAACGACCAGTTTCCGGATTTAAACTTTTCATAATGTGTTGTTGGAAAGCATAGTCGGCACAACCTTGTGGCGGAGTTCCCCAGATATTACGTCCGAATGGATCATTCATCCATTTTTGCTGGCTCCATTTCTTTACAGAATATGGCGGGTTCGCCATTACAACATCGAACTTCTTGAGTTCGTCGTTTTCCAGTATCTGTGGGCTGTCCAATGTATCACCCTGTACAATGAGGAATTCATCAACATTGTGCATAAACATATTGATACGGGCAATGGCTGATGTAATCAGGTTCAACTCCTGCCCAAAAAGTTTCAATGTCCGGTACTCTTTCCCCTGGGATTTAAGGTGAAGTGCTGAGCTCAATAAGATCCCACCGCTCCCACACGTAGGATCATAGATACTCTCAGTACTTTGTGGATCGGTAATTTGGGTCATTAGTTTTACAACGGTGCGGTTAGTGTAGAACTCGGCCGCTGTGTGTCCGCTGTCATCAGCAAATTTCTTAATCAGGTATTCATACCCTTCTCCCATTATATCGTGTGGTACATTGGCGACACCTAAATTCATCTGGCTGAAATGCTCAATCAAGTCGAGCATTTTCTCATCACTCATACGGCGTTTGTTCGTCCACTGAGCATCACCAAAGACATCGTGCAACATTTCGAAGTTGGCTTTTTCGATACCATTCAACGCTTGTTGTAAAGCGGCACCAACATCAATGGTTTTTTTACGAATATCATCCCAATGACATCCTGCCGGTATTTGAAACCTATGGTTTTCGGCAAATTCGGCATAACTCAGATCACCATCACCTTCATCCAAAGCAATTTGATATTCTTCGTCCCACAGGTCACTAACACGTTTAAAGAAAAGTAATGGGAATATATATTGCTTAAAGTCAGCCGCATCAATCATTCCCCGTAGGATGTTAGCAGCACCCCACAGGTAGTCTTCTAATTGTTTTTGTGTCATATTGTATATAAAAAATTCAGAGTTTAAAGGTAGCCACCTTTTCGAAATCACCAAAGTTATTATTGAGGTTTGATAGATTCATACTTTATCCAAAGAATATGGTAATATCGACAGCCAAACAAATTTTGCTAAAGTTTAAGGTCTTTAAATTAGGCAGTCTCGATAAAAATATCTAAATTAGCTCATAACCAGCAAATTAACGAAAATGAAAAATGTAGCACTTTATCTCAGAGTCAGTAGCCAAACACAGACGGTTGACAATCAAAGAATCCGGTTAGTAGACTTTGCTGAAAAAAATAATTACTCTTTTGATGTGTATGAAGAAGTGGAATCTACTCGTAAAACAAGACCTGTGAAACAAGCCCTACTGGCCAAACTCAGACAAAATACGTATGATGCCGTAATTGTCTACAAACTTGACAGGTGGGCTCGGTCAAGTACTGAGCTTATTTTGGACACAAAGGAGCTTTTGGATAAGGGAATTGGTTTCATTTCTGTTTCCGATAACCTGGACTTTTCTACTGCTGCTGGTAAATTACACTTTCAAATTCTTTCTGCTTTTGCTGAGTTTGAGCGTGAACTGATCCGTGAAAGAACTATCGAAGGTTTAAGACGTGCTAAAGCACAGGGTAAAACAGCTGGACGTCCGGTTGGGAGTAAAGATTCCAAAAAACGAAAGAAATCCGGGTACATACTTCGAGAAGCAAAAAAGCGACAGGATGTTGATTCCGGAAAAGGTATCCACAAATCGGTTGAAGCTTACCTAAACTAAATAATACTCCCCCATATAATTATTCAGTGAAATTACTTCCTAAAAACCCGTCAGCCTCCCCTGCTTTTATGATATCAAATAAACGTCCGTTTATTTGGCTGAGAAATTTGGAAACTTCGTATAAACAGGTATCTAATAAAATGGTATAGCACGCTTAAGTAAAAAGACCAGCATAAATTTGGTTTTAAATTACTGCTCCGGAGGTGACTGGTTCCAAGCGTTTTTTCCTCTCACTATTCGATTTGCTCTTTTACAAATCTCAAAAATATTTACATCCAATTCATCAACTAAATCTCTACATTTTCCCATTAGCATATCAAGGCGTTCACCCTCCTCTAAAGTGAATGTCTGGACTGTTGAATTCCCATCAAGATCTGTATTAGTGATGTCAAGAAAAGATGATTCTGGACTATAAGATATGTGCTCTTTTTCAAGAAGAATGAAAAACATTTCTATGTCATCAAGGGTTTCAATATCCTCTATATCTATTGTTATCGTTTGAAAAGAATATTTATTTACTCCATCAACAAACATAGCCCAAACGAAACCCCTAGCGTCATTTTCATTTTGGAACAAGGTATCACGGGTTATGAAGTCTTGGGGATCTTTAGATTTAAGGTCATCAATAACCGAAAATAATTCAGGCCTGATTACTGATTTGATTTCATTGAGGTATTTGTTGTATTTGGCACCAAATTCAATAGAGTCCATAGTTTTAATTTATAAACGCTAAAGTAAAATACATTTGCTGTACCACCAAATATTTTATGACTAAAAATAGTAATCCAGCTATAAGCCTCATTTAAATTCAGCCAGTTTTATATTTACCTATTATATTACCAATTGTAATCACCATTGGGGTCAAGATAAATCAGCACGGGGTGGCTAGTCAGGCTGAGTTACCCAGTAAAACTTGAACCCCTTGCCCGAATTATCAAAAACAAGTCCCAAAAATGTTTTTAGGCAACTATAACAATTGGCATAAATTACCACCAATCTCGGTGTGAAACACCAAATTTCAGGTTCTTATTGTAAAAACCGCCCTGCTATTATTCTTTGGGTTTTAATAGGACAAGAGCACCCATCGTAAGTATCCTAAAATAAATGATTTGGGGATTAAAACAGGACTGCAATTAAAACAGGAAATTTGATGGCGATTAAGATCGGCTGAGACTCATCTAATAGATTGTCTACCCAAGCATACAGGATATTTCACAGGAAGGTCAATGTTACTCAGTTAATAAGGTTTGGTCACCCTTCCATCAGAAGCAAATAACCTATACCCGTTGGAATACCAAGAATAAGAACACATTTGAGGTAGTCTGAGAACGGATCAAATCCAAAAGCAAACCCAAAACATATCACTTCAAGTAAAATAAAGGAATATATAAAATACTTGGAGTTCTTTCGTTTAGTAAAAAAGGTATGTCTTAATGAAATTAATGTCTTTACGATATAGCTTATAAAAATAATTAACGTGAAATTTTTAAAATTTGAGTAATGCTGATCAACATATTCAGAACTATATTGGCTTGTGGTTTTGAACCAGTTTACAAAAAGCTGAAAAAACATATTGTTACTATACTCTTGCTCTAAGACATCAATATAATTTAAGACTTCAAATAATTTGTAGGCAATAAATCCAAATAGCGCTGCTGAAATTAATCCTAGAAATGAGAAATATAGGCTATCTTCTTGTGATTGATTTACTATATTTGATCCGATCTTTTCTTTATCATTAGGATATTTCTTTAGCCACAGTTCCACGAGTTTTATATCTGATAAATCATCGTAATCTCCCGGATACGATTTTCTTATTTCTGTGGCGAATTCATTTATTGTGTACTTCATATATCAAAATTTTTAAATTATCGGATTCCTGCACCATCTCGATCTTTCTGTTTTATATAAGGAGTGGGGATTTCAATTTTCTTCTTAATAATCTGATGCTTTATTAAGTCCTTGTTTACGAAGAAATTATTAATGTATTTATAGAGTGCAAAGAGATTTAATAGGATTAATGTAATAGTGCATACTAAGGATACATAATTGAGATTAAAATAGTAATTTTCACCATACGTGAAATAACTATCAGGGAAATAATATAATCCGACCATATAAACAATATCCAAAATAAATAGAATTGACAAAAATATATTTTTATAATTAAGAACTATTGCCATTAAATCAAAGAATATAATGAAAGAGATTAACGTTTTTGTATCAGGATCATAATAGTAGCAAGACAACCTATAATAGGATAAGATGAGCCCAGGATGAAAGATTACATAAAAAACAATCATTCCATTTAGGAATATGAGGATAATAATTGCAAGAAAATAAATATTTGTTCTCACAATATTTTTGAAAAGTGAGCTTTTACTATAATTTGCGTCTTTTGGTGTATAGTCTACAACATTGGTTGAACCTTTAAAATGTTTAACTTTTTCTCCACAAGTCGAACAGAATCTTGTTGTCTGAGATATTATTTGGCCGCAATTTTCACAAAAAGCCATAATGTTTGATTTATATATTGGGGTTTGTATTATTCAAGTTAAATAAACTCATTTATCGTGTTCTTCATCGGAACGAAAATTTGTTATCTGATACCAGCTCTATCTTGATCTTTCGGCCTTATTGGAGAAATGTTATCATTGGAAGTCCAAGAGTTTAATACCTTAGGAATCAGGTATATCACGATACCAATAACCAATATCCACAAGAAAGGAATAAAAATAGCGCAAATTATAACAACTATAGTTACTGCTATCTCAAACCCGCATCCTGTGCTTGATTTAATCTTTCCTTTGTCATTTGGAAACTTATTTAGCCAGAGAGATACAAGATCCTTATCCGACAAATCATTATAGTCATTTGGATAAAGTCTTCTGATTTCTTGTGCAAATTCACTTTTAGTGTACTTCATATTTCTGAATCATTATGTTACCGAATCCCGGCACTATCTTTAGGTTTAATCGGAGAAGTAGGAATGACAATATTCTTCTCTTTTTCGAAATCATTCTTAAAGTAAAAATTATAAAAATTCATTAGTGCTTCTAAAACTAAATCACACCCACCAAACTCACAAGTAACAGATGTTGGATTTTTATCTCCCGGATTTATAAAATCCATCATAAAAGTAGATTTCCTGTGAGTAATGGATGTAATAATCGAAAGACTGGCAAACACAGCAGTTCCGTCAGATGAAAGAACAAATAGCTTACTATTTTGAATATCATTATCAAAGGAAGCAATTAGAAATCCAGTATCACCTTTACCCATAAGTGTATCATCATAATATACATAAAAGGTGTTGTAATCAAAAGATGCAATATCTGGCATTCTTTTTAAAAAATTATTTGCAAAAGCATTTGTCTTTTTATTTGGTATATTTTCACCTAAATATACTTTAAATCTTTGGGTAAGATGTCCAAAATACCTTTCAAAATCAAGAGGCATAATTGAGTCATCTTCGTCCAACTCGTCTTCATCTTCGTTATTATCTCTATCTTTAAAATCATAAAAAAAGTGTCTTAAAGCTGACAATACATAAGCACAATTGGGAAAAGAAAATTGAAAGTTCTCTGTTTTTCCTTGATAATAATATTCAATCATCAATTTTGTGTCGATTTGCTCAATTTTATCTATAAGAGAAAAATGGATACCCAGCGAGGTATAGCCATTATTAATAATTAATCGAATATTACCATTATCAAACCAATCATCACTTTTGTCCAAGACTTCTATCAGAAAACTATTCGCTCCGTCATCTGACATTTGGTCTTCAAAATACACATAGGGTGAGTATTCACTTGAATCATCAAAATGTATCTTATCTTTAGAATTGAATTGATATTTTGAAAAAAAGGCATTAAGTTTACTTTTGGGAATACGGTCCGCTAAATACAGATTATAATCTTTGGGCAAATTTCCAAAATATTCATCAAAATGATAATCGTCATAGAAACAATATGCACCTTGACGGCTTTCAGCGACTTTAGAAAGATTTTCTAATGTTTTCATCTGAGCATCAGAAAAATGAATCTCATCATCAACGCTAGATGTTTCTGTTATCTTGATATTTACTAAACCAATTCCATCGCAGTATATACACTCTCCTGGACTCCAATTATGTTCCATCGACAATCTTTTTATATCATCAATGTCAACGTTTCCTTTTCCCATACATCTTGGGCAAGTAATTATACCTTTTTCATCTGGGGGATTGTCTTCAAGAAAAGTTTCTAAACTCCACTGGGGTATAGTCTCTTTAGATTGAATTTCTGTTGTTGGAGAAATGTTATTTATCTTCTCACCACAGCTTTTACAGAATTTAGCGGTGTCGGAAAGTTTATTTCCGCAATTTTCACAGTATGACATAGTTTTGTGAATTATTCAGGTTAGGTCAAAGTTAAGTTATTTTCTTTCAATCGGACAAAACCAACAATAGCTTATCCCCCCCCCCACACACACAAAGGCTGATAATAAAATCATCTAATACCAGCTCCATCTTTAGGTTTTATAGGAGAACCATCCATATCTTCGTTATAGTCTTCATCCTCTTCGTTATAATCTTCATCCTCTTCGTTATAATCTTCATCCTCATCGTTATAGTCTTCATCCTCATCGTTATTGTCTTCATCCCAATCGTTATTGTCTTCATCCCAAATCATATCATCGCCTTCAAAATCCGTTTTAGTATAATCAAATTGGGGTTGTATGATCCAATTACCGAATTTATCAACAAACCCGTATTTGTTGGTAATTGCCGCTTTTAAAAGCTCATTTCCTCCTTTTTCCAGCATCAAAAAAATGGGTTGAATCATCCATTGACCTTGGCGATCAATGCAACCCCATTTGCCATTTAACTGTGCTTCAGTATAATCACATTTACCAAAACTCAGTGCTTCATCAAAAATAGGCTGAATAACCCAGTTCCCCTGACGATTGATGAAACCGTATTTGTTATCCACTGCGGCCGGAGCAAAATCAAATTCATCAAAAATGTCGAGGTAATCAAACAAAGGCTGAATTGCCCATTGGCCCTGACGATTGATAAAACCGCTTTTGGATTTTGATAGTGTTCGAGCCAAATCCTTTTCATCGAAACCCCAAGATGAATCAAATATTGGTTGAATAGCCCATTGGCCTTGGCGGTTGATAAATCCCCATTTATCATTAGATTTTGCACAAGCAAAATCTTTTGCATCAAAATCAAAAACATTATCAAATACTGGATTAATTACCCATTCGCCTTGCCGATTGATAAAACCACATTTACCTTTAGATTCTGCAAGAGCATAATCCTTTACATCAAAATCCGAATTAGAATCAAAAATGGGCTGAATGACCCATTCACCTTGCCTATTTATAAAGCCGCTTCTGCCATTTGCTTGTGCGTGGGAATAATCTTTCGAATCAAACGTATTGAGATAATCAAACCTCGGTTGTATAACCCAATGACCTTGACGATTAATACAGCCCCATTTACCATTAAGTTTTGCATTGGCATAATCCTTTTCATCAAACCTAACGAGACCATCAAACATAGGTTGTATAACCCATTCACCTTGACGGTTAATACAGCCCCATTTACCAGCAATTTTTGCCGGTGCATAATCTTTTTCGTCAAATTCCTCAATAGTGTCAAACAAAGGTTGGATGACCCAATGGCCTTGAGAATTAATAATTCCCCATTTGCTGTTTAATCCTACCCGTGCGGTATCGTCTAAACGAAAACCATCTTCGAAGTCAAATGAAGGCTGAATCACCCATTGACCCTGTCGATTAATAAAACCAACTTTCAAAACTCCTTGTCCATCTTTGATTGATGCTGGTATAAGATCCAATGATGGAATAACAGTTTCTCCATTTATCTTTTCACTATCCAAGTTTTGGATTTCTGTTTCTTGGATGCGAACAGAATCAGAAATAGTTGATTGAGGTTGAGCAACACTGTTCAAATCTCTTATACTTTCATTTCGTTCTCCTAAATTCTGCTCCTCTGTAGTTTTAACTTGTTCTCCACATTTAGAACAGAATTTTGTTGTTTCGGAAAGTTTATTTCCGCAATTTTCACAGTATGGCATAGTTTTGTGAATTATTAAGGCTAGTATAAAAAACTCTAAATGTCCAGTCTTAGCCGATTTTAATTGAACACCTTATTCCGTTATGATGAGTGGCACAAAGAGGCGAATATATAATGGATCAAGGTAGTCAGATCAATTGGCATATTCACCATTCGAATCCGTCTAAAACATTTACTGTAATTTAAAATAAACTGGCATCTTATACAGAACCGGAACTATCTTCCCTTTTTGCTGACCCGGATGCCACTGTGGCATCATTTGAACAACTCGTAACGCTTCTTGATCACAGCCAGAGCCAATTCCTCGCAGTAATTTAACATCCGTTAAATTACCTTTTAAATCGACTATAAATGATACATAAACGGTACCTTGTATGCCATTTTCGAAAGCTTGTTGAGGATAAATAATATTTTCAGCAAGATATTTATTAAGTTCTGCTTCTCCACCTGGGAAAGAAGGCATTACATCAACAGTAGCAGAAACATTATTAATTTTATCAGAACTATTTTCTGTAGAAGTCTTAACTTTTATATTGCTATTTACTGTTTGCGGTCTGGGTGAATCCTCTATAAAAGGAGTTGTCTCAACTGGTGGCAAAACATATTTTTTAGTTCCTTGAGATTTACTTGCCGCTGGTTTTGAATTTGTTTTAGAATGTAATGTTACAGTTTGCCTTTCTGTATTTTCATTATTAGAATTACTATTATCTGACGACTCGTAAGAATACGCGCTATATATAGTTCTATCTTTCCTATCGATTAGAATATTTTGTTTTGAATCAACCTTAAAACTCGCCGACAACCCTGAATAGCTTGATGAAACATATGTAACATAAGCGATATTATTAGAAATTACTATAACTTCTGGTTGATAATATTTTGCTCGGCCAGTACTTAAATTAGTAGCCATATCTGAAAACGATAAAGTAATCCCTGAATTTTCATTTGAAAAACTTCCTTTTGTATCCAAATAGTATAACACATCGGATTCTGACTCAAAATCTGATTGTGCATTTACCGAAAAGTTTGTACAGAAAAAAATGCAAATAGAGAAGATTAGGTTTTTCATATTATTAAGTTTTGATGTAAATAATAAATTCAACAGTCGTGAATAGAAATTCAACAATCTACCCTGAAAACAGGATAGGAATCAGAGTATGCAGAAGTGGTGTGGAATTGGAATGGACAGACTGTTGTATGCCAAATCTACCTTTCAGTGGAACAGGGATGAGAAAGAATAGATTGCTGCAGGTAATCATAGCTATTGGAGTATTTTGAGTATTACAAATGTAAAACATTTAAGTGCCATTTGTTCTCCCGATTAAAATAATTATGGCTCAATCTTTTACCTTTAAATTATTTTAGACCACAAGGTCTATTGATATCAACCTTATTTGATGGTGCACACTATATGAACAGAAGCAAATTTAAATCACATTCCAAAGTAAAATAATTTCAAATAGGCTCAAATAGAATATGCTTAATAGGGTTTTTTGTGAAACATTGCTAGGGACAGATCAGTCGTCAAATCCAGTTTGTACGCCCTACTTTATATAAAAATAAAAGCGTATAGTTGGTTCTGGGCACTTGCCCAAAAAGTTGTTACAGGTCCTAGATCCATTATGCTATATACAAGCAAGTTCAAAAGCAATGTAGTTTTACGAACCTTGCCTAAAAAGATTCAACCTTTGGTAGATACCCGATCTCTCTTAATAAACATACCCCATACAATTCCTCTGGCATCGTTTTCAGAATGGAACCAAGTATCAGGTCCAATTGTATCGTGAGGATCTATTTGTTGTAGTTCTTCAATTATTGGATACAGTTCCATCTTGACTACAGATCTGATTTCTTCGAGGTATGAGTCGTAGTTGGCTACGAATTTAATAGCATCCATAATGTTGATTTGTTAATTCTAAATGAAACTAAAGTGTATTCCCAACCTTAATAGGACACACATTATGATCCGATATTGTAAGGTATAACCGGTTAAGGTTAAACAGGGCTATCGGATTTCTCTTGGCTAGAACACCATATTCAGCTATTACATTCTTATAAAACACATCAACCCTTTCGTCTATATGTTTGGATACAATCGCTGAGAATTCATTATTTGATTCATTTATACTGTCCTGATCAATATCCAAGAAATCAAAACACCAAGCTTCGCACAATTCACTAACAAACATACCTGAATAAACCCCCTCAAGCGAGTGTCGATGGACGAATTCGTCAGAGTTACACCAGATAAAAACATTATTTTTCTTACTTCTGATGGATTCAACCATCGAATAATCAATGATATATGAACCACAATCTGGAAATCGGTTCATAGATAGCAAACCCATTGGTGTGCCGTGGCCCAGCAAAAGTACCCGGTCATTAACATCAATATGTTTCTGCAACTCCACTTTGGTTACTCCACCGGTAATGATAGTTTTATTTGTCAGGGTTGCATAAATTCCAGTCAGGAATTTGGTGGTATCATCTTCAGGATGAACAATGAGTGTTTTCATAATGGCTAATATAAGCGCCATTTTAAATTTGGCCTAATGATTGGATAAATAATCAATACATCCAGACTTCGCCGATTTTATTTGTTTCTTTGTAGCATTATAAATGATTAATGCGAGGTGGTTTATATAAAAAGTCGCTGGGTGGTCAGAACAGCCGGTTTACCCAGATTTGTACATAATTTATTGAATTTTTCTTGATTTTTATTTTGTTGTGGTGCGCGAAAAGGGAAGCTGAACAATCATTTTATGTTGGATTATGATACGATAGTATAAGGGAATATAATGGTAATAGTGTTATATTCTGACACTTATGAATGTTTAATGTACGATAGGGTAAGATTCGTTTTTCCCGTCCGGACCGCGCTTTTCCCCTGTAAGTCATTGATTTACAGGGGATTTCGCTTTTTAGACACCTAAATTAGACACCTAAATTGGACACCTGGATCATATAGTTTAGAAAAAAAAACAGTATTATTTCGATCCCAACTTGTCTTATTTTAATGCAATGTTCATTAAAAAAGAATGTTCACATTCCGTGAACAAGATTTATTCTAAATAATTATATATTAAGCATTTATCTATTCTAATATCATCTTAAATCTTCAAGTTGTATCTTTCGGACCGAAGGGACCACACCTACTTCAGAGCCAAATAATTTCAAGACCTGGTTGACTTTATCTAAACGCAAAGTCTCTTTGCCCTGTTCAAGTTCGCGGACAAACCGCAGGCCAACACCAGCCTTTTCTGCCAATTCTGGCTGGGTTAGGTGAACAAGCCTTCTTCGTTCTTTTACAAATTCTCGTATCGACATAAAATATACCCTTACGGGTACAAATATAGTTTAATTATGTTGAAATACACCCTTAAGGGTATAAATGTTTCATAAAGCAACAACAATATACCCTAGGTATATATTCATAGTTCATATATCTAAAGTTCCCTGTCGGGTGCACTAATCTGAAGTTGAATGATCACAAAGAAATGCCACAAATGGCAACAAATCTTTTTTCCGGGTAAACATGACATAAAACTTTGTACAAAAACTTGAAAATATTTTCTATTTTATTATTCCTAATGGAAAATATTTATCATTTGCTGTATGCATTTCTCATTTAGTGGAAAATATTTGCTTCCAATACTCCTTTTATTCTGGAATATATTTTCTAAAAACATCTCTTTAGTGGAATATATTTTCTAATTTTGTTATTTAATGCTTATATAATGGAAAATATTTTACCAATACACCTACAGGAAATAATCTTTGGTTCTTCTGAATCCAGGATATCAAAGCAAATTTCAAAACTGGAAAAGGAAGGCAAAATCAGAAAGATTGCCCCAAGAGTCTATTCATCAAACCTCAAAGAACCAGTTGAGGATATAGTGAGAAGGAATCTATTCAGGATACTTGGCAAACTATACCCCGGTGTGTTGTTAAGCCACCGCTCAGCCTTTGAATTTCAACCTACAAAAACTGGTCATATTTTTTTAACTTACTCATATACTAAAAAGCTTTCATTGCCAGGCATCACCATTCAGTTTCTGGAAGGGCATGCTCCCATTAACGGCGATAATGTGTTTACAGGTGAATTGTATGCCTCTCAAAAGCCCAGAGCATTTCTGGAAAATCTTCAATCATCAAAAAATACTGGACCAACTTCAAAGTGCCTGACCTTGCCTGAAATTGAAGATAAATTAGAACAAATCATCAGGGTAAACGGTGAAGATGAATTAAATAAAGTAAGAGACAGAGCAAGAATTATTGCGGTAGAACTTAACATGCAAAAGGAATTTGAACGTCTGAACAAATTAATAAGTGCCCTTCTTACAACACATACAACAAAAATACTATCCTCACCACTTGCCATTGCCAGAGCTTTCGGGTCACCATATGACCCGGGCAGAATGGAATTATTTGAAGAGCTTTTTCGTGATTTACAAAAACAGGAATTTAAAATCAGGCCAGACAAAAATACCAGCGCTACCGCCTTCCGGAACTTTGCATTTTTTGAAAGTTATTTTTCAAACTATATTGAAGGAACTGTTTTCGAAATTGATGAAGCTAGACAGATTATTAAAACAAACAAACCACTGGCAGCAAGAAATGAAGACAGTCATGATGTATTAGGCACTTATCAAATTGTTTCGAACAGGCAGGAAATGTCTGTTACGCCTCAATCACCGGAAGAACTGATTAATATGCTATCATACCGCCATAAAATTTTGCTCAGTGCCAGAGAAGAGAAAAATCCGGGTATTTTTAAAGACAAAAACAATTTTGCAGGGAATACATCCTTTGTGGATTTTAACCTGGTAAAAGGAACACTGATACAAAGTTTCGATTTGTATAATGCACTTGACCATCCATTTTCAAGGGCAACATTTATGATGTTTATATTAAGTGAAGTACATCCTTTTTTGGATGGTAACGGAAGAATTGCGAGGGTTATGATGAATGCGGAATTGGTAAAAGAGGGTCAGTCGAAAATAATCATTCCAACTGTTTTCAGGGATGATTATATGGGAGCACTCAGAAGATTAACAAGACAAAATGATACAGCACCATATATCAAAATGTTACAAAAAGCCCATGAATTCAGCTCAACTATTTATGGAGATGAAATAAATGAAATGCAAGAATTTTTAAAACATTGTAACGCATTTTCGGAACATACTGAGGCGAAGCTAAGAATCATAGAAAGAAGGGGTTAGTGTATATAAATTGAATCTGTAAAGTAGAAAAATCCCATACATTCAAACCTTTAAATGTCAGATTTGGGAAAAGACCTGGTTTTTCTTCGGGAAGCTTACCAGTTTTAATTAGAAATATTATTCTTCAGATTGAAGCAAGACAAATTGTTTTTTTGAAGGACATAGGGCAATTATTAGCTAATATCTGGAAACAATAAGCAGTTGGTAAGAGAATAATATTTCGCATTTGGTATTGATTTGGTCAGAGTTGATTAATTTACCAGTCTACAGCGGTTAAAATAATTCACCACAAACCGCTGCTTGAAATAACGATAGTGTGATCAAATTACCTTGGCGAAGACTGGTGTGTTTAATTGGCGTTTGTGCGTAAATTAGACGCCATATTCTATTTAATGAACCTGTACAAGCTATTCTCCCAAAAACGAAGAAAGCACTCTACAAGCCGAAACAAAGTCATTTAAACGCTTTAGCCGCAATAGAATTTTAAAATGCTTTAATAGAAGCAATTTTGTCTATTATTACCGCTAATTCATAGTTGGCGAACTTTCCAGGAATTTAATAAGTTCGTTTTCGGTTTTTTCTTTGAGTGACAATATGCTTTTAGCATTTGGATCAGTTTCAACAGCTGATTTAAAGTCATGGAAAGCACCTAAAAGGTCATTAAGTGCATATTTTATTTTGCCTCTCTTCAGATAAGTTACTGGAACAATATAATGTACTATTTTCGAACTAAGACCTCTCCCTAAATCCCTCTCTGCGGGAGAGGGACTGGTTGGTTGCAATTTTCAGATTATAAGACATTATTTAATTGTCTTTACTTAATATGTATCTATGTAAAAAAAATCACATGATTAATTAAAGCTTTCTTTTATTTTCCTTTCATCAATTTCCTTTTTAAAATACTCTTCCATTTCAACGGGTCGAAGTAATTCATAAGCCTGACTAATTTGACACTTAGTGCCTTTTCCTTTTCCGGAAGATATGATTAGGTTTTCGGAAATTAATCTTTGTAAGGATCGTTATACAATAGCATAACCTATTTCAACATTAAGTCCTATATGAATTTCCTTTGATGATAGGAAAGGGTTCGATTTTATGAATTCAAGTATTAAACTCCACTTATCGAATGATGATTTTTCCATTTTACATTATTTATAGGTTACAAATATGGTGAATGTGGCTCAATTATCTTCATTAATGAGCTCTATTTGTAGCCAGAATGAGCTCTAATAGTGAGTATGCGATAGTTTATGGCTCAATTAAGCTGAAGTTATGGCTCGTATTTCTTTAAGTATGAGCTTTAAATACTCTCATGGAGAGCTGATTCTGCCTTATAATAGCCGCTAATGCTTAATTGGCTGGCTGTCCGGGGATTTTATTAGTTCTTTTTCAACTGTTTCTTTTTGATCCAAAACGTAATTATCATCTATCCCTGTATCATGTCCCAGATTAATTGCTTTTTCAAAGTCAGTATATGCACCTAATAAGTCACCTAAAACATATTTCGTTTTCCCCTATTTGAATATAGATCAATAAGCTTAACAAAATCACAACATACTTCGGCATACTCAATACCCAGGTTATAATCCAACATGGCTACATTATATTTTCTAAATCTAAACATACTATTTGCTCGGATTAAAAATGCATTCCAATGGAAACATTCAAGTTCAATTGCTTTATTGCATGCTTCAAATGCCCCTAAGGTTTGCGGTTCTATTAGAATGAATATGGTTTCCCGTTTCCAGTATCAAATGATCAATCTGCGGTTACCCTGAAACTATAGTAGCTTATTACGTTAAAGTTATATCTGAAATACTTATTTTTGGCACATCAATCACAATCTGCATTTCGCTCTAAACCGGGAAAATCCTGCATTGTTTTTTGAATTTTAATTTTCGGTAAACACTCCTATGCCATTTAAAGCTTCATATCTTCCTGCGAAAGACTTAAATACAAAGTTGCGTAATGGTGATTTTGATGCATTTGAGCTTCTGTTCCGAAATTATTATTCCCGATTATATGCATATGTGCGGACTTTTGTTAATAGCGACCTTTTTGCCGAAGATCTGGTTCAGGGTGTTTTCACAACTTTGTGGGTAAAGCGCGAAGAAATTGATAGTGAAAAATCAATTTCTGCCTTTTTAATGAAAAATGCAAAAAACGCCTGCCTGGATCATTTAAGGCATCAACTCGTTGAAGCAAAATACATTAATGAGGCCAAAGAAACCGAAACTCAACAACTTTACTATTATGATTTTCTGGGGAGTAAATCGGAAAACAATATTGAAGAAGATCTGAAAAAGTCGATCGAGGTAGCAATTGAGACGATGCCCGAAAAATGTAAAATCGTTTTCCGTATGCGTTGGTTCGAGGGCCTTAAAAATCGTGAAATATCCGAAAAACTCATCATTTCAACAACCATGGTTGAAAAACACCTGGCTAAAGGAATTTCAATCTTAAAAAGTCAATTCAGGAAAGAGTATTATTTATTCTTGATTTTTATCCTAACTAAGATTGACTAATCACCTGTTTATTTCAATAATCTCTTCACGCCATTTCCGACTTACATAAAAAACGGTTTGAAATCCCGGTATAAATAAGCGATTGCAGTTTTTTGAATAAATCAAAAAAAAAATCAAAATGAGGTTGGGGAAAACCGAAACTCTACGTATTAATTGAACTCTATAAGAAAATAAAATGAACAATAGCCAAACTCAGCATCAGATTCTAATCAGAAAATACCTGAAAGGTATAGCTTCTGCCGATGAAGAAATGATGCTACTTAATTGGATTAATGAAAAAGCCGGGAATGAAGTTTTATTTGATGAAATAAAAGGAAATTGGGAAACAGACAAAGAGGAAGACATTGAATATGCTGAGTTTCTCAACCAAAAATGGAGTGAATATCAGGAAAATTTTACTCCAATAAAAACGCAGAAGCGGATATTCAGGCTAAACCGCATACTACGTTACGCGGCCATTTTTATCCTAACCCTTGGAAGTGCGGCTACAGTATACTTTATTATGGACACCAGGCAGTCGGATTATCAGAAATATGCTACTGAGATTATTAACAACACAGGCGAAAACAATAGCCAGTTAGTGCTTGCAAACGGGACTAAAGTAAATATTATTAGTAAAGACTCGTATGTTAAGTACAATGAAGACGGGACAGAAATCAAACTAGATGATAACTCCAATAATACGGCAAAGCAGGTAATCCAAAACGAGGTAACTGAAAAGAAAAAAAACAACCAAATGATTGTTCCAAATGGGCACCAAGCTCTTTTAACACTCAGCGATGGGACAAAAGTTTGGTTAAATGCCGGGAGCAAGCTGATCTTCCCCTCGGTTTTTGAGGCTGGGAAAAGAGAGGTTTTTGTTGAAGGAGAAGCCTTTTTCGATGTCACTAAAAACCCGGAAAAACCATTCATTGTTGTTACTAAAGGACTTAACATTCAGGTTTTTGGAACCAGTTTCAACGTGATGGCTTATCCTGACGAAGAGGTTATTGAAACAGTTTTAGTTACAGGGAAAGTTCAATTGGAACGGAATGATTTCTCTCTTTTTAAAAAGGAAAAAGTCATGTTGCATCCGGGTCAATATGCCGGTTTGAAGAAAAATGGACTTAAATTAGAAGTAAAAGATGTTGATGTCGAATCATTTATTTCCTGGAAACAAGGGTGGTACAAACTCGACAAACTGCCACTTTCGGATGTTGTTTCCAAACTCGAAAGGTATTACAATATCAAAGTGGTAATCATAGATAAAGAACTGGAATTATTAAAAATAACTGGTAAACTTGACTTAAATGCGAATCTAAATCAAGTTATGGATAATCTGGCTGAAGCAGTTAAAATCCGGTATAAGATAGAACAGAATACTATTTTGATACGTAAAAGATAAATCAGGGCATAAAAATACTAAGAAAAAGGCCGGAAAATGCTGTAACATTTTCCGACCGGAAAAATGTCAAAATCGGTTAGAACTTTAACATTGCGAATTTATGAAAAAAATCACCATTCAATCCAGATTGGATTGGGAATTTTTTAGAAGTACATTACGTATCATGCGGTTAATTTCAATCTTAATTTTCGTAGCGACCTATACTGTTTCTGCATCGACCGGATATTCGCAGAAGACGCTTCTATCAGTCAATCTGAAAAATGCCGGAATCAAGGAAGTAATCAGTACTATTGAAAGTCAAAGCGATTACATCTTTTTATATAAAGATGATGTTCTCGATCAGAAAAATAAAGTTTCTATAAATACAAAAGATGAGACTTTGGATAAAATTATGTCACAAATTTCCAAAGATCTACATATCGACTATAAAATCAATGACCGCCAGGTGATTGTATCCGTCGATTATTCAATTCCTTTGCTCAGTAGTGTAAATCCCAAAAAAGAGAATAAAGTCCAGCGTCAGATTGGGAAAGGGGAAGTTTATGGGAAAGTGACCGAAGCCGAAAACGGGAAATCATTACCTTTTGTTTCCATTGTAGTTAGTGGAACAACCATTGGAACCACTTCGAACGAAAATGGAACCTACGTTTTATCCGGAATTCCGGAAGGTTCACAGGTAATCGTGTATTCATTTCTTGGATTTGAAAAAACGGAAAAACCTGTCACCATCATTCCCGGTAAAAAACTCGAAGTCAATGCAGCACTTAAAACAATAGCCATTCTTACCTCGGAGGTTATTATTACCTCTCAAGCTAAAGGGCAGATGAAAGCGATTAATCAGCAAATGAATTCGAAAGAAATCATGAATGCTGTTTCGGCGGAGCGTATTCAGGAACTGCCTGATGCCAATGCAGCCGAAACCGTATCGAGACTTCCGGGAGTTTCGTTGCAACGTGAAGGAGGTGAAGGAAGCAAGCTGGTAATCAGGGGTTTGGAGCCTAAATATAACAGAATTAGCATTGAAGGTGTTACTATGCTATCAACGGGGGGTGACGACCGAAGTGTTGATATAAGTATGATTTCTCCTTATTCGCTCGATGGGATTGAAGTTACCAAAGCCATTACTGCCGACAAAGATGCCAATTATATGGGAGGATCTGTCAATTTTAAACTTCGAAAAGCTGATCCCGGAATAAAATCTAGTATCATAGTACAAGGCGGATATAATAATCTAAGAAATACTTTCAACGATTTTATGTTTGTTGGTAATGTCGGTAATCGTTTTTTTACTGATAAACTCGGCATTTATGTACAGGCTAATATTGAAAAAAGGAACCGTAGTTCGAACGATTTAAACGCGTCTATAGGCCACTACCGCACTCCGGAGATAGATGTAAATAATGTTCTTACAACCGGAGGTATAACGATGGTGGATAATTACCGAAATCGTGACCGCTATGGTGCTACGGTTGTATTCGATTATAAATTGTCTAGTGGAAGTATACAGTTTAACAATATATTGAGTCAGAGCACAACCACCAACAATGCATTTTCCGAAATGTATACCAGCGGCAGAACACATGAATATAATACCGGAGACTCCAAAAATAAATTATTGATAGTGACAAATGTTCTGGAATACATACAAAATTTCGGTAAGCTCGAACTTATGGGGAAAGTGTCGCACTCATTATCGTCGAATGAGACTCCTTATGATGTAAGCTTCCATTATGTTCAGGGCGATGGTTTGTCGAGTGATGTGTATTCAAAGCCGATATCTCCGGAAGAGATTATGAACTATAAAACAATAAATGATCGAATAGCATACCTCACAAGTATTAATAATGGCTATGGGTTGAGTAAGCAATCACAATTAGAAAGCGAACTTAACCTGAAGTATAATTTTGTAATTAACCCCCAAATTACAGGAAATATAAAAGGTGGAGGTAAGTTTAGGCGTATAGCCAATGATTTTGATTATAATGACTATTCCGGAGCAATGAACCTGGGTAGTGGTACCACAGAAAAAGATGCAATTTTAAACGCATTTCCATGGATGCAGGAGACAGCTCCTTTAGGAACCACGCGCCTGCCCTACTTGTTATTTATGGATAAAAATTCAAATACGGGCGAATTTTTAGGTGGAGAATATACAATGGGTCCATATGGAGATATAGGTCTGATGAACAGTGTGTTGAATGTACTATCCAATACTGTTAAAAATGAGGTAGGCATAAGTGAAACGTATCATTACAATGACTATCTGTCAAGCACTTCCGATTACAAGGGAATTGAAAAATTATCGGCAGCTTACCTGATGGGAGAAATCAATATCGGCAGCAAATTAACCTTAATACCGGGATTCCGATTCGAGAAAAATGTTACTCAATACACTGCTCCAAGAGGAAATTCATCTTTGCCGTTTCCAGATATTAATTATGTTCGCTCCGACACCACTATGACTATCTCAGATCAGTTCTTATTGCCAATGATTCATTTGAAATATTTGCCTTTCAAATGGTTAAGTGTAAGACTGGCATATACGCATACCCTTTCGCGGCCCAGTTTTAATGTCATAACACCAAGATGGGATCTAGGATCAACCAATGTTGTCTGGAACAATTTTTTATTAAAACCTGAACTTTCAAAAAACTGGGATTTATATTTTTCATTCCGGCAAAACAAGTTAGGGTTATTTACAATAGGAGGTTTTACAAAAGATATTTCGGGTAAAATATTTGCAATGGATAAGCGGGTTATTTTAGATCCGGGCGAATATGGCTTACCTAATTCTACCAAAGATCGATTCATCTTCACTCAAATGAATAATCCCCAAAATGCTAAAGTCAGGGGCCTGGAAATTGATTGGCAAACCTCTTTATGGTATTTGCCAGGTGTCTTACGCGGTATTGTGTTTAACATAAATTATTCATATATTTTCTCAGAGGCAAAATACCCGAGAACAATTATTGAATCGACATGGAATCCGGATACTTTCGAATATTCTTTCAAAAATATTGACGACTATTATACCGCACCACTGGTGTTTCAACCCCGGAACATACTCAACCTTTCAACCGGTTATGAGTACAAGAAATTTTTTGCGCGATTATCTATGTTGTATCAGGAAAAAGTTTTCCAGGGCCCGTCTTTCTGGCCTGAGTTAGTGAACTATTCTGACAATTACCTGCGCTGGGACTTGTCAATCAAACAAGGACTACCATGGTATGGGATTCAGGTATTTTGCAACTTAAACAATATCACAAATGCAAAAGATATACTCAGGAATGTAGGTTCCGGCTATGTAAGTTCCATGCAACATTATGGAAGAACAATCGACCTGGGTATCCGTTGGAATTTCGAACAGAAAAAGGATAAAGATACCACTCCATAGTAATTTCTGTTTTACCCGATTTTACTGATTAAATTAAGTTTACCCGAAAGACATAATGAAACATGTCTTATGTCAGGAACAACTGTAAATGATATAAGTACTCAATCAAAGAATCATCATAATTATTTAATTAAATCCTTGCTCATGAAAAAAAATCTACTTCTCCCGGTACTAGTTTGGGCAGTTATATTTTTCAGCTGGACGGATCAACTGTTCGCCCAGAAGGCCGACACTGTAACCGTAGTTGCGCCTATGCCCGGCGACTTGTACAAATTCATAGAAAAAGACACGTTGTCCAATGGTAACAGGGTAAATCCAAATCGGTATTACCGCCTTGAAAGAGGGAAGGTTTATGTTGTAAATGCCACTATGTATTACAGGCATAGCGTTAATCTGATTGCAGATAACGATGACCCTAAAAGTCCTAAACGGCCACCAATTCTTGTAAACGGAAAACTGGCTGACGGTTCGAATAATCTGATTATGGTGGCTCTGATGAAAAATGGCACAAATTGTTTGTTTAAAAATATATTATTTCAGGGTGTGAGTGCAACCCGCACGCAAGGAGACGATAACCAGGCTTTTGCGCTCGGCGGCGATAGTATCAGGCTTTCAGTTGATGGTTGCGTTTTTAATGCTTTTGGCATGCAATCGATTGTAATATGGGGGAAAGCCAATAAATTTTATATCAGGAACAATATTTTCAGAAATATGGTTCAGAACCATCCATTTAAGGGTCAGTTGATCGCCAATAGCGGAGCGTTGGACCAGGATACTATTATAATTACCAATAATACATCATTCAACAACAACTCATATTTCTGGGCGCCACTTCAGGCAATTATGAATTATGAAAAGATTGAGCACAACACATTGTATACTTCAATTGTAAATGTTTTTTATTCGCCCTGGATGGTGAATGCGGAAATCCGGGATAATTTATTTTATGGTATGCTGGCGTATGGTCAAATGCAAAGTGAAATAGATGGCGGATGGTACGATTTTAACAAGAGTCTAAGTAGCATAATAAGCATGACTACCATAAGTTCATTTATTCTCGGATTACATGGGATGACAGAAGCTGGCCGGAAGGTTACAGTCAGCAACAATGCTTATTTCTGGCCACAAAAAATCAAAAATTATTGGGCACAAACCCCGAATATGTTTGCCAGCGACCTATGGATGAATACCAGGACTCTGGATTTATTTGCCGACAAAACAAAACACCCGAATTTCCTTGCTGAGAATAACATATCGGCTGATCCGCAATTTAATGCTACAATGGAAAATAAGGTATTGGATAGTGTTGTTTCCTGGACTTACAATATGCGTACAAACAGCAAATCATCCTTTAGAAATTACAATGTAGGCAGTACCGACATTTTACTTCCTAGCTGGCCATTACCCGAAAAACTGGCTTATGCTAATACACAACTTCTAACCGCAGGTCATGATGGACTGCCGATTGGCGACCTAAACTGGTTCCCGGCTGCAAAAAATCAATGGAACGTATTAAATGGTTTTCCACTAGAGAATACAATGACAGGAGTTCAATCACCACTCCAGGCCAATCATGAAAACCTTCAACTAAGCAATTTTCCGAATCCGGCAAATCATTTAACCACTATTTCATTTAACCTTCCTTTAGGTGGAAATACGGTTTTGAAAATATATAACCTTCAGGGCAAAGAGGTTGCAACTATTATTAGCGCTAAGCTCGACATGGGAAGCCATAACTATCAATTTGATACAAGAGAATTATCACCAGGAGTTTATGTTTGCCATTTGAATTCAGGGAACTTAACGGCAAAAAGTAAACTTATTGTTACGAAATAATCAACACAGAATAAAAACTATTATTTACTAACTAAAACAAACCAAATATGAGAAAGCTTACTCTTGTTATCTTGATTGCACTTTTCATCCTTTCGGTGAATCGGCTATCAGCGCAGCATCCTATTGTTGCCGTAATTGATTCATGCAAAGCGGTTATTGCAGCTGCGCCAATAGGCCCTGCTTTATGGACGGAGTATTCACAGGCTTCGGTTGATGGTATTAACTATTTCATCAAACAAGCCGACAGCATTAGCGCTGGTTCTGATGAGGCAAAAAAAGCGAATGCCATCAGCGATTTGAGGTACTATATGTCAAGATTTGCTGTGAACCCAGGCTTGCCTGCTGCTAATACTTATTACGAAGATTTTGATGGCATGATTAAGTATAACCTTTGGAACGAATTAGGTGGGCTAAATGGAATTACGCAAAGTATTGATAATGGTGCATTAAAATTCGATTGTTACAGTAATGGAAGCATGTGGTTTTCCCCAAAAATCACATTTGGTCAGGCTCCACAACCTCTAACCATGGATTTGAAAGAATATCCTTATGTTAGTTTCAAAGCAAAGGCAGCACCAGGTGCAACCTACGACGGCGTTGTGGTTGATTCTGTTAACATTACCTTTAATGACAACTACCAACCCTATCAGGTATTTAAAATTCCAGCCGATGGAGCCTGGCACGATGTGCTATTTAATTTACCAAATACCCAATTAGCATCCTATACCGGATATGATCAGTTTTGGTTGAACCCCGGGATGGAACAAGGGCATTTCTCCAGTGAATTCATTGGATCCGTGTGGATTGATGACTTTAAAGCAGGAAAAGCAACCAATATGCCGGCAATTAAATCTGAACTTGCAAAGTTAATTGATTCATGCAAAGCGGTTGTTGCAGCTGCGCCAATAGGCCCTGCTTTATGGACTGAGTATTCACAAGCTTCGGTTGATGGTATCAACTATTTCATCAAACAAGCCGACAGCATTAGCGCTGGTTCTGATAAGGCAAAAAAAGCGAATGCCATCAGCGATTTGATGTACTATATGTCAAGATTTTATGTGAACCCAGGCCTGCCTGCTGCTAATACTTATTCCGAAGATTTTGATGGCATAATTAAATATAACCTTTGGAACGAATTGGGTGGAGCAAATGGAATTACGCAAAGTATTGATAATGGTGCATTAAAATTCGATTGTTACAGTAATGGAAGCATGTGGTTTTCCCCAAAAATCACATTTGGCCAGGCTCCACAACCTTTAACCATGGATTTGAAAGAATATCCTTATGTTAGTTTCAAAGCAAAGGCTGCACCAGGTGCAACCTACGACGGCGTTGTGGTTGATTCTGTTAACATTACCTTTAATGACAACTACCAACCCTTTCAGGTATTTAAAATTCCAGCCGATGGAGCCTGGCACGATGTGCTATTTAATTTACCAAATACCCAATTAGCATCCTATACCGGATATGATCAATTTTGGTTGAACCCCGGGATGGAACAAGGGCATTTCACCAGTGAATTCATTGGAACAGTATGGGTTGATGACTTCAAGGCAGGTAAAGCTGTTGATGTGCCGGCTGCTGAGTCTGATCTTGCGACGCTGATCGATTCGTGTAACGCTATTATTGCAGCTGTGCAAATAGGCCCTGCTTTATGGACTGAGTATTCACAAGCTTCGGTTGATGGTATCAACTATTTCATCAAACAAGCCGACAGCATTAGCGCTGGTACTGATGAGGCAAAAAAAGTGAATGCCATCAGCGATTTGAGGTACTATATGTCAAGATTTTATGTTAACCCAGGCCTGCCTGCTGCTAATACGTATTCCGAAGATTTTAATGGCATAATTAAATATAACCTTTGGAACGAATTGGGTGGAGCAAATGGAATTACGCAAAGTATTGATAATGGTGCATTAAAATTCGATTGTTACAGTAATGGAAGCATGTGGTTTTCCGAAAAAATCACATTTAGTAAG
>CAIRMR010000007.1 GCA_903879715.1 uncultured Bacteroidales bacterium
AGTACAGGTTTATCTGTATTTTTGGATCGCTTGTAGAGTCGCATATTTTTTGTTTTGTTTTGCGACTACTAATTTATGCGATTCTCAAGCACCTTTTTATTTCAAACTTTCGGATAGTTGTGAATGAAGATATAAAAGACATAAGAACGAACAATCAACCAACCAGTTCAATAACCATTAAATCGCTCCGGAGAAATCCGGGGCGGTTTTTTTATAGGAAATTAATAAAATTGAAAATATAACTGTGAGAAAATATACTCTAAATGAGAGTTTTATAAATCCCCACCATCTTTTCACTTAGTATATTACTATCGAATTTTTCTTCAACCGCTTTTCGGCCGGCAAGACTCATGGCTTCGAGTTGTGCCGGATTTGAAAGTACTTCAGCAAGCTTTTCAGCCAGGGCTGCGGCTGTATTGGGTTTGTAAATAACTCCGCCACCGGTGGCTTTGCTGATTTCAGGAAATGCGCCAAGATCAGGTTGAACCAACGGAACGCCTGAGGCCAAGGCTTCGAGCTGGTATAAGCCGAACGCTTCTCCATTTAAAACAGGAACGGATAAAACTGTTGTTGATTTTAAAAAATCCTGCAACGCGGATTGTGTAAAATCGTGTGTTATTTCAAAATCTGTTTCAATATTATTCTGTTTTAACTTGCTGATCTGCTTGTGAATAAATGCTTTGTCATCTCCGGTTTGACCTCCTGTCGCTTTTAGTTTTACATCGTTGAAAGCCGGATTGTTTTTCAGAAGAACAAACGCATCTACAAGTATTTCGAAACCGTTTTCCTCGCACATCCTTGAAACATAGCCAATGGCCCGCGGATCACTTGCAGGTTTGGAATACGCATACGCATCTGGAGTAACACCAACATGAAGCACATGAAGTTTTTCATTTGGAATATTCATCTTTTTCTGCATTACACCAGCAAAAAAGTCACTTACGGCGATAAAAGCATCCACGTCTTTGCCCTTTTCGGCCAGCAACTGCCACATTTTTTCACGATGATCCGGGTGCATGGCATCCACCCAAACGTCTTCGTCCTGAAGCGAACAAACGACAGGAACTCCCACTTCATCGCGGACTTTTTTTGCCATTCCCAGCAAAAGCGCATTCGAAACGTGAACAACATCAGGTTTTTCGTGGTATTTCAAAAAATCGACCAATTGCTGAAGTTCTTCACTTTGGTGGCCTTCGGCACCCAGAAGCATGGATTCGGTAAGTTCTTCAAGACCTTCAGCCCTGGTGGAGCTGGATTTTTTAGCTGCAAATTTTAATACAGGCGGCGAATCCATAAGTTTTTCAAACCATTTCGGCATATGCCTGAAAACCGGAAACTGTTTGAGATAGATATTTACGGCACCATAAAAAACGGGAATGCCTTCGTCGGTTTCACTGCCATTTAGGGTAAGCGGAAGATACATGGGCAGGGTAATGGCATCGTGGCCTGCTTTTTTCAGCGAAGCTACTACACCGCTGTCGCGAAGGCAGTTGCCGCAGTAAAAGGTTCCGCCAAAACCGGGGACGATATGGACTATTTTCATGTGTTATTGTTAATTTTTTACGGGTCACATGGAATACGCCAGATTGACCAATATCATCTTCCCTGCCTGCTGCAGGCAGGGGTTGGTGATTTATTGCAATCATGGCTATTTCATTTACTATTTTTTTTGCTTAATTGATTGGGTTTGGAAGCTTGGGGCAAATAATTCCCGGAAGAGACTATCTTTTCGCCACTCTCTTTTTCTAACTCTTTTAATGCATTTCCGGCTATTTTACCGCCAATTTTTGCAGCAGCCTTGTTTTCCATAAATCCTTTGGCATTTTTTGCCTGTGTAACTTTTGTGGTTGAAGCTTCGCCCAACATCGAAAAGATAAGTTCAAGGTCAGTCATGTGGTCACGAAGGTTTTGACTTTTCAACCCTTTCACTTTTTTATATTCCGACGGTGTCAATCCGAAAGTTGCTTTTGAAATTTCAGAAGTAAGTATGGCATATTCAAGTTGTTCTTTTACCCCTCTGTTTTTCCATTCCTCCGTTAATTCCTCCCGAATGGCAATGCTGCGCATGCGTTTTTCAATCCAGTCGTCGGGATAACCTTTTAGTTTATAAAGTTCCCGGGTACGCTGGGTTGCAAGTTCCGGATTTTCGATTTCATCCAGTCTGTCGGATCCCACCTGTGCCAGCCATTGTTTAAAAGGTTCTGCTTTTGGAGAGGGAATAGATTGAATGATGCGGAGAAGACCTTTAGCATCGGCGCAACCCATACGTTGTTTTCCGCCTAAAGTTTCCACCCAAAGGGTAGGTACAATTTGTACCCACCCTTTGGCAAGTTCTTCATCACGCTGACGCATCTTTTTTACGTATTGTTTTGGGTCTTTGCTGTCAGTTAAAACCAAAACAACATCTTCTACAACAAAATACCATTTTTGTTCCGTTTCGTTCCAAACAGATCTAATCTGCTTGCTTTCAAATAGTTTAATATTACTCATCAGTAATAATTTTAGATTTAAAGATACGCTTTTATAGTTTAAATCTATTTGGAAAAAACATATACTTTTCCATCCTGAGCGCCAACCACCACCATTTTTTGTGTAACAGCCGGTGTTCCGATTATTGCACTGCCGATTTCATGTTTCCAGATTTCTGTTCCTTTTGAAATATCCAGAAATCTCAGTCGCCCATCTGCGGAAGCTACAACCACAAGGTTTCCCGTGATAACGGGCGAAGCATCCACTTTGTTTAATGCTTTGAATTTCCACAGAAGTTTTCCGCTGCGGGTATCGTAACAATACACTGTTTTATTCTGTGAACCGGTTATTACACGGTTTCCCGAAATGGCGGGTGAAGCCAGGAACGGACCTCCGCCTTCGGTTTTCCATTTTACTTTCTTTTGTTTTAAATCCATGCAATAAAAAACACCATCGTAATTACCGAAAAACGCCAGGTCGCCGCTGATGGCAGCGGAGGCTGGAATATATGTTCCAATATCAATATTTCCCGAAGCTTTTCCATTATCCGTGTTCACCAGGTGCAGTATGCCGTCGCAACCGCCAAAAACAGCTTTTTTACCATAAACGGAAGCTGCTCCATTAATATAATTCCCCGATTCGTATTTCCATAAAAGCTTGCCACTGGCTGCATCAAGGCAATAAAAGAAATAGTCGTAGCTCCCGAAAAAGATTCGTTTCTGTTTTCCATCCGGCCCATAATTCCAGTTGCAGGAACCGGAAATTTGTCCATCGGTTTTATATTTCCATTTTTGCTTTCCGGTTGCGGCATCAACAGCAAAAAGAACACCTTCGAGCGAGCCGACAAAAACAACATTATCAATAACAAGCGGAGGAGCTTCAATGGACGAACCAGCGTTAAATTTCCATTTCAACGTGCCTGTGGAAGTTAAAGCGTAAAGAAATCCGTCATCAGAACCAACGAAAATGGTATTGTTGGAAATTACAGGTGACGATTTTATGGCATCGTCCGTTTTAAACGACCAAAGCAGGGTAAGCGGAGGTGAAATTTTAGCCGGCGAAACACCCGTTAGCTGCGCATTTCCCCGGAAGGAAGGCCAGTTTTCGCTGCCGGCAACCTGGGCTGCGGCGGTCAATGATGTTGTCAGATACAGGAGGGATATGAGGAGAAGGGGATTCATTTTTATATGGTTTTTGTTTTCCCGGTTGAGACGCATTGCATGCGTCTCAACATCGGGTAGATTTTTGTTATATCAGGAGACGCGGGCATCGCGTCTTTACCCCGATGAGAGGCGCAGGCATTGCGTCTTTACACCGAGAGACGCAAGCATTGCGTCTTTACAGCAGTCGTTCTTCCTGATTTTTAAACGCCATTGCACCTGTCGGACAAGCGTTTACACAGGCAGCGGCAGTTTTCTTTAGCGCTTCCGCTATGGTTTCATTAAACGGAACGCTTATACGTACATCAAATCCACGGCCAATATACGTGAGTCCGAGGGATTCTTCCTTGCCACTGATTTCGACGCACAATCCGCAACGGATGCACTTTTCAGGTTCGTAAACGATGAGGTCGTGATGGATGGATTTTGTTAAATGTTTACGTTCGGGGCCAAGATGCTTTTTCCGGTTAGCGCCGTATTGATCGGAATAGATGCGCAATTTACACGAAGCCGGTTTGCGGCAGTCGCAATGCAGGCATCGTTTGGCTTCGGCGATAGCTTGTTCTTCGTTAAAACCGGCAATAAAACCTCCTTCCGGTTCAATAGGGAAGCCGAGGTAACTTTCTTTCAGATATTCCCTGTTTTCAGGATGTGTCAGATGCCCGAAAGCTGAATTAAAGTGAATTTTCTTAACCGGAGCTTGTGTGTTGAGATAGATACCAACTTGAGCAGCTGCAATCCGGCCTTGAGCCGAAGCTCTGACAGCCATCTCATGTTCACGAAGCATATTTCCACATGCGAATACGCCGGGGCGATGCGTTTTAAACGTCTTTTTATCGGCAATTTCATGTTCAGATTCACCACTTAAGCCAAAATCTTCAACCGGCTGGTTGATCCTGTTTCCTGTTGCCAGGATCACAGCATCGAATTTTTGTATGATTTTGTTTTCAAAAAAATCAGGAGTAATTGCCTGATTGAGCTGGAAAATCGCGCCCATGCTTCGGATGCCATCTATTTCTGCATCCAGCATTTCGCGGGGAAGCTTTTCCTCATCAATATTATAACGCATGGCACCACCGGCCTGTTCATTTTTATCGAAAAGCGTGCAATCATGTCCGGCTCGCAATAAATAGAAAGCAGCCGACAAGCCAGCAGGACCGGTTCCGATGACGGCGATTTTCTTCCCGGTTTTCTGAATTTCCGGTTTCAGATGTTGATTTCTTCTTTCTGTATCCTGGGCAGTAAAACGTTTCAATAAACAAATAGAAACTGCACCATCGATAGGTTTACGGCGGCAGGCTTTTTCGCAGGGAGCGGGACAGATATAGCCCAGAATCAGAGGCAAAGCTATTTCCTCACGAACAATTTCGAGTGATTTTTCGAATTCGCTATTCGCGATAAGCCGGTTCATAAGCGGGATATCCATTCCTGCCGGGCATGTCAGAGTGCATGGAGCTTCGCAATCACCCACATGATCGCTGAGTAAGAGTTCAAGTGCTTCGCGGCGTATATCAGAAACTTCTTCAGAGGTGGCAATAATATTCATTCCTTCGGTAACCGGCATAGCGCATGAAGTGAAGAAATTTCCCCGGTCTGCGTCCTTTACCATACAAACCATGCATGATGGATGGCAGGAATGTCCTTCGAGATAACACATTGTCGGAATTTCGATGCCCAATAATGCAGCAGCCTGAAGAACGGTGGTGTTTTCGGGTACTTCAACTGCTTTGTTATCTATGGTTAGTTTTATCATTTTGGGCATTAATCGTATCTTATGTTAGTATTTATTTGGTCAGAAGACCGGAGTCGGGAGTCGGAAGCAAGATACCAGGACATTTATTCATTTTTCTTCGCTGAATTCTTGTTAAACGCACTTTTCATATAAGCTAAATTTGTCTTCCGACTTCCAGCCTCTTATTTCTGACCTCAAACTCCGCACCTTCACACAACCTCCACCGCATCCACCGGGCAAACCTGACGGCAGATATCACATTTTATACATTTCTCCATATCAATAGCATGGATTTCGTAAGGTTTGAATTCGATAGCATCCGAAGGACAGCACTGGGCACATTTGGTGCAACCAATACAGTCATCTGTAATTTTGTAGGTTATCAGTGGCAGGCATTTCCCGGAAGGACAATGCCCGTTTATATGGGCTTCGTATTCTTCCCTGAAATATTTCAATGTGGAAAGTACCGGGTTTGGCGCAGTTTTTCCAAGACCACATAAACTTCCTTGTTTTGTGCTTTCGGCTAGTTTTTCCAGATGGGTAATATCTTCGGGTTTTCCTTTTCCGCTTCGGATTTTATCCAATAGTTCGAGCATTCGGGTTGTGCCGATACGGCAGAACGTACATCTTCCGCAGGATTGGTCCTGGGTAAACGAAAGGAAATAATGCGCAATATCAACCATGCAATCTGTATCGTCCAGCACGATCAATCCACCGGAGCCCATCATGGCACCGACTTTGGCCAGCTCCTCAAAATCAATTGGCAGGTCATACATTTCGGCAGGAATGCAACCGCCCGAAGGGCCACCGATTTGTACCGCTTTAAATTTCCGGTCGTTAGCAATTCCACCGCCGATTTCTTCAACAATCTGCCTGAGTGTAATTCCCATCGGGACTTCAATAAGTCCGCCACGGTTTACTTTCCCGGCGAGGGCGAAAACTTTAGTGCCTTTGCTTCCTTCGGTACCAATATTGGCAAAAGCTTCAGCACCATGGCGGAAAATCCATGAAACAAGAGAAAATGTTTCGGTATTGTTAACCAGAGTCGGTTTTTCCCAAAGTCCTTTTATGGCAGGGTAGGGCGGACGCATCCTCGGAATTCCGCGTTCGCCTTCGATAGAAGCAATGAGGGCAGTTTCTTCACCACATACAAAAGCGCCGGCTCCTTCGAAAACCTTTATATCAAAAGAAAAACTGCTGTTCATTACAGAAGTTCCGATAAGATCGTTTTCACGGCAAATCAGCAAAGCCTCATTAATCCGTTTTACGGCCAGCGGATATTCGGCGCGTATATAAAAAATGCCTTGGTTGGCGCCTGTGGCATAGCCGGCAATCAGCATTCCTTCGATTACACGGAATGGGTAGGATTCGAGCAACATGCGGTCCATAAACGCACCGGGATCGCCTTCGTCGCCGTTGCAGATAATATATTTTTCAGTGTTTACCTGGTCTTTCACCATTTGCCATTTCCGCCCTGTTGGGAAACCGGCACCTCCGCGGCCACGAAGACCACTTTTTGAGATTTCGTCAACTATCTGCTGTGGAGAAAGTTCTTCCAGGCATTTCTGTAAAGGTAAAAAACCACCACCTTCACGATATTCCTCTATATCACAAGGTTTAACTACGCCACGGTTTTCGGATGCGATTGCCATTTGCGGGCCAAGAAACTCGGAAATGGGCGTATCACGCTGATCTGCAATATATTTACGGAAGGATTTGGGTTCGCCATCCACAACCGCTTTTTCGAAACTACTTACAAAACTACTTTTCAGCTTATTGAAAAAACCTACCGGTTGAAAATGGCTCAGGACTACTTCTTTAACTTCCTCTGGCTTTATCTTGGCATAGAATGCTGGTTCCTGTCCGGGTTTGAAAATTTCCATAACCGGAACCTGGTTGCAAACGCCGACACAGCCTACCTGTTTTACAGTGACATTAATCCTGGATTCATTTAGAACTCTTTCGAGTTCCAGCTTAACTTCTTCACTTCCGCTTGCCACACAACACGATCCCAGGCCAATGCGTATTTCGCCCATAACTTCAGAATTGTTATTCCTGGCAGCAGCTTTCTTTTGAACAGTTTGGAGGCTTTTCGACAGGAAATCCTGCATTACTTCGTTTACCTTTTCGGGTAAAACATGACCATACGTTGTATCATCAATTTTAATAACAGGCGCAAGAGTACAACATCCGAGGCAGGCCACTGTTTCGAGCGTGAATGTTCCGGCAGCATCCGTTTCCTGTCCGTCTGTAAGTTTTAATTCGCGGGCAATGGCATCAAAAACCCTGGTTGCGCCTTTAACATGACAGGCTGTTCCGGTGCAAACCCTGATAATATGCTTTCCTGCCGGCTGATGACGAAATTGCGTATAAAATGTTGATATTCCGGTGATCCGTGCGGGTGTAATTTCAGTGATTTCGCAAACGTGTTTCAGCGCTTCTTCAGGCAGAAAATTAAATTCCTGCTGAATATCCTGAAGAATGGGAATAGCTGCATCGGCAGAAGTGCCGCGCTTTGCAACGATCTGGTTTACAGTTTGGATGATATGTTCGGGTGTTAGAAGCATTCAGTTTTTTCGGATCTATAGTTGATAGTAGTCAATGTCGTCTTGGTTTAAGTCTGGTGGAATATCATTTTCTTTAATTTGTTCATCCAGGAATTTCTGATATTCTTCATCAAAAGTAAACTTTTCATGGTGTTTTTCATGGTTTCGGATATATTCACGGACAGTTTTCACAGCAGAATCAGATACCGATGAAGCATAGTAGTCATCGGCCCATTCAAACTTTTGACTGATGATTTTCTGATCGTTAGCCCAATGCGATGATTCTCCTTTTATCAGATTCAACACTTTACTTATTGAAAGTTCAGCATTTAGCAGGAGCAGGCAATGAACATGATCTTCAACGCCATTGATAAAGTCGATGTGTATGCTGTGTTTCTTTGCGTTTTCCTTGATGTGTTTGAAGACGCTGACACGGATGGATTTTGCCAGGATCGGATGGCGGTATTTTGTTCCCCAGACAGCGTGTACCCATATTTTTACGTATGACATGGTAGTATGTTTTGTCAGGCCTTTAGGCCTGTGGTTTGTTTTTTTTGTTCGAGTCCCCGGCATGAATGCCGGGGTTGGGGGATGTGATGAGGACACGAGCAACTGTACATTCTATAGCTCTGGCCTTCAGGCCGGAGCTATGAAAGTTGCCATCACTTTCCTATACAGTATAAGTTCTTATCACCCCTGATGATGATCTTCCCTCCAACAAATGTCGGCGTGCAAACCGAGCCTTCGCCCAACGCTGGTTCACTTACAGACGTATATGTTTTGTCCGCTTTAAAGATATGCATTATGCCTTTTTTATCCATTTGCCATACGTTTCCATCCACCAGCATGGTTGATGCATAGGTTGGTGTTCCAAAGTCTTTTTCCCAGTACTTTTCGCCGGTTTTGGCATCGTAGCAAAGCATCATTCCATAGCTTGTCGGTAGAAAAACGTATTTGGCTGTAGCTACCGGACTTGGAATATCCGAAAGGTATTCATCCGATTCCCACAATAATTTTGGGGAAGCTCCGATTTGAACTGCAGCCAGTTTCGAATAGTCGTTTACCGAATAAACCACGCCATCCGCATAAGCCAGCGATGGACCGACTTCGCCCGAAATACAGTTAAAACGCCAGAGTTCTTTTCCTGTTGCCGGATTGTACGAAATCACAAAAGGCTCGGCTACCAGCATCACTTCCATCTGTTTACCCGTATTTACCAGGATTGGTGATGCCCAGGTAATTTTTACGTCGCGGCTGGTTTTCCAGACCTGTTCCCCGGTTTTTCCGGCAAATGCCATAACATTGGTATTCCCCGACTGATCATATTGCACGATCAGTAAATCGCGATACATTATAAGCGATGAGGAATGCCCGTAATGATTCTTTGGAAGTCCCAGGTTTTTGGCCCAGACTTTTTTACCTTCAAAATCCAGAGCAATAAGATCGCCATTGGCAAAAATGGCATACACACGACGACCATCTGTGGTAAGGGTTGGAGCAGCAAATCCGGTTTCTCCGTTTACTTTCGGAGTTGTAGCCGGAGAGCCGGAAATTTTGTCAACAACAGTTTGCCAGAGGAGTTTTCCTGAATTCAAATCAAAACAATAGACTTCACGCTTGGTACCACTGGCACCCGAGAGGAAGATTTTATCATTCCATACGATTGGAGAATTATATCCTGTAAGAGGAATAGCGGTCTTCCATTTTATGTTTTTGCCGCTGCTCCCATTCCAACTTGTTGGAAAGCCACGCTGAAAAACAGTTCCATTTCCTCCCGGACCTCGGAATGAGGGTGAATTAGCGTTGATTTCCTGTTGCGTAGGATAGCCATCCATGGATTGTGTAAGAGTTGTTGAATCCTGACTATTAAGTGAAGTGCTATCAGTAATTGAAGTGGAATCAGTTTTGGTAATTTGATTTTCTACCTGAGTTAATGTAGAGTCTGATGTAACCCCAACAGATTTTGCAGTAAGATTAAGCGTTTTCCCAAGTTCGTTATGAGTCAGAAAAGCAAAAAGCAAAGAAACACAAACCAGAAAAATTCCCGAATATGCCACCCATTTCCGGTTTATTTTGCGCAAATCCCAGAAATTGTCTGTTGCCGCGTCCGGAACAACAGGAATTTTTACAGTCATCAATTCAGCGGATTTCAGGCAAATGATTACAATCAGAACACTAAATAACAAGAGATAGCCACCGGTTCGTATTTGCCATTGATTGGTGAAAAAAGCTTTACGGGCAAGCAGATCGAGTTCACGAATTTCGGCTTTAAGCTGTTCGTCATCCGGATTGCTTTTAAACTTTTCGATCAGGGATTTCATAACCGGCGAGTTCAGCGGATCACTGCTTTTCACCTGGAAATAATTCACCGAAACCAGTATGCAAATTACAAATGCAAGCAAAGCTGCTGCAAAGGCAATGCTTTGAAGCAGTCTGATGGTTTTATCCGGTGGGGTTGGAAAGTTCATTTTTATAGTGGTTTCGTAATGGTTTTAAAGGTCGGGAGTCGGAAGTCGGGAGTCGGGAGTCGGAAGCGTGCCGATCAAACAATTCACCGAAGCTGGACAAATCTTACCAGGTGGTAAAGGACTGGCATTTTTTCCAGATTAATTTATTTTCTCCTTAAACTTTACCATCATATTCATCAAATTAAATGCAAAGTCATAATTCTCCCTGAATTCTTCTTCCGAAATATATTCACGTCTTTTGGCTTTATATAAACAGGTTACTACTTCCGCAATGGAACGAATAGAATAACCTATGAATTTTCTGAACTCCGGATCAGATTGACCAATTGAACCTTCTGAAATATTAAGTGCAATCGAATCAACTGCCCGAAGTATTTGAGAAGAAAGGTTGTATAATTCCTTTTTAGGGAACTTATCAGTTAATTTATTAATTACCTCCCCATAATCCATTGCAAGTTGCCAGATAATGAGTTTTTCGAATTTGAAGCTCATGACATATTGTTTAATGTTCGACCTTATATTTAATCAACATTTTACTTCATACTTTCATCAATTTCTGCTTTCCAGTTAAAATACCACAGATGCTGAATTAACTTCTTCCTTCCCGTTCACTGACTTCCGTCTTCCGACTTCCGACTCTTCATTTCGGCAGCTTCACCGGGCAATAATCCACACAACGCACACAACTTAAGCATGTTCCTTTGTTTGGAGTATAGTCTGTGCGGTGTTTCGTCATCAATCGTCCGGCAATAAGGCCACCAAAAACAAGCCCAATAAATCCGCCCAGAATCCAGCTTCCGATATAAAATTTATGCAGTACTGCTGAAGCTTCCGCAAAAGCCTGGCTTTGTTGTTTCCCGGCTGATTTGAATGCTTCAATTTCGAAAGTTTCAGGCTGATTTTTTGGGGTACCCGGATTCAGAATTTGCTTTGCCAGCCGCACTTTTACATTAACACCGGCTAAAGGTTCATGAAGTTTTGAGCCAATCCAGCCACCAAGCAACATCAGGATAGGAATCAGGAAAGTGATAAAGATCAGCTTGCGGGCCATGGTGCCTTTGTCCTCGGGATTTTTAGTAGTAACGGGCATATCGATGGCATCGTAAGGACAAGAGTTTTCACAAAGGCGGCATTGAATGCATTCGGCAGGAGTGATGGTGATGTGCTTTCGCGAAAAGCGGCTTACCCAATTAAGCAAAACGCCATATGGACAAAGAAACCGGCAATATGGCCGGGCAATAAAAATTCCGACAATTAGTAAAATTCCTCCGAATACAAACATCCCGAAAGAAGCGTTAAACCGCCAGATCCCGACAAAAGGATCGTAACGACAGATAATAAAATCGGTACCGGTTGCGGCATATAAAACAGCAAGACCGAGATAAATGTATGGGATCACACCAAGTACAGCATTCAGCCGTGATCCAATTTTCTGCGGACTCCAGGCCACCAGATCCTGAATAGCTCCAAACGGGCAGACAGCAGCGCAGAAAGTCCGGCCAAAAAATGCTGTATAGACCAGCGGAGCCACAAAAAAGATGATCGCTGAAATTGAAATCAAATAGGAATTGTCGAATAATGCCAGAGTAACATTTTGTATGGAACCTATGGAACAAACGCAACCTTCGCGGTAAAATCCAAAATAAGCCAGAGCAAAAACCGACATCCAGAAAACTCCGTTTCGATTTCGTTTTTTTATCACCAGCCACGAAACTACCGACAATGAAATAATCAGAACCGCAATATCCAGAATGGCCAGCATTTCGGCGCGCGGATTGGGAAGCAAGGTTTCGGGCTGCACATACCCAGATTCAAATTCTGGCTTTGGAAAACGCTGTATTCCATACGAGTCCATAAACTGAACCGCGAACAGGAACAAGAGGAAAACTATTGCAAGCGTTTTTTTCATTAAGTGATATTTTGTGCTGTGTGCTTAGTGCTATGTGCTTACCAAATGGCTAAATATTTTCCTTTCCCTAAATCCCAACCCCTAATACCTAAACCCTTTCTTCAGGTTTAGCTTCGATTCCCTGCAACAAATAGGATTTATTAGCCGGTACACGGCTGAAAGCATCGGCGGGACAATCCCGTGCTATGGCACATTCGTTGCAATTCACGCAGCGGTCGTGACGGACCTGCAGTTGCAGTGATCCGTTGCCAAAAGCTCCGCATCCTTTTACGCATTTGGCACAACCGATACACAAAGGTTCATCAATGGTATACTGGTAAAAAGGATCTTCAACAAACTTACGTTTGATAGCGGCGGTAGGGCAAAGCTGGTTTTCTGCTGCCGTCGAAATGGTTTTGGTATCGGGTTTCAGGTATCCACCACACAAATCGCAATAGCCGCACATAGCATACACATGTACCACTTTAACGGCTGAAGGCGACATCACGCAATTTTCTGCGCAGCGCCCACACTGTATGCATTTGGTGGGATCGAGCTGCCAGACGGTTTGCCTGAAAAGCGTTGCTTCCGGTAAATCACAACTATGGGATTTGCCACAATTTGTACAGGAAGAACCTAGTTCGCAAGTACCGCCTTTAACAGATCGGTAAACCAGAATCCCTGTTGTAGCAGTCAGTCCGGTGAGAATAGTCCCGCGGCACAGCATGTTCAGAAAGTCTCTTCGGTTCTGCATAGCTTAATTTATTTAGTTTCACCTTTTTCAGTGTGCAGACACCCTGCGGGTGTGCAGACACTGAAAATCACTTCGGTTCAAATATACGTACAAGCTTCTTCGCCGGATCGAGTACCAGGATTCGGTTTTGATTATCAACCGCCAGATCGAGGCCGGTGGTTCCTTCCTCAAACTGGTCGGGAGTGGCAACAACAGCCAGGAACGTGCCGTCGGTATTATAAATTTTTACCCTTTCAATTCCTTTTTCGCTGGTTACAAATAAGCTGTCGTTAAGGAAAGCAAAGTTAGATGGATTGCAGCAGCCGCAAAAGCCTTCCATGGCATTTGATGCTTTCACCCAGGAAGTAAGCAACGTTCCGTCGGATTTGTATTTTTCGAAACTGTGCCGGCCGGGATTTACTACCCATAAATTGCCATCCTTGCTGATGCCAAGATCAAAATACGGGCTGGGAATAATAAATCCGGGAACGCCGGTAGCCGGATCTTTCAAGCCTATTTTATTAAAGAGATATCCCTTAACATGACAGTGATAAACTACTTTCTGACCTGCATCAGCTATAAAAATATCCTCACCTTTTACAGCAATACTTGTAATTACAGCATCTGCCCCCAGGGATGCCCATCTGGATAGTCGATTTCCGCTTTTATCCCAGATTTCGATATGATCCTTGACTCCAATGAATATTTTTCCATTTTGAGAAATTGCAATGCATTGTGCGGTACTGTCGATTTTGAATTTGGTTTCAACTTTTCCTGAAGAATTAAAAATCTCAATACCATCTTTTCCTGAAACATAAATTCTCCCTAGGCTATCAGTTGTAAGGCCATGAATTTCTTCCAGCGTTGTTTTGATTTGTAGTGTTTCGGAATAAACGGCTTTTGTGGTATCCCCTTCACGGATATTGTCTAATTCAAACCTGTATGGATTGGTGTTATCAGGCTTGCTAAAAAAAAAGTCCTTAACCATAAATGCTACCAAAACAAGCAGCAAAACCAGGGCAGAGCTAATGATAATCTTTTGTTTCATGGATTAATGTATTATGAATTATTTTTACGCTTTTTACTTCGCCCTGATATCAAGGCAGACCATTGTTTTAGAATCCCGCATCAGAAGATAACCACCTGTGATAGCTATCGGTCCCCACGAATCCTGCCCGTCAATTATTTTAGCTTTATCCAGAACGGTAAACTTTGAGGTCGAGTATTTGGCGATAGTCATTTCCCCGTCATCGTTCAGGATAAAGAATTTGTTATCGGCTAAAATATAAGGTCCAAGTCCGAATCGTTCCGTTTTACCACTGCTCATAATAGCTTTGCGGGTATCGCTGCTTTTGTAGCAGGCAAATTGGCCGCGGAGTTCGCCGGCATCTTTGGGTAAAATTCCGAAGACAAATCCGTTGTAAAAAATCGGAGTTTGCTGCTCCGATGCCAGTCCAGCCAGCGGTTTGTATTGCTGAACGATTCCGGTTGAATATTTCCCGCCGTTTTCTTTTACCTGGATCAGGACTGCACCGGCTCCATAACCGGCTGTCATGTAAACAAGTCCGTTATCAAGTATCAAAGGTGATGGCGCGATTACCGCAGGTGAAAAGGCAGGCGTTTCCCAAAGGATTTTGCCTCTGTCGGCACCTTCGGCAGAAATTCCGCATATACCGCCAATAGCGCAATACACGTACATCTTTTTACCTTTAAAAGTCATTGGCATAATGGAAGAATGCGACATCTTCCAGTTTTTGGGATTAGGTGTTTCCCAGGCTTTTTTGCCGGTTTTACAGTCGATTCCAATTAATAAAGCTTTTCCACCGGTAGCTATTATTGCCGTGTCGTTTACAATTAACGGGCACTGACCGGTGTACCAGAAAGGCACTTCGGTATTGTATTCTGTAACCAGGTCAAGTCCCCATAGCAGATTGCCATTCAGGCGGTTAACGCACATTACCTGGCAGCGCGGTCCTATGGAAACAACAAAATTTTCGGTTACAGCCGGAATGGTGCGCGACAAGCCGTGATTCCTTTTCAATCGTACATTATAACCACGTCGCCAGAGTTCCTCGCCGTTCAGAAGCGAAAAACAACGGAGCTGGTCTTGTTTTGAAGGTTCATCGTAATCAAGAATATACACACGGCCATCATAAACAGCCGGAGCTGCGTGCCCTTCGCCAAGTGGTATTTTCCACAGGATTTTCGGACCTTCTTTGGGGAATTTATCAATGAGTCGGGTATTTTCCTTGCTCACATTATCAAAATCCGCGCCACGAAACCTGGGCCATCGTGTTCCCGGAATATCATCGCAGGTTTTAAAGAAAGTGAAGGTTTCGCCGATATTCACTTTTTGAGCGGCAATGGCTCCGGTTTTGCGTTCATCCATTCCGGGAACGGATGGTGTAAACGATTTAACCGGATTGTAGATCAGCCACCATGCCAGAATGCCAACTCCAACCACTATAAAAGCGGGAAGAAAGTACTTGTACAGGCTGATTTTAGGCATAAAGGTATGATTGGAATAGTCCAAAGCAAAAGTACTTATTAACTATGATACTCTTGCGATTTGCAGATATGTAAATATTGAGTTTTATGCCAGATTTAACTGATAAATACTCACATTGGCTATTGTTGAAACACCTGAATGTTTATTTTTACAGCCCGCCAAACTGGATGAGTATCTAAAATCAGTCAGGATTTTTTTAACTCAGGAAATGGAGTTTGATCTCCCGATATCCAGGGAGGCCTTGTTATAAAAAACCTATTTTATTCAGTGAGATACAATTTCATTCAGTGCTTCGAAAACATATCTGTTCAGGGTAATGCCCCGCATTTTTGCAGAAATGGCAATTCGCTTGTGAAGTTCTGGCGTGAGGCGTATATTGAAACTGCCTTTGTAGCTTTTTTCAGGTGCAATGTTTTCAGCTTCACAATCTTTAATATGTTCATCAACCATAAAGCGAAACGCAGCAGTTAACTCCTTTACGGTTTCGCCTTCAAATGTTACAAGATCGGTAATACCTTCTATTTTTCCATAAAAGATACTATCATCTGCCATAAAGTGGACAGAGCCGATAAATCCCTTATAATTTAAAACATCTTTCATGTGTTATTAATTTGTTTTTTAAAGGTCACATGGAATACGCCAGATTGATCATAATATCATCTTCGGTTGGTGATTTATTCCAATCATGGCTATTTCATCTTTTTATCCTCCTGTTAAATTAAACCCTCTTTTTTAATTTCTTCAAGAATCAATCCTATTTGATATTGTTTGAGAATGTTTCCCGGATGAGGCTTATGGAGCTTAATTTTATGTGTTTTGCTTTGGAAACAAACCCTTGATCCGGTTCCCTGCAACTCTTCGTAACCCCAAACTGAAAGTACGCGTTTTAGTTCCGAATATGTAAAGTCCTTCGGATTTGATAATAACCGCGCCATCAATTTTTCGGTTTTCGACATAGCGATATTTTATACAAAGATACAATAGAAAAATAAAGCAACCATTATTTAGTTGCAGATTTTATCTCGTTTTAGATTGGATCCATCCTGGCGGATGTCATTTCCTTGAAATTTCCTCAAAAATATTTGTATATCTCTCGTATCCTGTTTATTATATTATTTTTTCCTGATATCATACACCAGCATGGCATCACCATGCCTCATATAAAGCACTCCTTCCGAAATTACCGGAATAGTAAAAAACTCCTTGGTGCCAACAGGCATTTTAAAAGAACTGATAAGTTCCATTTTTCCATTGTCAACCTTTACCAGTCCAACCATTCCTTTTTCGGTATAGCAATACAGCATATCGTCGGCAAAAATAAGGGACCCTTTATCGAATTTCAGGGAGTCGGAAAGCAAACCGGTAGTTGCATCCAAACTGCAATACCTGCGTGGTTTATACTGTGATGTATAAATGTAATTGCCAACTTTTACAAAACCGCCGTGCACATCGGTGACATTCGGGTTGTTCCAGGTTTCTGTTACCGAACGTCCATCATCCGACAAAGCCAGTTTTACAGCGCCACTGCCACTACCTGCTAAAAAGTAAATACTTCCGTTATCGAAAAGTGAAGTATTGCCATGAATATCGCCCGTGCCTTTTAGTTGTTTGTTCCACAGAAGTTCTCCGGTAGCTGCATCCAGTCCAATCAGGTTGTGAATCGAAAAATTTACTATGATTTTTCGTGAAGGCAAAGAGATCAGCATTGGCGAAGTATAGGCTGTCGAATCGCCCATTGCTTTTGAAACCCATTCAATCTTTCCACTGAAACGGTCAAGCGCCACCGCATTTGTATCAGAACCTCCCGGGAAACAATAAACCAAATTATTATTCAACAACAGTCCTTCGGAATATCCGAAACGGACATTAATGCCGTTTAAATCTTTTATCATATCGACCGACCATTTTTCTGTTCCATCAAGTGCATCGAAACAGATTACGCGGCCCATACTGGTTTCAATATACAGCAAACCATCTACCAGAGTTGGCGTGGAGCGTGACCCAGTGAAATTTTCCATCCACTCACGTCCGGTTGCTTTTTTCCAGATTAATGAGCCAGATTTATTGTAAGCAAAAAGGTACCCGATGCTATCGATTTCGCCGGTTACATATATCCTGTCACCGGAAATAATAGGCGAACTGTATCCGTTGCCAATTCCTTCCACCTTCCAAAGCATTGCCGGACCTTCGGCAGGCCAGGATTTCAGCAGGTTTGTTTCCGGGTAAATACCGTTGCGCTGGGGACCACGGAATTGAGTGATGGTTTGTGCCAGCAGACTTCCCGAAATGAAAAGAAAAGCAATAAATAGGGTGACTTTAAATTTTTTAATCATCGAATTTTAAGATTGAAGAACATATGCTTTTAAATATTGATTTTATCAAGTCCGGAACCCTTCAAGGGTTTGGCAGCGAGAAAAAATATCATGCATTAACCCTTGTTTCTGTTTTTTTATTGGTTAAGGATTCTATGAAGCCATTGACCAAATTCGAACCCATTGCGCCAAAGTACAATAACCAAAGCAGCAAGTATAACGGGTAATAGTATTTTAAATCCTTTTGATTTGAAAAATTCTTCTTGTGTCATAAAACTATTGTTTAAGTGTTTGTTATTTCTTCCTGATGTCATACACCATAAAAGCTTTTCCGTGGCGGATATACAGAACTCCATTTTTTATTACCGGGTGTGAAAAGTGTTCTTTGGTTCCGGCTATGATTTTAAATTTGCTGATCAACTCCATTTTGGCTGGAACAGGTTTTATAAGATTCATTTCACCACGCTGATTGTAGTAATAGAGCAAATTATCAGCCAGTGCCATTGATCCGGTGCCGATTTTCAGAGAATCGACAACCTTTCCGGTAGTGGCATCAACGCATATCAGCGAACGTTTCGATTCACTGCCGGTATAAATGCGGTTATCAATTTTGATGAAACCACCCATGTAATTATCGACGGCTTTGTTGTTCCAAACCTGTGTTATCTGTTTTCCGTCGTCCGAAAGTTTCAGTTTTGTGCCGCAGTTGTTATCACCTGCAACATAATAAATATAGCCGTTTTCGTAATATGCCGAATTGCTGTGTGTATCACCCATTCCTGGTTTGCGTTCAGGTACAGGAACATTTACCTGCTCATGTGCCCAGAGTAATTTACCGGTTTCGGCATCAATTCCCATCAAATGATAAGCACTGAAAGTAACCAGTATTTTTAGTGATGGCAGGTTGATCATAATAGGAGAATTGTAACCGGGAATTTCACCAAATCCTTTGCATGACCAATTTATTTTACCTGTAAAACGATTCAAAGAGACCACATTGTTGTCTACACCGCCGGGGGTAAGGAAAACCTGGTCGCCATCAATCAAAGGCGATTCGGCATGCCCGAAAAGCGTGAAATTCCCATGTAAATCTTTAAGCATATCAACTGACCAAACCTTTTTACCTGATTGGGCATTCAGGCAATACAGGTTTCCAAGCCCGGAGCATACATAAATCAAATCACCGACAACGGTAGGAGTGGAGCGCGATCCCTGGTATGAAACTACCCATTCCTGACCAAAATCTGATTTCCAGAGGAGCTTTCCCTGCAGATCAAACGCAAAAAGATAAGCAATGCTGTCTACTTCGCCTGTGATATAGACACGGTCGTTAGTTATAGCCGGCGGGCCATATCCGTTTCCTACCTCATTGTTGCTCCAGAGTAACGCCGGACCTTCGGCAGGCCAGGATTGCAAAAGATTTTTTTCAGGATAAACTCCATCGCGGTTGAGACCACGGAATTGAGCAATAACTTGTGCCTGAAGGCTAGCAGAAATCAAAACCGTGATGCAAACCAGGAAAAATGCGTTGCGGATCATAGTGTAAGTATTATGGATTTTTAATCGAAGGCCGGTTTACGAATCAGGCTCAGCCGGGAAAGTCGCAATTCACAAAGTAAAAATATGCTATTGCTGAATATGTCAGATATTATTTTGATAAATGTCCGGAAATAGTCGTTGAAAGGCAGGAAATTATCTGCAAGCGCCTTGTTAAGAACCAAATCCCAAATCCCAAGAACCAAATTCCAAGGAAATTTAACTAGAAGGGTTTGGAATTTACGATTTATGAGGTACGAAGTACGATTTGGATCCTGGTTCTTGGAATTTGGATCTTGGTCTCTTATTTCCTGATATCGTAAACCATCAGCGAATTGCCGTGGCGAATATACAAGCGGCCGTTTTCAATTACAGGATGTGCCCAATGCTGAGCCGAGCCATATGGAACTTTAAACCCGCCAAGTTTTTTAAATCCTGCAAGCGTAGGTTCAATAAGGGCTACTTCGCCGCTTTCATCGTATGTAAACAGTAACCCGTCAGCTGAAATGATACTTCCCATACGGCCATTGAATTTTTCATAGGCAACTTCGTTGCCGGTTTTCCAATCGATAGCAAAAAGGCCTTTTACTTTATCGCCCAATCCGTAAATTTTCCCGTTGAGCAATACAACACCTCCCATACGGCTGTCGAGACGTGAATTTTTCCATACCTTTTCAACTGAACTTCCATCGGCTGAAAGTTTCAGTATTACACCACCACAACCATACCCGGAAACACAATACAGATACCCGTTGCTGTAAAGCGGAGTGTTTGCATGAACGGCATACTGGTTTATCTGCTCGTAACTCCAAAGTTTTTTGCCGGTAGCAGCATCTAATCCAAGGATGGATTTTTCCGTCATGGTTACTACAACTTTTCGGGCTGGTAAAGTAATCAGCAATGGTGAACAATAAGCGCTGATTTCACCGTTACCGGGATTACTCCATATAAGTTTGCCTGTATTTTTATTTAGTGCGATCACATTATTTTTAATTCCTCCAGCTGTGCAAAACAGTTTATCTCCGTCAATCAGCAGGTTTTCAGTTACGCCCCAAACGATATTGCGACCATCGTAGTCCTTCATAATATCCACTGACCATAAAATATTTCCTTTATCGGCCGAAAGACAAACAATTTTCCCCAAAGCACTCATCAGGTAAACTTTTCCGCTGTTAATCAATGGTGTAGAGCGTGATCCCGGATAACTTTCAATCCATTCGTCGCCGTATGGTGTGCTCCAAATGAGTTTTCCGTCGAGTGAAAAAGCGAAAACTTTCCCTTTACCATCGGTAGCGCCGGCAGTGTAAATTTTTTCATGAGCAACCACAGCTGCCGAAGCATGTCCTTCGCCGAGGTTATCGTAATGCCATAAAAGTGTTGGACCGGCTGTCGGCCATGATCGAAGAAGCCCTTTTTCATCATAAATTCCATCGCGGTCTTTTCCGCGCCATTGAGAGGCTTGCTGTGAAAATAGCATATTGGTAAACAACAGCAAACTAACAATGACTGATAATAAATATTTCATAGGAATAATGCATTAGAATTCCGCATAAAATTACAACTAAAACGGAAATTGCATGCCGGTTCAAAGAAAAAAGACGTAATTGCGACAAAACTCATTTTTGATAAAATTAAAAAAGCCCCATGAAAAATATCCCAGGGCTTTATGATTGAAATTATCAGGCTGTTACCTCATTTTTTTATACTCATTAATTAATCCATTTGTAGATGCATCCAGGCTTTTAACTTCAGCATCTCCTTCCAGTTCCGGAAGTATGAGATTTGCCAGTTGTTTCCCTAATTGTACGCCCCACTGATCGAAACTGAAAATATTCCAGATCACACCCTGGACAAATATTTTTTGTTCATACAGGGCAATCAATGATCCTAATGTACGTGGTGTTAGTTTTTTGAAAAGGAAGGAGTTGGTTGGAATATTTCCTTCAAAAACCATAAATGGAAGCAATTCGTCAATTTCGATCTGGCTTTTGCCGGCAGCTTTCAGTTCGGCTTCCACTTTTTCAGCGGTTTTTCCAAGCATAAGTGCTCCGGTTTGGGCAAAGAAATTAGCCAGCAGTTTTGGATGATGGTCACCAATCGGGTTGTGACTGATTGCTGGAGCCATAAAGTCACAAGGAATCATTTTAGTTCCCTGGTGGATAAGCTGGTAAAAAGCATGCTGCCCGTTTGTGCCGGGTTCGCCCCAGAGGATCGGACCGGTTTGATAAGTGACTTTTTTGCCGTTGCGATCCACGGATTTGCCGTTGCTTTCCATATTTCCCTGTTGGAAATAGGCAGCAAAGCGATGCATATATTGGTCGTAAGGTAAAATGGCCTCGGTTTCGGCACCGTAAAAATTGTTGTACCAGATTCCGATTGACGCAAGGATTACAGGGATGTTCTTTTCAAATTCAGTTTCTTCAAAATGCTTGTCCATCGCGTAAGCGCCTTCGAGCAGTTCAATAAAATTATCCATTCCAATGGCACATGCAATCGAAAGGCCGATGGCTGACCATAACGAATATCGTCCTCCGACCCAATCCCAGAATCCGAACATATTACGTGTATCGATGCCAAATGCAGCTACTTCTTTTGCATTTGTTGACAGAGCGACAAAATGATTCTTAACAAATTCAGGATCACCTGCTTTGGCAAGGAACCAGTCGCGGGCCGATTCGGCATTAGTCATGGTTTCCTGGGTGGTAAATGTTTTGGAAGCAACCACAAAAAGAGTTGTTTCCGGGTGCAAATACTTTAGTGTTTCGGCAATATGTGTGCCGTCAACATTGGAAACAAAATGAAGTTTAATGTTTTCATTCTGATAATGCTTCAGCGCTTCGGTTACCATAAGCGGGCCAAGGTCGGAACCGCCGATGCCAATGTTTACAATATCTTTAATCGGCTTACCAGTATAGCCTTTCCATGAACCGGAAATAATGCTTTCGGAAAACATTTTCATCTGCTCCAGCACGCCATGAACATCAGGCATTACATCTTTTCCGTCAACAAACACAGGTTTATTGCCGCGGTTACGTATAGCGGTATGAAGTACAGGCCGGTTTTCAGTTTTATTAATGCGTTCACCGGTAAACTGGCTTGTAATGGCATCTTTCAATCCACACTCGCGGGCCAGTTGCATGAAAAGCGAAAAGATATGGTCGTCAACAATATTTTTTGAAAAATCGGCCAGGATATCTTCGAATTTTAGTGAGTATTTCTCAAAACGCTTTGGATCATTCGCAAACAGATCTTTCATCTGTGTGCCTGTAAAGGTTTTGAAATACGCTTCAAGATCTTTCCACGCTGCTGTGGTGGTGGGATTTACGGTTGGGAACATTATATTATAGTATTAGAATCTTTGTTTCTAAGAAATGCCTTAAGTTGCAAAGGTACTAAACTTGGGAAAGAGATTCGTAATTATAGTGAAAGTGATATGATTAGCACTCTTTTAATTACGAATAAGCCGGTTATTGAATAACCGCTAAAGGGCTGACTTCAGTTTATTGTTAAAGGAAAATCTGTTGATGAATTTCGGACTTAATAAGTCAGATTTTATTCTTGCTGATAAGCTCTGTAATTTATTGATCCGTTTAATTTCACATCCTCCAGGCTGAGCAACTGGTTGGGATCCCAACTTACACTTATGCCAAAATCAGTTGGATTTTGGGATGCGTTTTTTGCTGCCTGGTCGCAATATGCGGTCCACAGATATGAACCATCGCTGATCTGTTTTGAATATACGGCAACAGATCCCGGGTCAAAAAAGCCGCCACCTCCAAAAAAGACTATTAAAATCGGTGGCTTCACGTTGGTTTTGGCAAGTTCTTTATTCTTGAACCAAAATTCCAGCTGCATCTGAGTATGACAATCTTTATCAGCATCAAGGACAGCTCCGTTTTCATTAGCCACAGTTATTTGCCAAAAGCTACTTCCATCAACAAGCAACTCGCCGCTTTTTGCAATACTATTTCTGTTTTGGGTACATTCGTCGTCAGGATCATCCGGCAGGCAAGAGATATTATTTATAAATGCCAACACACAGAAGGTGATTAAAATCTTTAGATACATCCGGGATTTCATGGCAAACAGATTTTAAAGGTTTGTCTCCCAAAGTTACAATAATATATCGACAATATCAAGATGTGAGTTTGATAGAACGTCTTATTTCTGATACTTTTATATAAAATTATCAGTGAATGTTTGCGAACCGTTTATTTCAATGACTCTAAAGAGTCAACGTTCCTGCAACTCTTTTATTTGAAGTTATAAACCGATCAACGTCTGATGCTGGTTTTCCATTTCATCGAGAAGATGAAGCGCTTCATCGTACCCATGCGCCCTCATAAACGCATCGCGCCAGTGAGCAGCATTGCTGAAACCATTCAGGTAAATCTTAAAAAACCGTTTCAACACATTATAATCTTTGCCATTTCCCCAGGTATTTTGGTATAACGTAATATGTTTTCGCATCAGTTTAATACGATGGGTAACAGTAATTTCAACCGGTTCGGTATTAAACATCCATGGATTTTTAAAAACACCGGTTCCAACCATTACTCCATCAACGCCATATTGCACAATACGATTCAGTGCATCGGAATAACTGAAAACTTCGCCATTTCCCAGGATAAGTGTTTCGCTGTCATGCTGGTTTCTCAACGCGACTGCTTTACCAATTTCGTCCCATAGTGCCGGTCCGTTCGACATCATTTTACGCGTCCGGCCGTGAATGGTGATTGCCTTCGGCTGGGTTTCGAGCAAATGGCTGATCCACTCTTCGGTAACAATCTTACTGAAGCCAATACGGGTTTTTACACTTACCGGCAAATGAGTTGATTCGGCTGTAGCATAAATAATTTCCTTAGCCAGTTCCGGGTAATTTATCAGGTTGGCGCAGCTTTTGTTTTTTACCACCTTCTTCGCCGGGCAGCCCATATTAATATCGATGCCGTCAAAAAGATTCATTTCCGAAATCATCTTTGCGCTTATGCTAAATTTTTCCGGATCGCCGCCCCATATCTGGGCAACCAACTTTGTATTCCGTGATTTCAACAACCGCATTTCGCTGGCATTCACAAGCAGGCGTTCAATCACTTTTGGCCGGCCCTTTTCGTGGCACAGGCCATCGGTTGAAGTGAATTCGGTGAAAACCACATTCAGTGCATCCGGGTCCGAAACCGAAAGTACCACTTCACGGAATACCGTGTCGGTAACATCTTCCATGGGAGCGAGCGCAATAATGGGCTTATGAATGGTTTGCCAGAAATTATTCATGTATGGCAGCTGCCTGTTCAGTTTTTGAATTTGTATTAAGCAAAGTGGGTGAAAGTTTGCTCTTATAAATTTTGCTCCCGGAATATTTGAGGTGATTGGTTACACGCAGTTCGCGCCGGGCCTCCAAAGGTAGTTTAATAATGGCAGCGCATTCTTCAGAACAGCATTTATCGTATGTTGCAGCACATTCGCTGCATTGGATAAAAAGAAGGTGGCAATCATCATTGGCACAATTCACATGCGTATCTGCAGGCTTTCCGCACTGGTGGCAATGGGATATTACCTGTCCATTTATGGTTTCACCCAGGCGTTCGTCAAACACAAAATTCTTGCCTAAGAACTTTGATGGAAGTCCGAGGTGCTTGATTTGCTGAGCATATTCAATAATGCCGCCATAAAGTTGCGAAACATCAGTAAATCCGTTGTGTAAAAGAAATGAACTGGCTTTCTCGCAACGAATTCCTCCGGTGCAGTAAAGCAATATTTTTTTATCTTTCTGCGATTTAAAATCGTTGATTACCATCTGAATGGCATCTTTAAATGTATCCGCATCCGGGCATACCGCATTTTCGAAACGTCCGATTTCACTTTCGTAATGGTTACGCATATCAATTACCACGGTTTCAGATGCGCCTGCCAATTCATGAAATTCAAGTGCTGAAAGATGTTTCCCTACTTTTGACAAATCATAGGCATCATGATCGAGCCCGTCGGCGACAATTTTGGGCCGCACTTTGATTGTAAGTTTATAAAAGGATTTTCCGTTATCGACAATTGCATATTTTATCGGCATTTCAGCAAACCTGTTAATAGAATTGAGTTGTAAAAGAAACTTTTCAAGATTTTGTTCAGGCACACTCATTTGAGCGTTTATGCCTTCGCGGGCAATATAAATGCGGCCGAAGCAATTCAGCTCCGACCATTTGCGGAATAAATCATCACGGAATTCTGAAGGATTTTCTATAGTTGTGTAGCGGTAAAAAGAAAGTGTTTTACGTGTAAATGTTTCAGCGGCAAGGCGCTGTTTAAGGATTTCTTTGTTTATTCTGTTTTCAAGCATGTATTTTATGTTGTCAAAATAAATATGGCACAATCATTTTATTCACTGAATACCAGTGAATAACATAAAACAACAACCTTAGAGAAGGAATTGTTTGATGGAAGAAGTCAAATACAAACAACTTTTACGGAAGGCTTGAATGAATTTCAAATCTATTTGCTCCCGAACACCAGATCCAGTGTCGGCCACATCTGCCACTTCGGTGTTAAGTAGGGATATTTTCCATAAGCGAGTATATATCCACCCTTGATTCTTAGCGATTTACCCAATGCCCACATAATGGTTCCTGTGTTTTCGAAAAAGAAATTGTTTTCCGAACGGGTAATGATAAAAGCTTTTACGCCTTCTTCGTAAAACCACCTGGAGCTGATGCGCCCTTTAACTGCTGTTCCCAAACGGATGGAAGTTCCTTCGTAATAATGAGCCATCCGGGGGTAAAACAGCGGAATATCGATGCTTGATTGTGGATCGGGTTTTTTGCCACGCAAAGCAAAAACAAAACCCGCATTAGCTGAAATCATTACCGAAGGAGCTATCTGCCGCGAAACAATAATTGCATTGCTTACCGACAGAATAAACGAGAAATCATATTCAGGAGAAATCAATCCGCCTATTCCCTTGCGGCTAATCATATTCAGAAAGGGTGTCGGAACGCTTAAGCTGTGTTCGCTGGCGATAGCAAAATCCTTTTTGGTTCCCCATGACAATTTGGCCCCGGCTTCCGGGATAAAAGGGAGCATCAGCACATTTGTAAAGACTTCCAGTTTCTGATTAATGCCATACCTGAAAGGCTGAAACAGACCGCTTTCCCACTTTCGTGCAGGCATAAGGCTAGCTGTGTTGTAGCTCCACTTTTTCAGTAAAGGTTCATCCTGGGCGTGAAGTATACCAGCAAAGCATACTATTGAAATAATTGCGATAAAATTCCTGATCATGGTTTTATATTTTTATCCTAACAAAGGATGTTATAATTTTTCTTTTAAATACCAATTCTAATTCGCATCCTCCTTTAGTTCATTAGTCCCGTAGTCTGCCTCTGTCTCTTTTTCGCTCCATCGCCCCTCATCTTGACAAACTAAAACTACTCTTTCACCAAAACAAACTCCGCGCTCACCGGAGCGTGATCCGATTCGCCGAAAAACTCCTGGTGTGTTATAGCTGAGCCTGCACGCCAGCGGTAATTAGTAAACAAATAATCTAGCGTACGATCCCAGGTATGTTCAGGCCTTGTAGTGTGTGTGAAATAAGCAGGCTGGTTTAGTTGGTAATCTGCAAGTGAAAAGGCACATTTGTAGTCATTATAAATTGGAGTCAGCCAGTCTTTTTCCAGGGTATAATCGCTGCCTGCTTTATGTTGTGGATCATCGCCGGGCTGGTGAAATGATTCGCCGGGGCACATATCCTCGTAACAAAAATCGGTGGAATCACTTCCGGGAGGAAGCTCGTTAAAGTCGCCGCCGGCAACAAAATATTTGCCAGCTGCATCCAGTTTATCCAGTTCGGCTTTAAATTCCTCGTAATGTTTTTTCTTTGTATCATCTGTCGCAAAAGCCGAAGCATGCATATTAAGCAGCGGAACTTCCTTAAATCCCGGAATCTTTATACTGCCTGTAACGATGCACGAGTGGAGATAAAAATAATTTACAATTCCTGCCTGGTCGCCGCGCGTGGCAAGATTAATGCGTTTTGCATCGGTTATTGGCCATGGCGAAAGGATCACCAATCCCATATCCATGCGGCCCAGGCCGTCGCTGGGAATAAATTCCGATTTCCATTCCGAAACGTAAGCGGCATAATTAAAATAGGTTCTGTCCAATATGTACTGCAGCTCATCAATATATGCCGTACGGTTTGATTTTATATCACATTCCTGGAGGAAGAGAATATCGGGTTTTACTTCGTTGATGCGGGCGACTATTTTGTCCAAACCCGGAATTACCTCACTTTTCGTAAAAACCGTATTGTCGCCGCAGGCATCGCCAAACCACGATTGACGGCCAATCCCGAAACGGATATTCCATGTCATTACTTTGATGGTGGAATCGGGAAGAGGCGGAGCAACTTTTTCGCTTTTGGTATACATTATTGCGTCTTCCACATCCTCGAAGGTGGTTGCAAGCGGTTCGCAGGAGTTGATTGCCGCTAAAAACAAAGGCAGAATCAGCAGGAGAATTATTTTTCTGATAAAGGGAATGTTCATGGTTTTTTGCGCTTATTTATTCAAAGATATGGAAAGATTGGAATATGTAGTTTAGAATAATGGAAATATTTAAACCCGGGTGGATTTAAATGAAACTGAAAAGGTAACCACGGAGGCACGGAGAGTACGGAGAAACACAGAGAAAAATTAATATTCGATGAGTTTCACTGCTTTTCAGGATTGAAACAGGCAGAAGTGACATCAACCTTAACCTCCGTGAACCGCTTTGTTCTTCGTGCCTCCGTAGTTAGAAAAATCAAGTCCAGCCCCGAATAATAAAATCGATTATTTTTACAGAATGAAATAGACCTGATTATATAAATCAACAACTAAGATGATATTATTTTTAATCATGCCGTATTCCATCTGACCCGCAAAAAATTAATACAAACAGATGAAAACTCCAGATGAACTCAACTCCGGATGGCGCAAAGCTGCATCGTCCATTTATCGCAGGCCAACCGATTCAAAACTCTTTGGCTCGGTAGAAATGGATATCACCGAACTTGAACAGTATATAGCCGAAAAGCGTAAAAACGGTGTTAAAGCCACGCTTACGCATATTTTTATACTTGCTGCTGCCCGTGCGCTGAAAGAAGAAGTCCCTGAACTGAACACGTATATTAAACGCGGAAATGTTGTGTTGCGCGATCATATCGATGTAATGGTCAGTGTTTTACTCCGCGAATCGCAGATGGGCTCTGTTTTGATTAAGGATGCGGATCAGCTCACCCTCCAAGAGTTGATTAAAGTAATGAATGAAGAAGTTAAAAATTCGCGTAAAGGCAATGAAAATAAGACTATGCGAATGAAAGACAAACTGGCCCGGATTCCATGGCCTGTGCGTGGCTGGGTTTTCCGGATGCTGAAAACTATTACTTCCGACTGGGGATTTTCATTTCCTTCGCTGGGCTTGTCGGCAAATACTTTCGGCTCATTTGTAGTTTCAAATATCGGCAATGTGGGACTCGATATGGGTTACCCTGCGCTGCTTCCTTCGTCGAATGTGGCCTTTGTTCTGGTGATTGGCGGTGTAAACCGGAAACCTGCTGTAGTTGGCGACCAGATTTTACCCCGCACCATTTTATCACTGGGTGCTGCCCTTGATCACCGCGTGGTGGATGCTTCGCATGGCGGATTGCTGTTCCGTTACCTGAAAAAGATTGTTAAAAACCCGGAGTTGCTGGATGAAAAGATATAGCGGTGAGTTTATTTGCTGAGTGGCTTTAAGTTACCCCGCGAAAAGGAAAAACTCTGCTTGTCGCAAGAAGTGACAGGCAGAGTCTTATTCAAAATTCTTTGTGTTTTATCCTGAAATATTCATCAAACCCAATGCGCAGCTTATTGAACCCGCAATTTACTGGTTTTGATTTTTCCATTGGAATTATCTGTCATTTTTCCAAAATAAAGCCCTTTCGGAAGAGCAGTGCAATCGAAAGTAGCCGCAACCGGGCTAAAGGATTTCTGCATATCCAGCCTTACAACCTGGTCGGTTACTGCAAAGTGCCTTTACTGTTTGTATTTGTATAAAGTGTGAACTGTGTGTGCGTGGGGTTGGGAAATACCAAAAGCAAATTGTTTGTATTCGCCTGTGTTCCATTGATACCAACCATTTGAACACCGTTAACTTCTATGTCGTCCAATCGCAATTAAGGCCGGTTTCCGCCAGCAACTCCGGCTGATGATTTAAAATATATCCAGCTTAGCTGTACGATAGGTTGACCGAAGAAGTTAATACCTATGAGACAAAGGAATTGATTCCCAGGGTAATAAAATGTGAAAAGCAATTACTTCTGATTAACAGTCACATTTTTTACTTTCCGATGATTTCTTATGTCTGTTAATATTACTTAACACACTGATAATCAATAATTATTTTTCCTTTATTTGTTTTTGTTATCCTTTATTTCATATCTTTGTGTATCAATATGGTCGCATTTTTGGTCGCATTTTTAATACTGATATTATGATAGAAAACACAGCAACAGTGGGCTTTGTAATAGAAGGAACCAAGGCAAACAAGGACGATAAGTACCCCGTAAAATTAAACATTTATTACGGAGAAGGCAAGAAAAAATATGGCATCAAAGAAGCCGTTACCAAGGACGAATGGGAAAAGGTATTCTCTCCCAACCTCCGCGATGCTGATCTTAAGGCGCTGAAAGTTCGCCTGAAAGTAATTGAATCCAAGGCGCAGAAGATTATTGATAACCTCCACCCTTTCTCTATTGTGGCTTTTGAGGAAGCGTTCTTTCAGCGTAGCCCGCTCTCAGGTGAACAGCACCTTTCAAAGCTCTCCTATTGGTTTGACCGGTACATCAAGACCTTGAAGGAAAACGGCCAGATCGGAACAGCTATTTCCTACCAGACAACTATTAACTCAATCACCGAGTTCAAAAAGAATCTGACTATTTATGACATTACCCCCGAGTACCTGCAGTCCTATGAAAACCACATGACAAAAGCCGGGAAGTCAACAAGCTCAATTGGCATTTACATGCGGCAGTTCAGAGCCATCATTAACCAGGCTATTGATAATAACATGCTTTCAGCAGATAAATACCCTTTCAAAAAGTATCAGATTCCTGCTGGCCGGAACATTAAAAAAGCACTCCCATCTGATGACCTTCAAAAGTTATTGGATTATACCTCCACGGAACTGGCAAAACAAAAGGCAATTGATTTCTGGATTTTTTCTTACCTCTGCAATGGAATAAACTTCACAGATATTGCCCATCTGAAACCCGAAAATCTGGATGGCAATTATATTAATTTCTATCGCGAAAAAACCAAGAGGACTAAGAAGAAGGATTTGCGCCCCATCAAGGTTGGGCTTAATCCGCGAGTTCTGGAGATTATAAACCGGCAAAAAAATACCGATCCGGAAAACCCCTATTTGTTTCCTATACTGGAAGCTGGTTTAAATCCGGTAACCGTTAAGCACAGGTGCCAGCGTTTTATCAAATGGGTAAATAAGCACATGGAGGATATAAGGGTAGAAAAGGAAATAGCGATGAAGATCGGAACCTATGCTGCTCGTCATTCATTTTCAACAGTCCTCAAGCGAAAAGGCGCTTCAACATCATTCATAAAAGAATCTCTGGGCCACAGTTCAGAATTAACCACCGAAGGATATTTAGATAGTTTCACTGATGATGTTAAGCTGGAATATGCTAACTTGCTGACTCAATTGAAATAGGGCTATTATGGAATCTAAGATATTACATAGCATTATGCATGGGGAATTAATGCCCTGGACTATTGATTTGAAAAGCAAAACCTTTGCTGAGAAAATTAAAGAGGTTGGAAATAAGGAACCCGAAAGCTTAGATGTTTTAACCCGGCATGTTAAAGCCCTGGTAATTGACTTGCCTGATCTATCAGCCTGGTTAAATAAGAATAGCCTGGCATCATCAGAAAAGCTCATTGATTTATATTTCAGTTCCGAACTGCCGGCCTATCACATCACAATTACAAAATACTATACTTTGCTGATAAGTAAAGAAGTATTACGGGTTTTCAACGAGTATTTGCTTCGCGCCTCAAAATGGACCAATAGAATCGACATTATATTTCAGACAACATCCTTATTACGAAATTTAAAGACCCTTACAAAACAAGTAAATTCGGAACTCGCTGCAAGAAACTATAACGAATTTCCGAAGGATCAATCTGATCCTATCCATTTCACACTATACCTGCTGAAACTGGAACTGATTAATTTATACTTCAGCATACAGGAAGTTCATATGGACATCCTGGAAGAAGTAGTAACCCTGGAAGACTTTTACCTGCTTGAATTAAACGAATCCACCTCAGCCATATATAAGATTTATTCAACCAAGGATAAAGTTTTCATTGAGGGTGACAATTCACCCAAAACTGAGCATAAAATCAACTTTGGTTTTAAAGGCAAACCTGAAAGTTTAAAAGCAATTATCACGCAGTTGACCAACAAAGTCTACCTCCTCAATGAGGCTAAGACTTCCACTGAAGATATGCTTTCAGTACTTACTTCCAAAAACCTGATTCCAGGATCAGCTGAAATCTATCTGGATTGTGAGACTGCTGTGTTCCGCGACATTTACGATCAACTTAAATTATTGTTTACAAACCTTACGTTAACTGCAATTGAAAAATCCAAAGTGTTTTACTCTAAAAATGGCACGTTGCTAACTGCTCAAAATCTATCATCGAGTAAGATTGTAAACTCTAAATCAAAGGAAGAAATTAATAAGATATTCAACCATCTGCAATAAAAAACATTGAGTACTTTGAGATATCTCATTGAGCACTCAATACCTCAACCTCGACCCATTTTTTACTATATTCTTTTGCATCGTTTTTAAAATTATAGAACGATGTCACAAGAAGAATTGATCCTCGACAAGCTCTCCGAGATAGCTAATAAGCTGGATGAGCAGAACCTGTTGCAAAAAACAGTTCTCAACTTTAACGAGGCTTGCTCCTATCTCGATGTAAGCCAGTCCCACCTCTATAAGCTAACCAGCACGCGGCAAATTCCCCATTTCTGCCCGCAGGGTAAGAAATTGTATTTCAACCGTACTGAACTGGATGCTTGGTTACAACGTAACCGCCAATCCACCAACGAAGAAATCGAACAGGAAGTAACCGAGAAACTGCTTAAATCACGGAGGGGATAGGAATGGAACACTGCAAAACCTGCCGTGAACCTCTAGACAATGTGATGGAACGGCTCAATCGTCTCGAAACAATCCTGGCTCAAAAGCAGCAGTCTTGCCCTGACCAGGTCTTCTTCGACAACCAGGAGTTTATCCAGGTAATGAACATCAGTAAGCGCACCGCCCAGGCATGGCGCGACACAGGTATCATTGCCTATTCTCAGATCGGTTGTAAAATGTACTACCGGCTTACCGACATTCTGGCTTTGCTCGAAAAGCACCACAAACCTGCTAAATCCTGAACAATATGGCAACAGCAACCATATTCACAGGATTTAACCAGCCGGTTGAGAACAGGTCCTTGATCCTAATCCTTAACGACATTAAGATAGGCAAATACAGGGCGGATATCGAACGAATCCGTTCCTGTATTGTCTCCGGCGATACCGAAAAAGCCGACCATCTCAAAAAGCAGCTCCCGGCTTTCACTCCTTCAGGCACGTATGAAGGCGGGCGCAAAGCACACCTGCTGAAACAATACAGTGGCTTTGTTCACCTCGATTTTGACAAGTTGACTCCAGATCAGTTGAACGATGCCTTTCTCAAAATCAAGCAAATCCCTTACACTTTCGGCTGCTTTCGCAGTCCAAGTGATAAAGGTTTGAAAGTTTTCATTGAGGTAAACACTTCCGCTGTGCATCATGATATTGCCTACCATCAGGTACAAGAATATTATGAAAAAGCACTCGGAATTCTTTGCGACCCTAAATGCAAGGATATTACAAGGCTTTGCTTTGTAAGTGATGATCCTGATGCATATAAAAACCTCAACAACGAAAAGTTTATAGTACAACTTTCCGAAGCTGCTATCCCTGTTTCGGTTCTGCCAACTACATCTCAACCAGCTTCACCTATTATCACTCCTGATAATCCGGAAGACCTGGATTCCCTTTTCATCTTTAATCAGCAAATTCAGTTCACCAATCAGAAATCAGAATATTCCGATGGAAACCGTAATAATCATATTTATCTCCTGGCCTCTAATTGTAATCGGGCAGGACTCCCTGAGAATGATACTCTTCATTTGTGTTCACAGCATTTCGACCTTCCTGAAAAGGAAATAAGAGCATCGGTCCGAAGTGCCTATACAAACCATTCGGGTGAATTTGCGAAGTTTGCAAACTCTGCAAAGTTGCAAACCTCCACTACTGGTGCAACAGATGAAATCTCTGAAGATTATCTGAAAAACACCCCCATGCTGCCCGACGAGTTCTTTCCGAATCTCCCTTTATTGCTTCAATCGGGTGCCGGAGCTTTCACTGACAGGCGCGAAAGGGATGTATTCTTCACCGGCGCACTCGCCATCCTTAGCGGATGTATGCCGAATGTAAGAGGCTTCTACAAACAGCAAAAAGTCTACCCAAACCTCTTTGCCTTTATCATTGCACCCGCCGCCAGCGGCAAAGGTGCTTTGAAATTCTCAAAGATGCTGGCCGACAAACGGCACGATCTGCTTATCCGGCATAGCCGCGAACAACAGCAACAATTTGAAACGGAAATGAATCAATTCAAAACCCGTGAACGCTCCAAAAAGAAAAATGATCCTTCTGAGGAACCACCCGAGCAACCACCTTTTAAAGTTGTTTTTATCCCGGCTAATTCAAGCTATGCAAAGATCCTGACACACCTTCAGCAGAATGAAGGCGAAGGCATCATCTGCGAAACTGAAGCCGACACGATGGGAAATGTATTGAAACAGGAATGGGGCGGATACTCCGACATGCTCCGCAAAGCATTCCAACATGAGCGTATTTCCAGCTCCAAGAAAACCAACAACGAGTATATCGAGGTTAACGAACCCCGCTTATCGGTTGCCATCTCCGGCACTCCAAACCAAGTAACTGGGCTAATTGCTTCTGCCGAAGATGGTCTTTTTAGCAGGTTCATCTTTTATGCATTCAAGGTTGAGCAGCAATGGCTCGATGTATCGCCCTATGCCAACAGCATAAACCTCACAGACCATTTTACACAATTATCGCAGGAAACCTTTGATATGATTAATCTGCTCGAACAGTATCCGACCATTGTTGAACTTTCGCGCTGCCAGTGGGACCGGCTGAATGCTACATGCAGCCATTGGTTGTACGAGGTAGTTACTTTTACCAGTGATGATGCCGGCAGCATCGTAAAACGTCTTGGATTGATTCTTTATAGGATTGCCATGATATTTACAGCTTTACGGAAAGTGGAAAATGGCGATACATCCCAATGTGTTGAATGCACTGATGCTGACTTTGATTCTGCTCTTTTTTTAGCTGACCTTTATCTCCAACACAGCCTGCTTATGTTTCACAATTTACCAAAGCAGGGCGATTCAGCAGTTTTTAAATCGGGCGACAACAAAAGAAAATTCTTTGAGGCTCTGCCACATGATTTCAAACGTGCCGAAGCTATTGAGCTTGGCAAAAAGTTCAGCCTTTCAACACGCTCCGTTGATGCTTTATTAAAAGAGCTGAATGGACGATACCTGGTACAGCCTCATTTTGGTTGCTATTCAAAAACCTGATTTATGAATACCAATTAATTTTAACTGCAGACTTTGCACGATTCACAAGGTTTGCAGTTTTTATTTGTCCTTACTTTTTATATCCTTAATTTTGTCAATAATTGACAAGACAATCAAAATCAAATGAACCAATTTGGCCCTTATATCCGTGAGCTTAGAATCAAGCAGAATATTCGCCAAAGGCAGATAGCTGCATTGCTTGAAGCTGATACTGCTTTTGTGAGCAAGATGGAAAAAGGAACTCGGAAACCCAGGCGTGAACAGGTCATCCTTCTTGCCGATTTATTTAAAACCGATAAAGAAGAATTACTTTCGATCTGGCTTGCGGAAAAGGTTTATGATCTTATTAAAGATGAAGAAGTCGCTTTGAAATCTCTGAAAACGGCTGAAATAAATGTTAAACTTAAAAACAAAAAGACTGAATGATTACAAAACAGCAATTAGGGAATTACTTATGGGGAATGGCGGATATTCTTTACGGAAAAGTTGAAGATTACAAGTCCTATATTTTAACCTTACTATTCTATAAGCGGTTATCCGATAACTATGCATGGGAAGCCAATAACAAGGTTAGCGAGTTTGAAGATAAATACGGAAAACAACCCAATGTCAAACAATTAGAACAAATCACCAAGTATGCTCATCAGTTTATAATTCCGGCAGGCTGCTTTTGGAATGATGTAAAACAAGCTCCTCTTATCAAAAAGAATGAGCTAATGCAAAATGCCTGCGACGAGATTGCCAACTCCAACAAATTGCCGGATGGCACATTCCCGCTTAAAGGAATTATAAATGCTGTTCGTTGGAACGAAGCTGCTCCGGATGGCTCAGGCAGGAAACGGCTTGACCCGAGTATTTTACAAAATCTTATTATCTATCTCGACCCGATGAATCTTTCCAACGACAGGGTCCCATTGGATATTCTGGGCCATGCGTATGAATACCTCATAAAACGTTTCGCCGATGAGAACAAAGGAGGTACGGTTGCCGGGCAATTTTATACACCTCCCGAAATTGTTGAACTTATGGTTCGCACCCTTAAACCTCAAAATGGTCAGCGTATATATGATCCAACTTGTGGCTCGGGTGGTTTTTTAATTAAATCAGCGAATTATGTCAGAGAGAAAAACGCCGAACTGAAAGGTTTACGATTATATGGACAGGAAACTATCTGGACCACTTGGGCTATCGCTACAATGAATATTATGCTGCATGGTATTGAGGGAAAAATCGTTCAGGGTGATACTATTAGAGATCCAAAATTTCTGAAAAGCGAAAACAGCATCGATTCGTTTGATATGGTCTTTGCAAATTTCCCTTTTTCAGTAGAGAACTGGGCTGGTAATGGTACTCCTAAAAAAGACAAGAAGGGCAAAGCCGTCTTGAATAAGGACGGTTCGCCTCAATTCTCTTTTCCCTCCAAAGACAGCTATTCCGATAAATTCGGCCGTTTTATTTATGGTGTACCTGATTTCTCAAACGGCGACTTCGCCTTCATTCAGCATATTATCGCTTCACTTGAAGATGAAGGCCGTGCAGCCGTGGTATGCCCGAATGGCGTCCTGTTTAAGGGCCAGTCCGAAAAAACAGAGGAAGAAGATGGGCAAAATCGGAAAGCGGATGATCTTTATCTCATTCGTCGAGGATTTATTGAAGGAATAGGTTCGGAAAAGAAGAACATTATTGACGCCATTGTTTCCTTGCCCGAAAACATGTTCTATGGAAATACCATTCCTGGATGTATTCTCTTTTTCAATAAGAATAAGCCCGAACACCGCAAAGACAAAATTTTAATGGTTTGGGGTGCAAAAAAAGGCTGGTATAAAGAAGAACCCGACCAGAATATATTGCGCCCACAGGATGTAATGCGTTTATTGGTGCAGCTCGAAAGTTACGGTGATAAATCTGAAGCCGAAAGAATAATCCCGGTTGAAGAAGCCCGGTTATTCCAGCTAGTTGACGACAATCTTGCCTATAAAGAACTTGAAATCAACGACAATTATAAAGAAGAGCAGGAAGAATGGATTAAAACAGACGCTCTTTTCAGATGTATGGCGGAGCTATCGGAAACCGAACAAACTCTAACCTTCACTACTACCAATGATATAATAGTTAATTGCAAAGTTAAACATGGCAAATTCGACTTTCTGCCAAATGAGGAGGGTAGCCAGAAACTGCCATTGGGAGAAAAAAGTATGCTTCGTCTAAAGATTGAAAACGGCGCAGTGCTCGAATTGAAAGTTAAAGCTGACAATAAAGCGGCTATCAGTAAAGCCGATCTTGAGAAAGTGACGAAGAGACTGGCTAAACTTACCGAAATCCTTCAAAAAAGGGATAAATCCCTGGCTGATGCCAGGCTGGAAGCCATACGCGAAAAAGAAGCTATACAGAAAGTAAGCGCTGAATTACTCATTGTATTCGATCATCCGGAACTCCGGAAAAGCTATTTTTCCCTGGTAGAAATCGACGAGATTATCGAAAACGAATATAACCTTAACCTGCCCCGATATATTGATACAGTTGAGCCGGAGGAAGAAATACCGGTTGAAGTAGCAGTTTCGGAATTAGAAGCAGCATTAATCAACGAAAAGGCAGCAGAAACAAAATTGAATAAATACTTAAAAGTGCTTGTAAATGCTGACTAAAGAAACCCGGTTAGGCAGTTGCAATGCTGCCTTTGATGTTGTTCCGTTAAAGGAGATGATTGATAAAAACGATGCCGGTAGCTGGGGCTCAGATCCTGTTGACATTTCAATGAATGTTGTCCGTAGCACCAATTTCAATGAAACAGGTTACCTGGACTTATCCAATGTGGCAAAACGTTTTTTAGTGCCAGAAACTTTTGAAGAATTGAAACTCGAAGAAAATGAAATCCTGATCGAACGTTCCGGAGGGAGCGAAACCCAACCTGTTGGCCGGGTCTCGTTTATCACAAAAGAGGTTGCTGATCAGGGTTTTGCTTATGCGAATTTCATCCAACGCATTTCGGCTAAGCCCGGTATTGATCCAAAGTATTTATTCTATTGCCTATATCAGATGCATAGTGCAGGCTTCACGCAAATAATGCAAAACCAAACCAATGGAATCCGTAATCTTGAATACCGTTTCTTCCTAAAGCAAAGGCTCCCCAAGCCTGAATTTATTGAGCAACAAAAAATTGCCGCCATCCTTTCGTCTATCGACAATTCAATAAAAGCCACCCGAACCAGCATTGAAAAACTCGACCGACTCAAAAAATCACTTATGCAAAACCTGCTTACGGGCAAAATGAAACCTGATGGTTCTTGGCGTAATGAGGATGATTTCTATCAGGATGAAAAATTAGGGCAATACCCTAAAGAATGGGCAATTGGTCGAGTTAAAGAGTTTTTTGTTCTGCAAAGGGGTCATGACTTGACAGATTTAGAAGCAAAAGCTGGCAAATATCCAGTTGTTAAATCAAACGGTATTTCTATTAATCATTATGAATTTAAAGCAAAAGCTCCTGGGGTAGTTACAGGTCGTTCTGGTACTATCGGAAATGTATTTTACATTGATAAAGACTTCTGGCCTCATAATACTACTCTTTATGTCAAAGACTTTTGCGGGAACATACCTCGTTACGTTTATTACTTGCTGATATTCATGCGTTTGGACATATATTTAGCAGGGACGGGAGTGCCAACTTTAAATCGTAATGATATTCATAGATTAAGATGTATTTTTCCTAAAACAACCGATATACAGCAACAGATAGTTTCGATACTTGACGAGGTTGTAAACAACATTGATATAAAAAAGACGAAAGTAACAAAACTCGAAAAGCTAAAAAAGTCTCTGATGCAGAAGTTAATAACCGGGCAGGTGAGGGTGAAATAAAAATTTTATTTAATTAACAGTTGGTGTTAATTAAAACTTATATATCTTTGTATGGAAATTACGTTTAGCGATAGAAAACTCGAAAAACTGGCAAACGATGATCGTAAATGCCTCAAAGAGATGGGCAAAGTCAGGGCCGGGAAATACAAAACCCGCCTCACTCAATTGGAAGATGCCGAAACGTTGGAAGATGTCAGACATTTGGCAGGCAATTACCACGAACTTGTTGAAAATCGTAAAGGTCAGTGGGCTTGTGACCTCGATCAACCCTACAGGTTAATTTTCAAACCTCACGAAAACCCTATCCCAACAGATGAGGATGGTAAATATATCTGGTTAGAGATTACGGGAGTTGAGGTAATAGAAATTACAAACTACCATAAAGAAAAATAGTCATGACAAAGCAAAATCAATATTTCCCGCAATCCAGGCCACACCCGGGTATTACACTTGAAGAAAAATTAGAAGAAATGGGAATGGGTCCAAAAGAATTTGCATTGCGTACCGGTAAACCGGAAAAAACCATCACAGCAATTCTTAAAGGCGATAGTTCCATCACTGCTGATACAGCAGTACAATTCGAGAATGTTACAAAAATTCCTGCTCATTTCTGGCTAAATAGCCAGCGTAGTTATGATGAATATTTAGCCAGGGTTAAACGTCAGGACGTTATCGAAAAAGCTGTTGTATGGGCAAAGAACTTTCCTCTGGCTCAAATGGTAAAGCTTTGCTGGTTAAATGCCGTGGCATCAAAAGAGGAAATGGCAGCACAACTATTAGCTTTCTTTGGTGTGGCTTCTCACAAATCATGGGAAGATTACTATTGCAATCAGCAGTTAAAAGTTGCATTTCGCATTTCACTCGCTCATACCAAAGAACCTTATGCTATATCCGCATGGTTGCGTAAAGGTGAAATTTCAGCACAGGAAGTTCAATCTCCTCCCTATTCCGAAAAAGCCTTCAAGGAAATACTCCCACGCATCAAAGCTGTTATGGCTGATCAACCGGAAGATTTCTTTAGCCAGCTTCAGCAATTATGCCTCAGCGCAGGAGTTAAAGTGGTTTTTACGCCATGTATTATAAAAGCCCCTATTAATGGCGCAACCCGTTGGTTGAATGATTCACCGCTCATTCAACTTTCCGGTCGTCATAAGCGGAACGACATCTTTTGGTTTTCATTTTTCCATGAAGCAGGGCATATTCTGTTACATGGGAAAAAAGAAATTTTCTTAGAGCAGATCGAATATGCCGATAAGGATCTCGAAAAAGAAAGAGAAGCCGATGAGTTTGCTATAAAATGGACTTTCACCCACGAAGAAGAAGCAGAATTGAAAAAGATTCTTCCGGTCTCCGAACGTGAATTTCTGGAATACGCATCTACGATAAAAACCCATCCGGCTTTAATAGTTGGCAGATTGCAACACAATCACGATATTCCCTATACATGGGGTCAGGAGTTTTTCAAAGTAATTGATTTAACTAATTGAAAAAAAACAAAATATGGAAGCAAGATATGATTTTGATTCTCCAATTTTTAAAGGAAGCCAACCGGTTAAAGTTTTAGAACGTGAACATGATTTTCTCCTGGGTGAAATGCTTTCTAATCTAAATCTTCTGCATTATAAACCGGCAATTATTTACGACAGAGTCATAAATCAATTAATTGGCCCCTTTGCCGATACTAATAAGCATCTGACAATTCAGGAGACTTTCCAATCTTTTTTATGGATTTGGAATTATGCTCTTGTTACAATTTATGACGAAGCTATTGCCAAACCCCGATTAAAAATGCCTTTCGATACTACAAAAGTAGATAGGGCATTTGAACTTCTTGATTACGGGTATTCTCTTTTTACTGCTTTTAACCCCTGGAATTTAAACTTACCTAATACACAGAATTATACTGAAGAAGATGCCGAATATGTGACCAAAGCGAATGCTGCCTACTTATTTTCGTTAAACAAAATTATTCTACACGAAATTGGTCATATCGAATTAGGCCATATCGACAAAGTCATAGATCAAATAGCTGGTAAATATGTTATCACAGCTACTGAGCGTAAGCAATTTGAATATGATGCTGATTCGTTTGCTATAAAGAATTTAGTGATAGGGAACAATAATCCACAATTCAAAAGAACTATTGAATATGGATTGATTGCAGGATTTTCCGCGATTATAATAATCCAGAATAAGCTTAGAGCTGGTCAATATCCTGATGCTGATGAACGGTTGAAAATTGGGATTGAAAGCCTTAATCTCGATGAAAAAGATAATTATTGGGGTGTTGCATGTCTTGCAATAAAGTTATGGAGCGCTAAAAACCTGAAAGACCTTAATTGGCCAGATCAATGTGAAACATACAAGGAACTGTTTTATGAAACATTGAAAACGATTGAAACCTTTAAGTAATATGACACACATTTCAGAATTATTTGGTGTTGAAATGCCGGTTTATGAATGGCTAAGTCTATTAGGCTGGACTCCCCGCCTTGATGAGGATTTAAAACAGTACAAACGTCCCATTTCAAATCCGGTCATTGATCCTATACTATCCGAAAAAATTCAAAGTATCAACGGAATTTCAGCCGCCGATGCCAAAAAAGTGATGGATATTTTATTTGCCCCATTTAATAATCCGAATGCGCTACTGGCAAATGAGCTATTCCTCGAACTGGTAACCAAGGGTGTTAATATCAAAATTGGTCACAACGATAAAACAATAAGAATAATTGATTTTGAAAACAGATGGGCAAACAGCTTTATTGTTACCCGTCAGTACTGGGTACAAGGTGGCGATTTGGTAAAACCCGATATTGTTCTATTGGTTAATGGTATTCCGCTTATCTGTATTGAGGCTAAACAGAGAGCTAAACAAAATTCAAATTATTTTGAAGGCATAAAGCAACTGGGTCGCTACGAAAGTAAAGCCTCCAAATTATATGTCTGTAATTTATTCGGGGTTGCAGCCAATGGCAAGTTTGCAAAATATGGCACATTAGGCTCATCAGCTTCATATTTTTTTGAATGGAAAGATATGTCGATTCACAACCCCGAAAACAACCCAATTATTTCAAAAAACACTTTTCCGACAATCCTTAATCCTGAAACCGATCTTTTAGATATTGATATTCCAGAGTATGAACAAATGAAGCAATCACTTTGCGGATTACTTCAACCGGAACGTATTTTAGATATATTACAAAACTTTATTGTTTTTGAACGTTCTCCTGAAGCCGGTATCGTTAAAAAAGTTGCACGTTACCAACAGTTTAGGGCAGCCAATAAAATTATCGCAAGAGTCTTAGATGATAAGATGAAACACGGGGTAATCTGGCACACGCAAGGTTCTGGCAAGAGTCTTACTATACTTTTTACTGCCTATAAACTCCGGAATGATGCTCAGCTTAAAGACCCAACAGTTTATATCGTTGTTGACCGTATTGATCTCAAGGATCAGATAGGCGACACTTTTGAAGAATGCGATTTTCCAAACACATTCAAACCCTCCAATATTGGTCAGCTTAAACAAAAAATTAGATCTCAATCCAGTGAGGTTATCATAACAACCATCCAGAAGTTTCAGGATTTGGATGGCTTTATGGACAAGCGACCGAATGTGTATGTACTGATTGACGAAGCGCACCGAACCCAATACGGCGATTATCATTCCGAACTTAAAGCTGTTCTTCCAGGCTCAAGTCGTTTTGCATTTACAGGTACACCAATTCCAAAAACCATAAGGGAATTTGGCCGGATAAAAGCAAATGAGTTTGAGAAATTCCTTGATAGGTATAGTATTAAAGATGCTATTGACGACGGAGCAACTGTTGAGATCATTTACACCTTCGGCCCTACTGATCTGCAGCTCGATAAGGAAAGCCTGAAAAAAGGGTGGGATGAGCTTACTGCTGAATTGAGCAACGAAGAAAAACAAGTTGTACAACGTAAGATTCAACCCTGGAAGACAATCATAAAAAAACCTGAACGAATCGCACAGATTGCTAAAGACATATATGTCGATTTCAGGGAAACGGTTGAACCTAACGGCTTCAAAGCTCAAATAGTGGCTGTTGATAAAGAGGCTTGCGTTATTTATTATAATGAGCTGTTAAAAAACGGTTTCGATCCGAGCGAAATACAGATAGTCTTTTCAAAAGCACACAACGATTCCGACGAACGATACAATCTCTTCAAAGATCATTATTTAAACGATGGTGATCTAAAAAAAATAATCAAGAAATTCAAAAAGCGGATCACTCCAGAGGAGATTAAAAATGGCAACAATCTTAAAATTCTGATTGTTTGCAACATGCTCCTTACCGGTTTCGATGCGCCAATTGAACAAACCATGTATCTTGACAGCCCGTTTAAGGACCACACCCTTTTACAGGCCATTGCACGTACAAACCGACCTTATGACGACAAACTTACCGGTGTATCAAAACAATATGGAAGGATTGTCGATTACCTTGGTATATTCAAGGACTTGAACAATGCATTAAATTATGATCCTGCCGATATTGGCACATTCAAGGATGAAACTGAATTATTTAAAATCTTCCCCGAATCACTGGAAAACGCTTTAAAACCCTTTGAAACGATTAAGCTCGAAGACTCCTACCAATGTACTATTGAAATTGTGCGATTGTTTAACAATATTGATACAACTGAGTTTGAAAAGTCCTTTGGCAAAACGGTTCAATTATATGAAGCCATCTCTCCTAGTGCTTTGCTCGTCCCTTACTTTGTCGCATACCAATGGTTGTTAACTATTTACCAGATTTACCTTTCAGAGTTCAAGCGGCTTGATTTTGATGCTGAATTTTATGCTGCCAAAACACGTAAACTATTACTCGATAGTACCAGTGTTTTGGATTTCAGAGGTCATTTGCCTGAAGTAAAAATCGACAGCAGATATATTGACCGCATCAATGGGCTAAAGTTAAATCCTGATGATAAAGCCGAAAAAATTATCCGCGATATTGAAACGGTAATCCGTAAAAACGAAATCCAAAATCCTGTTTACATTGATTTTCTAAAGAGGCTTGAACTTATCATTAAACAGAAATTTGAAAAAGCTAAGTCAATTGAAGATACTTTGATTGATCTTGAATGCCTTTTCAATGATGTTGAACAAGCCGAAAGCCTTCCACAACGTATGGGATTCGAAGACTTAGGCGAATTTTCCCTGTACCAGGAAATAAAAAACCTGAAAGGGGATAGCTTGCCCGAAGATGAAACCAAAGCACTGACTTTTGAAATTGCTAAATCAATAAAATGCAAGCGGTACACTGGATGGCAGGAGAGTGATCATGAAAGGCGTAACACCTTGGCTGAGATAGCCTACCTGTTATGCGACGAGAAATATGAACTGCTTGATCTATGCGAAAATTCTGAACTTGCCGAAGTACTGCTCAATCGGTTGATCCAACACTACGCATTATAATGGAATTGCAAACTAACTATATCATCGAACGTAAAGAAGTAAAACACGCCCGTATTAATATTAATGAAGAGCGACGTGTTAAGCTCATAATTCCCGAGAGTTTTTCTCAGGATGATATTTCGCGTTTGATTGCTCAGAAATCCGGGTGGATACAAAAACAATTGGATTTCTTTGGGCAGGAGATGTGCAACCCCATTGAACTACAGCCAGGTCAGGTTCTTTTGTTCGGTGAAGCTTACACACCAGGTATTGCCACTTCAAAAAATGATTTAATTACAAGTTGGTATAAGGAAACAGCCAGGAACTATTTCATCAATCGGTTAGCTGAACTTTCCGCAATACACAATTTAAAATTCAATAAATTTTTTGTGCGCGACACCAAAACAAAGTGGGGCAACTGCTCTAGAGAGTACAACCTTTCTTTAAACTGGCGATTGATTAAGGCCCCTAAGTATGTGATTGATTATGTCATTTTGCATGAATTAACGCATACATTGATACTGAAACACACTCAAGCGTTTTGGCTAAAACTATCTATCATTTGCCCTAAATATAAAGAGGCGAGTAATTGGCTCACAAAATACGGTAAATCACTTCTTTAGTTCTTATCATTATATTGTTATTCCCCAACACATGTTCTATTTATAAACAACTACTAAAAATTCTGAAACCATGGATGTAATAACTTTTTTAAAAGGTCATCACCCCGAGATAACTGAAATTATCAATGGACTGAGCCCAATAGAATTTAGTTCGCACGACTTTATTGAAAAGTTTGCCAGGATGTTTGAAAGAGAATATATCGAGATGCTATATGATTATAGAACCACCGGTAATGCATTTAAAACAGTACACAGCGCCATTGCTAAGTATTTATCACAAAATATGGCCTCATTCAATATTGTAAAAAACCCTAAAGGTCCCAGTGAACATGTGTTCGGCAACATTGATGTAATCCAATGGTGGCGTAGAATATGATTCTTGAGTGACTTGTTTCACAGTCATGAAAGATTCCACCCCTGAAAGTTGTTCATGCACTTGGTGGTTTATTTACTCCTGAAACTGTTCATGATTAAACCCATGGTAATATATTCAATGTAAGAGTTCATCTAAATAATAAATTAGTTTCTCACGTATTATTGCCCATAAAGAAATAGATAGAACCGCAGAAACAATATTTTAAAAACATAATTCATGATAAAGTATAATTGGTAGACGTAAAAACAAACAACAATTAAAGTTATCCGGCCTTATGCAACAGATTCAACTAAATATTATCCCTTTCAAACAGAGCGTTGATAAGAAATCCTTTGCTTTTTACGGAGAAAAACAGAAAGGATTTGCTCCCATATATTGGGAAAAACTATTGGAAACATTCCCTGAGGACAGGGATGCTGCGTTCAAAAATTATTATACCGATTTTCAACCGGCCCGGGAAGGCGCAATTGAAAAAGAAATAGTGTTTACCGAAGCATTAACCTTTTCCTTTCATTACTACCGTCATTTGATCCTCAATTATTTCAAATCAATTGAAGGAACAATTGTATTCCCCAATTTTACCCGCGACATCGAAGTATGGTTCGAGGATAAAACCTCGCTAAATGAAATATACAGGCTTTATGATAATTTCACCATAAAAGTACAATACAAACAGGTAACTGATGGATATGAATTAGTATTGGCATACAACGGCACTCATAAAATACTTAGACAAAGTCTTGCTGATATTACCGATTTCGACACAGATAAATACAATCTGATCAACTGTAACGGAGCTCTGTATAAATATGATAAGATGCCGGATGATGTGAAACAGTATCAGGAGACGCTCTTCCCTGTTCTCAGCAATCCTCTTAAAAAAGAATTTAATGTTGAACCGGATGAGATAACAATCGAGAACAGGTACAAACCCTATCTCCGGCAAATAGAAACTTTTTACAGAAACTACATCAGTACCCCTGATTTTACAAATGCAGTTGGTATTTCAGTTGAGGCATTCTATACTGTAGAAAACGGCAATATTTACCAGACATCCAGGAAATCAAACGAATTGCAGTTTTTAGAGAATACGCATATTAATCCCGGCTTAGGCATCATTCTGCATAAACCATTAAAAGCTTTTACGAAGAACCATGTTAAGCTGTTCTTTATTTACCATAAGGACGACGGAGATTTAATAAAAGATACCTTTTACGAATACATCACCAATGGCTGGCACAAGGCAGTAAAGGATAAAATTAAGCATAGTAAAAATCTTAATAACTATATCAACCAGCCTTATAGTGTTGATAAAACCAAAAGAATAGTGTTCGAAAGCACCGACACCATTTTTGAAGAAGTTTCAGCTCAGCTCAAAAACTTTGTACCTGCTCCCGAAACAACCTATGTAGCAATTTATATCACACCTATTCACAAAACAAACAAAGATCACCCTCAGCATAATGCCTATTACAAAATCAAGGAGCTTCTGTTGCACAAAGGCATTTCATCTCAGGTAGTGTACAAAGAACATCTTAGCAAAGAAGACTTCTATTATTTCTTGCCAAATATCTATGTCGCTTTATTAGCCAAGATTGGTGGTATCCCTTGGCGTTTGGCTCGTACTCATGAAGAAGAAATAATTATAGGCATTGGAGCTTTTAAACCTCAGGGAGCAAAACACCGTTTCCTGGGAAGTGCCTTTTGCTTTAGCAACGAAGGAATCTTTGAAGGCTTCGACTGTTTCAGGGATGATGAACCAATCATGTTAGCCGGCTCAATTCAAAACGCGGTTGAGCAATTCATAAAGAAAAATAAGAAGGCGGAGAGGATTATCATTCATTTCTACAAAGAAATATCCGATAAAAAAGAACTGCAACCAATACTTGATATGTTACAGACCATCGGGGAAATAGATATACCGGTAATTGTTGTAACGATCAATAAGACCGATAGCAAAGAGTTGATGGGCTTTGATATGAACAGCTCAGGCAGAATGCCAATAAGCGGGTCCTATTTAAAAGTAGGGTTCAATAAGTTTTTACTGTTCAACAATACCAGGTACGAAGAAAAAGACACACTGAAGGCAAGAGACTATCATTTCCCCATTAAAGTTTCCATCAAAGCAACTAATAACGAATTAGTTCAGGATATGTCCGTCATCAGGGAATTAATCGACCAGGTCTATCAGTTCAGCCGTATGTACTGGAAAAGCATCAGCCAGCAGAACTTGCCCGTCACCACCAAATACCCCGAAATGGTAGCAGAAATCTTCCCACATTTTGAATACGGCACATTACCTCCTTTTGGGAAAGAGAATCTGTGGTTTTTGTAATCCTGTCTGATTGGCCTGATTTTTGAATTTTTTCCCTTTTTAAGAAATAATTGATGCATTAAACAACAATGTATCTTAAGTCTCATTTTTTAATTCGCTTTACTTACTACCTTCTTATCTTATGTATTTTAATATATCTTTGCCTTATATGATTTAATTGCAGGATGCACTTTGTGTTTCATTAGTAAAAGTTGTAACATTCAATTTATTTTACATTTTTTTTCTGGCCTGCTACTTAATTCGATTTTATGAACGGCGAAAATCATCAGGATAATATAATTTACATTGATGAAAAATCTTTTAAAGAGCTTTTTCAGCAGTATTATACTGTATGCAAAGATTATGCCCGCTTTTATACCAACGATGCCCAAATAGCCGAAGATATTGTACAGGATGTTTTTCTGAAAATGTGGCAAAACCGGGAAACACTCAATATTGAAACTTCATCTAAGGGGTATTTGATCAGATCAATTCACAATGCCTGTATCCAATTTCTCAGGCACCAAAAAATAACTGAACGGTATTCAGAAGAGCAGAGATACAAACTTGAAGAATCAATACTGATGAACCGTTTATTTTTTGAAGATGGTTTATCTAAGTTATTTCAGTCAGATATTAATGAAATTGTAAATCAATCGATTGCAAAGCTGCCTGTTAAAACCAGAACTATTTTCAGGTTAAGTCGCAATGAATTTAAGAAAAACAGTGTAATCGCTCTTGAAATGGATCTCTCCGAAAAATCAGTAGAGTATCATATAAGTAAGGCATTGGAATCCCTCCGTATCAATCTTAAAGATTATCTACCTTTAATGATATTTATTACTCTTCAGGCATCAAAGTATCAAGCTTAAAATATTTACTCTGCAATTTTCCTGAAAATTAAAATCATCAATATATTCAGATATATTGTTAGGGATGGCTTATTATAAAGCGTCTTACTTCAAAATAGTATTAATCTATTTCAGACAATATTATGCTCTCCGATCATGATAATTCCGAAACAGAATAAAAATAAGATTTGAAATCACTCCTTCAAGTGTTGATCAATCTCCTGAAAAAGAAGAGAAAAGTTATGCATTCAATTTGTCGTTTTTTTCTGTTTTATAGTATTGTCTTCCTAACAGGATGCGCTAATATAAAAAGTATTAGCCATGAAAAATTTGAAAAGCTTTACCCGCCCGATAGTATAACAATTATTTATCATACTGACTGGACAAAAAACCATTACCGGGAGAGGGTGCAAGAATTTAAAAAAGAACCTTTGCGCCGCGGAGATATTGTGTTTATAGGCAATAGCATCACTGAAGGAGGCAAAGACTGGGGTTTAAAATTAAATCTGCCCAATGTAAAGAACCGTGGAATTTCGGGCGATTGCACGGATGGTGTCCTGCAAAGGCTTGATGAAATTAATTACTTCAAACCTAAAGTCATATTTATACTCATTGGTGTAAATGATTTGTTTAACCTGTACTATCAGAAGCAGATTCCTTCACCAGAATATGTTGGAATTAATATCCTGAAAATTGCACAAACCATCCATGATAAAACGCCCAAAACAATCATTTATGTGCAAACCATTCTGCCGACTTCCCAGGATTTTATGAAAGAAAATATTAACAAGGTCAATGAAGCTATTAAGGCATATGCGAACGACAACAATTATACTCTTATAGATCTTCATGCTGTCTTTTCTGATGAAAAAGGATTTTTAAAAAAAGATCTAACGTATGATGGCACACATCTGAATGATGCAGGATACAAAGTTTGGGTAAACTATATTAACCGATATGTAAAACAATAAATAATAACTGATTTTAAAAAATAAAGATGATAGCTAAAAAGTTCAAATCAATAGTATTTATTTTACTGGTTCTCTTTTCGTTGAGAACTGTTGCTCAAACCAATTCCTATTTTACAAAGAGCACACCCGAAACTGAGGGAATATCCTCAGCGGCAATATTATCATTTATTGAAAAAGCTGAAAAAGAGATTGACGCCATCCATAGTTTCATAATTCTCAGGCATGGTAAGTTGGTTTCACAAGGATGGTGGGATCCATACGATGCAGAGACTCCCCACACCATGCATTCACTTAGTAAAAGTTTTACTTCAACCGCAATCGGGATGCTGGTAGATGAGGGAAAACTCACTTTGAATGATCGCGTATTTTCTTTTTTTCCAGAATATGCACCTCCTGAAATGAATTATAAACAAAAAGAAATGCGTATTCGTGATTTGCTGACCATGAATACTGGGCACATAAATGAACCACAGCTTTGGGGTGGTGGAGACAACTGGGAAAAAACATTCATTGAGGCAGAAGTGGACCTAAATCCGGGAACACATTTTAAATACAATTCGTCAGCTACATACATGTTGTCTGCCATCCTCCAGAAAGTTACTGGCGAAAAGTTGGTTGATTATCTGGAGCCAAGACTTTTTCAGCCATTGCAGATTAAAAAACACGATTGGGATACCAGCCCGAGCGGTGTTAATACAGGAGGCTGGGGATTAAATATTGTGACCGAGGATATTGCCAAACTAGGCCAATTGTATTTGCAAAAAGGAATGTGGGAAGGGAAAAGAATCTTATCTCAGGAATGGGTGGAAATGGCAACCGCAAAGCAAGTTTCGAACGGGAGTGATCCGGATAACGACTGGAATCAGGGTTATGGATTTCAGTTCTGGCGTTGCAGGCACAACGCCTACCGTGGAGATGGGGCTATGGGACAATTCTGTATAGTCATACCAGATCAAGATGCTGTCGTGGCCATTACTTCAGGTACTTCAAACATGCCAGGTATTTTGAATCTTGTCTATGATCTATTATTACCCGCTATGCGGGAGGGGATATTACCGCCCGACCAGCAAGCTTTTTCTGCATTAAAACAAAAAACAGCCGGTTTAAAACTGAAGCCAATTGAAGGAGAATCGAGAAGTTTGATTTCAGGGAATATATCAAATAAGAGTTATAGGGTTTCGAAAAATCAATTGGGTGTAAAATCAATCACTTTTAGCCTGGACAAGGGCAAACATTCAATTGGGGTAGAGATGGAAAATAGCATCGAAACCATACAGATTGGATCTGGTGAATTTGTGAAAGGAGAATTGATCAGCCATTTACCCTATATAGAAGATTTAGGTAGAAGTATTGCTTCGAGTGGGGCATGGACAGAATTGAACGAATATAAACTTAGAATATATTTTTATGAAACTCCTGCTCGAATCACGTACACATTCCGTTTTCAGGATGATGAACTGATATGGGAAAGTAAATTAGAAAATTCTCTTTTTGGATCAAGTAAACAGGAACAGTTAACTGGAAAACAAGCAAAATAATTTAACAAAAACGAGTAATCCTGAACTCGTTTCTTAAAACGTCTAAAAAATAAAAAGATGAGAAAAACTACGTTATTCGGGTTTGCAATTTGTATTATTCTAATTGCATTTACGCTCAATTCATTTATGCCGGAACAAAGTCCGGCAATTACTTTAAAAAATCACAAAGCTGTTGATTCCATTATTGATAGCTATGTGAATAGAGGTTTTTATCCATTCGTTTATGTAAGGTTAGAAGATAAAGAGGGCAGGGTATTCTATGAACATAGCATTGTTAACCAGAAATTATTTCCAGGTCTGGTAGTTGGTGGAGATACCTGGATGCGTATCTGGTCTATGAGTAAGATCGTAACCATCTCGACAGTGCTGAATTTAATTGATAATGGGATTTTGAAACTTAATGATCCTGTTACCAAGTATATACCGGAATTCAGTAATATAAAGGTTGCAGTAAATGAAGATGGAATGGCTCTTTCACAACTGAAAAACCCAAAGGAGGGATGTCCGATGCACTTGGTTCCCATAGATAGTGTAATGACTGTTCTTGACCTGATCAACCATGAAGCAGGCTTTTATTATGCAACTACCAAGATAAGATGTTTGGATTCACTTTTAGCTATGCAAAATCTACCCACGGCAGTTAATAGCCAGGAATTGATAAATCGTTTGGCAAAACTTCCTATTATTCAGCAACCGGGCACAGTATATTACTATGGCACAAACATCACAGTACTTGGTCTGGTAGCTGAACGCGCTACAGGTAAAAGCCTGAAACAATTGGTAGAAGAGCGAATTACGGGTCCGCTGGGCATAAAGGGTTTGCAGTATGGACTTCCCGAAGGAAAAAAATTGATACCCTGCGCATCTGGGAAAGATACCATTATAAGACTTGCATATCCCGGTGAACTTGACATTTTTGGAGGGAAAGTGCCCGATTATGATCCACAGCACAAATTGTTCCTGGGAGGAGAAGGAATGCTGGCAACTGCCGCCGGATATGCTGATTTTCTGAGGATGCTTCTCCAGGGAGGTGAACTTAATGGGACCAGGGTTCTTCAGAAATCCACTGTGGAAGATATTCATAAACCACATACACTATTAGATAATGCTTACGGATATAATGGGTATAACCTATGGGTAAGCAGTGATTCAATGCGAGTTCAGGGTAAGGGTGATGGTGGACTTTGGATTGGTGGAGGCTACGAAGGAACCCACTTCTGGATGGATCCAAAACGTGATTTTGTAGGTGTTATAATGACGCAGATGTTCTGGATACAGCCTGGAGGTAATGGAATGAACGATAACATCCGCGGTGAAATATACAGACTGCTTTCTGATAACCCAATAATTAAAAAATAAAATATTTTGATGTTTGTTTAGGGATGCAGTATTCCTAAGCGTCTTCCTTTAGATAAGCGTAAACTTATACATCTGTTAATAGACTTTTCAACAAAAAACATATATCACATTGAAAACTCCGGAATCTATATCATATATAATCACCAATTTTCTATCAGGAGAATGTACCTCTGATGAGGCAGATTTTTTAATTAAATGGCTTGAAGAAAGCCATAAAAACCGGCTGCATTATTTCAATCTTAAAAGAATTTGGATTGAAGGCCACGACAGTATAGCTGCCCAGGAACAATTAGAGAAGTCATGGAAGCGACTGGAAGAGAGCATAAGTAATATAGAGGAAGCCGGTCAGCATACTTTAAAACCGATAAAATTTAATTGGAAAAAACTGGGTATTGCTGCAACCATTACTCTCTTACTTTCAGTAACTCTCTTCTTTGTTACCCGGCAATATAAACCAAATGACCTTAGTGTTTCTGTCAACGAAATAAATGTACCCTTTGGTTCAAGGACAAATATTATTCTTCCTGATGGTACAACAGTTTGGTTAAACTCCGGCAGTAAATTAACATACAACAGCGATTATGGAAAAGAAAACCGGAAAGTTTCGTTACAAGGTGAAGCATTTTTTAATGTTAAGCACAATGAAGGCTCCAACTTCATAGTAAAGACCTCCGATATCGAAATACAAGATTTAGGAACCGAATTTGTTGTAAAAGCATATCCTGATGAGTCCCTGATTGAAACCATCCTCATCAATGGTAAAGTTGAGATAAGTAAAACAGATAATGTCCTGGATAAAAGACATTATACTTTGAAGCCAAAACAAAAACTGACATACAATAAAATATCACTGGATAATAACAACGAAAAAATATTTGTTACACAAGTTGATGATCCTCAAGATTATGCAGCCTGGAAGGATGAAAAGCTTATTATAACTTCTGAAACTCTTGAAGCATTGTCTCTAAAACTGGAGCGATTCTATAATGTGAAAATCATTTTTCAGGACAATTCTGTTAAATCGTTTAAATTCAGTGGTACACTTGACGGTTTAACAGTAGAAGAAGTTTTCATGGCCATTTCAAAAACTGCTCCGATTGAATATAAAATAACAAAAAATAACATCTATCTGAAAATGAAAAGGAAACCTACTAACTAAATTGAGAATAAAAAAACCGGAAAATGCGGCAACATTCCCCGGCTGATTAATTAATTCTCTCTCCTATAAAAAGGCAGAAAATCTTTTAACCCTAGAAGCAACAAATTTATGAAAAAAAATACTCTCCTGAGCATTTTGCATCTATATAATGATGTGAAAAAAATATCTCTGGCTATGAAATTTACTCTCTTCTTCGTTTTACTTTCTGTTTTTCAGGTTTCTGCATTAACGTTATATTCACAGGGCAATATATCGTTGAATATGAAAAACACGCCTGTAAGATTTGTTATTAAAGAAATTGAAAAACAGTCACATATAAGCTTTTTCTACAATGATACCTTGCACGAATTAGATACAAAAATCTCGGTTGTAGCAAACAACGAACCTGTATTCGCAGTCCTGTCATCCTCCCTTGATCCGATAGGTATGACATACCAGAAAATCAAAGAAAATTTTGTTGTGATTGTTCCCAAAACTATTGCAAAACCTGATGTTGTTGCCCAACCTATAACTGTCAGTGGTCAGGTAATAGATAAAGAAGGAAATTCGATTGTTGGTGTTACAGTGGCTATTAAAGGCACAACAATGGGTACTGTTACTGATGTAAACGGTAAGTTCTCACTTAATGTTCCATCAGAAGATGTCATACTTGTTTTTTCTTTTATTGGGATGAAATCGCAGGAAGTGCCTTTAGCCGGGAGAATTGTACTCAATATAACAATGGAAAATGACGCGGTAAACCTAGAAACCACCGTTGTTATTGGATACGGAACTCAGATTAAAAAAAATCTTTCCAGTTCAATATCCATAGTTGATGCTGAGAAGCTTACCTCAACCCAGGCACCTTCTTTTGAAGGAAGTCTACAGGGACGTGCTGCAGGTGTTGAAGTAACCAGTGGTAGTGCCTTAGCTGGCGCAGCTGTTAAGGTACGTATTCGTGGTACTTCTTCTATCAGCGCTAACAGCGAACCCCTTTATGTAATTGATGGCATGCCTGTTGAAAGCGGCGCAATAAGCTCTTCCCAACCTGGCGCGGAAATGGGTAACTACACCTTACAAACTGCAGCTACTACAAATGCACTCGCCAGTATTAACCCTTCTGATATTGAATCAGTGGAGGTATTAAAAGATGCCGCTGCATCAGCTATATATGGATCAAGAGGAGCCAATGGTGTTGTATTGATAACCACAAAAAAAGGAAAGGCTGGAAAGACCAAAATTAATGCATCCATTTATGCTGGCCTCTCAGATATTACTCATCGGCGAACGCTACTCAATTCAGATCAATTTATAGCACTGTCTCAGGAAGCCTGGGTAAATGGTGGACTTAATATAGATAATTACTGGAAAAAAAATCCTGGACTACTGGTTGATGGGCTCACACAAGAACAAGCTGAAAATACAAATACCGATTGGATTGATCAGGTCCTACAAATTGGTCAGGTTCAGAATTACAATGTATCAGTTTCTGGCGGGAATGAAAAAAACATATTTTATTTTAGTGCAAATTATTCAAACCAGGAAACCATTTTAAAGGGCAATAAATACAAAAGTTATGGCACCCGGCTTAATTTCGAGCATCAGATAAGTAAAATGTTCAGGCTTGGTGGCAATATGATGCTGAATCATGTTGATAATAACCAGGTGCCAACCAGTTGGGCCGGTGGTATTGGTGCCGTGGGTGATGTGTTGCCTATCTGGCCAGTGTACAAAGAAGATGGAACCTATTTCAATATTATTAAGAATCCGGTAGCCCAGATTAACTTACGCACAATTCATCTCACTAGTAATCAGATTTTAGGGAACTGGTTCTTAAAAGTAAATATAATTAAAGGACTGGTTTTCCAAACTGATTTTGGTACAAATATGTTGTTTAATGATGATTTTCATTATAGCGATGGACGTATTAGTACCACAGGCCGAACAACTTCGGCAACAGTTATAGGTAACAGTATATCCTGGAACTTTAAAAACTCGTTGAATTATAAGACAAAAATCAACGGACATAATTTTGATATCCTGGCGGCGACTGATGCACAGCAATCTAAAACCAAATCCAACTCCATGTTTGGTGAATCCTATTTTAATACTACCATGCAATACCCTTCTGACGCAAAAACCCAAAGTGCATCATATCTCGAAACCGGTTATTCTTTCCTGTCCTTTATAGGAAGATTCAATTATGATTTCAAAGGACGCTACCTGTTTTCCACAAGTTTGAGAGCGGATGCCTCCTCTCGTTTTGCCCCCAATAATCGCTGGGGTTATTTCCCGACCGCATCTGTGGGCTATATCCTTAGTGAGGAATCCTATTTTGCACCTTTGAAAAAAGTATTCAATCTGATGAAACTCAGAGCAAGCTACGGCATTGTTGGCAATGCCGAGATTGGAAACTATGTCTATTATTCTACATATTCTGTAGGTAGATATGACGGGAATACGGGTATATCGCTACAGAACTTAGGCGATGATCAACTGGGTTGGGAAAAAACAGCCCAATTAGACCTGGGGCTTACATGGGAAGCTTTAAACGGAAGAATAAGCGGCGAATTTGATTATTACAATAAGCTCACTACTGATCTTTTATTGCCATTCCCTGTGTCACAAATGACAGGCGTAGCGTCTATCACAAAAAATGTTGGAACACTAAGTAATAAGGGCGTAGATATAATGCTGAATAGTGTCAATATAACTAATGGAAAGTTTACGTGGGAGACAAGTTTGACTTTTAATCATAATAAAAATTTGGTTGTTGATCTTTCAGATGAATTAGGTGAAGGGATTACTATACAGAGTGGTGGTTTAGGTTCTTTTACTGTCTATAAAGGATATCCCGTAGGTATAAACGAGATGGTCGAATGGGGAGGTGTTGATAAAGCAACCGGTGAGGATACTTATATTGATGCTGAAGGAAAAAAAATATTGTACAGCCAGGTAATAACTGATTATGGCACTTTTAACAACTTTTATACTAAGAATAAAAAGCCTATGGGGAATCCATGGCCTAAATATACAGGTGGCATGGACAATCGGTTTACATTTAAAAACTGGTACATGAATATCATGGTCAACTATTCTGTAGGAAAAGATTTTCTACTTGGTGAGCAGGCTCAATATGTTGCTGCTTTTGGGGCACAAAAGATAAATCCTCCTGATTATGTTCTTGATCGTTGGCAGCTACCTGGCGATAATGCAGCAATTTCACAGCTCAATCTTCAGAGTGTAAATTGGAATAATACATCGGAATGGTTACATCGGGTTGATTATTTACGGGTAAAAGATGTAACCTTAGGATACAAGTTCAATCTGAAAAAGAGTTCATTGTTTACAGGAATTAATTGCTATATAAAGCTAACAAACATCTTGACATTTACCAATGCGCCAGATTATTTCTGGGATCCGGAATTCACAGGCGCAATTCAAAATAATGTAGCCGGTAATTTACAAAATGGAAGTGGTTACAGATCCGATCCCCAGGCTAAAACGTATATAGTAGGAGTTTCACTCGATCTTTAATGTATTGCTCCGATACTGTCTGGACCATTGAAATAAAATGCCTGAAATACTGCAAAATTGTGCAGAAATGTACTAAACATCCAAACGAAATTTTCATTTGACCACTTGATTAAATTGTTCCAAATAAATAACGATGAAACGAGCCATGCCAAAACTTTGTCACACAGAGGAATGATTATGCATGGCGAGTTCCATGTGACCAGTAAAAAATAAAATACAAACACATGAAAAAGACTTTAGTAATATCAATTTTGATCCTGTCACTTTTAACAGGGTGTGAGGGCTTTCTCGATAATCCACCTCCTACTGGACTCTCGGCAGATAAACTGGTCGATATACCATCAATGCAGGCTTTAATTGCCGGTGCATATGATTTAGCGAGAACTTTTGTCCCTCAGTCCTCTCTTTATGCGACGGCTATGGTAAGAGATGTTATAGTAGTTAACAGGGCTGAATATGCACAATTTTACGACCACCAGTTGTCGGATAATATGTCATCATGGATGTATACATCAGCTTACAGTGTACTTCATAACATTAACACAGTAGCTACTAGCGATGTAGAAAAAATGCAAGGTACAGTTGCCGTGAAGAATGCTGTTTTAGGGGATATGCATTTCCTGAGGGCACTGGTTTATTTTGATTTGAACAATTATTTTGAATTGCCATCTACCGGGTACTCGGTTCCATTAGTAAAAGTCCCTATTGGTGCAAACGACAGGGTTTCATGTACTCCTTCCGCTGATATAATAAAATCAATTGAAGAAGACATTGAATTGGCCAGGACCTATTTTAAAGAAACTTCAGGCGTGTCTAATTATTATGCTGCTACTGCATTAGCTGCACGCATTTACTTCTTTAATAAAGAATATGACAAAGCATATGAAAGAGCAAATGAAGTGATTGCAAGTGGAAAGTATAAAATTGAAAACGACGTAAAGGCTCCATTTGTTCCTAAGGCTAATTCTCTTGAAAATATCTTTTCTTTCAAGTATAATTCAGCAGATGGTAGTGGAAATTCTCCTACGAGCACCACATATGAAGCATATCAATTAAACGAATCGAGTGGTTTTTACAGATTAAATCCGGAAGAAGTACTCTCGCACCTCATGCTGACTGATTCAACAGACAAACGATATCTGGCCTTTTACACCAAGCAACCTTCCTATACCTATATCAATGGCAAGTATTCAACGGATCAAATGAGCTTAATATACATCCGGTTAGCAGAAATGTATTTAACCAGGGCCGAAGCAAATATAATGAAGAACAATTCCGTAAGCCAGCAAGATATTGACGACATTAATATCATCCGGAAAAGGGCAAATGCATCGACAGTAATAAATTCAATTCCAGATGTGCAAACAACACTTGATATTATTTTCAATGAGCGAACTAAAGAACTGGCTATTGAAAATGGGGATCATTACCTCAATGTTAAACGTCTGCAAAAGGGAATTGTTAGAATACCATCCGAAGGAACCGGATTAAAACCTTATAGTGAATACAGCGATTTATTGGCCTTCCCCTTCCCGCCAAATGAAGTGATCATACATAATCTTACCCGTAATCCCTGATAGCTTTTAACTTGCTATAATGTTGATTAAAATTACCTGTTAGCTAAATGTCATGCTTGTTACAGAAAACTCTACATATTAAAATGAAAATAATTCTGCTGCTTTTTATTTTTTTACCGGTATTGCTGTCAGCCCAGGATTTAAATTATACTAATCCTATATTGCCGGGCAGTTATCCTGATCCTTCGATATGCCGTGTTGGTAATGACTTTTATATTGTTAACTCGTCTTTCGAATATTATCCGGGCCTCCCCATCCATCATAGCAACGATCTGGTTAATTGGGAATTGGTTGGTTATGGTTTGCACCGCGAAGAACAATGTACCGGCAAAATGAACCTTGTTGATGTGCAGTCGCGCGGAGGCATACATGCTCCCACCATTCGTTATCATGAAGGCACATTCTATATTATTACCACAAATGTCTATTCGCCGATTGACAAAACACAGCCCACAAAATTTATTAATTTTATTATAACGGCTCAAAATGTAAAGGGGCCATGGTCTGATCCTCATATTATTGAAGGTGCACCTGGTATTGATCCTGATATATTTTTCGATGATAATGGCAGAGTTTATTATATAGGTACACAGGATGTTACTCAGCCAAACGATAACGGAATAGGGGAAATTTGGGTTCAGCAGCTCGATATAAAGGAATGGGAACTTATAGGCGAACGCAAGGCAATTTGGCAGGGTGCCTGTGGAGGATGCTGCGTAGAGGGGCCACACATGTACAAAAAAAATGAAACTTATTATTTAATGATTGCTGAAGGAGGTACCAGCTTAAACCATGCAGTCATGATTGCCGCGAGTGATAAAATATCCGGGCCATTTGAATCCGATCCCAGGAATCCGATTCTCACATCCCGGCATCTGTCCCAAAAAAATTGGGTTAACAGTACCGGTCATGCCGATTTAGTAGAACTTTCCGATGGTAGATGGTATATGGTGGCATTAGGCATTCGCAACGACGAAGAAGGAACTTCGAATATGGGCCGCGAAACACACCTCTTGCCTGTAGTTTGGGAACCCGCCACAGTCCGTTGGAAAGAAGTGAATAAAGATAATTGGCAACCCGTTGAATATTTGTATCCCGTGGTTGCACCTGAAACCGGAAAAGTGGAACGCTATACAAAGTTGCCGTTTGCCGGTAAAGCGCAAAAACAAAATGATGCCCTCGTTGATAATTTCGATTCCACTGAACTTGATCTGGAATGGAACTTCCGTAGGGTACCTATGGCAAATACATATTCTTTAACAGCTAAAAAAGGATACTTGCGTTTATACCTGAAACCAGATACAATTATAGAAAGAGGCCGTTGCAGCATTATGGGTTTGCGCCAGAAAGAAAGTGATTTTGAGTATTCTGCATCTATGAACTTCCTGCCTCAGAAAAACAATGCCGAAGCAGGTCTCAGCATTTTTCAGCAGGATGACAGTTATATAAACTTCACAATCATTAAAGAAGATGGCGTAAATACACTGAAAATTGTAGTTGCCGAACAAAATAAGGAACCTCTTTTACTCAAAAAGGAAGCGATCATTAACTTCAAAGGGGATATTGTCTTCAAAGTAAAATCCATGGTTAATAAATATACATACCTATATTCTGTTGATCAGGGAAGAACTTTTACCTCCTTTGCCGAAACAAGAGCCGATCTAATTATAAGTAAAGGGTACACTGGGGCATACCTCGGTATCTATGCAACAGGAAATAGTCTCAAAATAGAAGAATACGCTGATTTCGATTGGATACTATATAAGGCGTATCAAAGATAAAACCTTGTTTTCAAGTCTTGATAACAGGTTAAATTTCAAATGTAATACTAACTAAAAAACCATTAATTATGAAAACAAAAATTACTTTAAGAAAAAGAAGAACCTTAATATCCTTGCTGGCCACAGTTGGTTTATTGGTTACATTAATTTTCATTGCCGGCTGTTATGAGTTTACTACAGTGGGTCAGCCTGTTGCCGGATACACCAACAGTTCATTTCAGGTACCTATTGTTCTAAAACCAAATGATCCGAATTTTAACAATGAACTTCATGACTATGGTCTTTTTGGTGTTTTACTGCCTATAGGCTGGACAATAGACGATAACATAGCTTTTAATGTTAAAGGAACATATGTGACATTTGATCCGCTAAAACCATTTAGTACGGATGGAATATTAATACATAGTGATGTTTACTCCAAAATGTATGAAGATTCGGTTGGGTCGCCGGCAGGATATTATTGGTGGGGAGGAAAATCCAATGCTAAATATTATGTAGATAATCTTGATTCTATTAGTCTTACTGTAACAATACATACGGATAATCAGGTTGGCAACTTCGAACTACAGTATGCAATAGGCACTCTCGATTATTGGGAACGTTATCCAGTAGCAGATATTAGCAATAAAATCCCAATTTCTATTTCTTTAGGAACAGGCATTTCTGCCTATTTAGAAAAACAAATTTCAGTTAACCTCAATTCTTCATCCAAAATACTTACTGTTGATATGGGTGACGTCAAGAATGCAAATATTCAGATATTTGATTTGACAGGAAGACTTACAAAAGAAACAAAGTCCGCATCCGGAGTTAAAACGCTTAATCTGAATGATCTTCGACCAGGTTCCTATATTATAAGTGTAAAAACCAGCAATGGAAAAGTCACAAAGAAAATAGTACTAGAAAGGTAAATTTTTCACTCATTCCGGATTAAGATACTTCTGTCAAACCTTATTCCGAATAAAAATGAAATTTGCCTGACATTTAAAAACTGAAGGCAGGTATTAGGTTGATTGAGTTGATAGCTTCTCCGCAATTGCGGAGAAGTTTTTTTTATCTCTTTTCCCTTCCCACGCAGGCTGTGCCGGATGGCTACATGCGCTTTTTCCTGTCATGGTATTTGCAGAAAAAAGCAAATACACCGAGGCACGCCAGAAAAAAAGCGCACTCCACCACCGGAAGCTTGCATTTACATAATGTGCTCTTATGGTCTTGGTAGAAAGCCCATAAGCACACTATGCAAAGCAGCCACAGCCTGCTTACCTTCCCACTCAGCCCACTTCCTGCGTTGCTGCAAGCTATTGTCCTCAGTCTCCTTGTTCCTTCCTCCTTGTTTCGTCACCTTTCAGGCTGGCAGGTTCGGTCACTCGTTCCTCGTTCCCACGCACTAAAGCAAAGCCTCCTAAAGTCGGCTTAGCTTATAAGAAGTGCTTCACCAGCCAGACTTCAAGGATGCCTTCACTGCGTCGTCATCCACCGTCGCCTTCGTCCAATCACTTTCGCAACCACACAAGCAGCACACTTGTATGGCAGCCAGCATTATTGCCCTCACACCTTTTTTCGGCTCGCCGGACGCTTGCTCTCACACATTCCTTGTTACAGCGACCGGCAAGCACGAAAATCTCACACAACATAATGCAGTCCACCATCCAAGTAAGCTGCTAAGACCTGCCCACTTACAGCATTACAAGAATACAAGCCGTTTTACAAGAAGATGCCAGTCAGTTCTACAAGTGACGAGCCATGTATCCAGGTATTTTGAGTTATAAGCGGTATTTCGTATGCGCTATCGCCCTCCGGTTGATCGTTACAGCGCATAGCCACGGCGTACGGTAAAGATCAGTTGTGCCATTTATCCGGTTTTATCTTTATTATCCCTTGCCTGCTGCCCAAGCAGTATTTATTCACCGGCAATTCATTGCTTATTTTTTAAAGGTATTGCCGTCTCATTTATACTGCCCCACGCTGCCCATAACCTACACGCCTTTATCTTCGTTTCGCAAACCTGATCCCCAAAGATATTGTTGAGCCTGCATATTCATTGCCTTCGTCAAAGCTTTTTTAGATTAGTGGCTAAAGAGGATGATTTTTTTAGGAAAAGAAAAAGGGAAAAGAAAAAAAAGAAACAAATATAAAGTAGCATTTCAGCAAATTCAAGTACAGCCTTGCAGCATCATGCTTTCTTATTTGTAGCATAATATCGCGCTGCAAAGTCTGCCCTTAGGGTGCATTCATTATTTTATGCATGACACGCTTTGAGTTTCATAGCGTGTTTTTTTATGCAATAAAATAATGACCTGCATACTTGATTTTGCTTCCATGCTTCATTGCCTGATGGTTTCCTTTTTTTCTTTTTTCCCTTTTTCTATTTTTTCCTAAAAAAATTGTAGAAGGGGTGGTAAAGGAAAGATCGGAGTAACCTCCAAAAAACTTTCAATATGCAGAAAATCACCACTTACAGCCCCGACCAGGTGCGAAGCCCTTTCGCCTTTTTTATCCTTAATAAAGGAATGAACAGCGGCAAACCCCTGGAGCGACCCTGCCCCAATTGTTTCACCTTCAATGCATCCGATCAAAGCGAAAAGGACCATTATTACTGGATCTGCTTTGGCCTCTGGCAGTCAAAAACATTTCACCCTTACCTCAACGGTTCAGTTATTCCTTTCATCCATCTTCGGGATCTGAACCAGGTTATTAACCAGGCATCCGAAAAAGCCCTGGCAACCCCCGCCAACTTTCAAAAGACGGTTGAAGCCCTCAAAATTCTGGATCAGCACGAGAAGCAGTACCACCGCAATCTCCTGTTAATCTCAGAAGCCAAAAAGGCAATCTTCGCCAATTACCGTTCAGTTCCATCCTTTTACCGTTAAATCCTTAAAACCTTCATATTATGACACAATCCGAGATTATCAGTAGAACCTTCCGTTTCGTTTACAACATCCCTTCAAATTTTATTGAAGAGATTTGGTCCGACAGCCCACTCCTGGCCGATCATCTGAAAGCAAAGTTTATTGGCTTTTGCAAATCCGAAGGATATGCCTCAGCAAATGCAATCCTAAAATTCTTTGCATCCCTCGACGAATCCAACACCGAGAAATTCTGCATTTATGCTTCCACCTGGATGCAGCAGCACAATTAACCCCCTAAAATCCAAATCCTATGAAAAAGTATTTTAACGATCCTCGCCCCATCACAATTCGTTACACCGGCAAATGTGCCGAATGTGGCACAACCCTCAAAAAAGGCTCAGCAGCTTATTATTGGCCTTCTGATGGCAAACTTTATTGCCTATCCTGTGGCGAATCCGAGTACCGGCAGTTCCTCTCAGCTGCCTCTGATGAAGAAGTCTACCAGGGAATCGGCAATCCTTTAGCCTGTTAATTACCTAAACACTTTCCTTTTACCCGGTTTACCCGGGCTTTTTTGTGCACTTTGCAGACTTTGCAAGATTGCAAACTTTGCAAACTTTGCAATTCCTGCAAACTTCAAACTATTTTAACCTCTTGTTATGCAATTCAGCGCAATACGTGCAATAAGACTTCATAACACATTGTATCACTGTATGTTATAGTAATATTTGTTATATTCCACCGTATCTTTGTACAGAAGTCAGGCTAGATATTGATTCCGTATCAATTCTATACCAAGTCCGTATCAAGGCTACTTTTTATCAAATATTAACCTTAATACTAACGCACGATGGCAATCGTACAAAATCCAATCACTGGCAGGACCCGTAAGAAATTCGGAACTGCAGTTTTCTCGAAACACTACGAGAACAACACCATGAGAAGCAAACCTATCCAGGTTGCTAACCCACGAACCGAAGGCCAGGTATTACAGAGGAGCAAATTTGCTCAGACTGTTGACCTGATCCGACAGGTACTCCCCGTTGTTAATGATGCGTATTCTAATACGCTCAAAAACATGTCCCCTTTCAACAAGATTGTTAGCTTGAATGTCAAGAACATCTTTGCTGAAGGCACGAACGAAATTGATTACACCAAAGTTCAGTTCTGTGACAATGCCGGCAGCAATGTACGCAACGTTGAATTGACTTGTGAAGATGACCAGGTAGTTAGCTTTATCTGGGAACCTAACACATTCAATCAGGCTGAGCTTGATGAACCAGTTTCGATTATCCTGGTTAACTGTATCAAGAACAAAGCAATCAACTACCCGGCTGTTGCTTTGAGGTCGGAAAGTGCAGCCAGCGTAATTGCACCGGTTGAATGGGTTGGCGATATGGTTGCCGCTTACTTCAACACCACTGATTACACTACTTCAAACCCAAAGGCTGATGGATCTATTCCTAAAAAGAAAGTAATCAGCTTTAAAGCCGGAGCGGATCTTGTTAAGAATGTAAAATAAACAAGTCACCCGCAAAAAAGTAAAAAGCCTGCAATCTTCGGAGAGCAGGCTTTTTCTATTTCAGACCACACCTCTTTAAGGTGTAACTTATTCAATATCTGATATTTATTTTCTTTTGGTTGTTGCCCGTTTTCCTTTGGGCTTAGGCTTTATGGTCGCATTTTTGGTCGCATAAATGAAAAAAGAGTTACAAGTAACTTGTAACTCTTTGATTCTGAGGCTCCCCCTTCAGGACTTGAACCTGAGACCCTCTGATTAACAGTCATATTTTTTAGTAATATTTAGAAATTGGAATTTATCTTAATATTACTGTATATCAGTAATTTATATCATTATTTTAATGCATATTGATTGATACAAATGTAATATTAATTGATTTTGTTTGTACATTTGTTTGTGCATATAATTCAATTTTTATGAAAACAATCGCCCCAAAAGTATCCACCGGCATTTATCTCGATGATAGAAGAACTAACAAGAGTGGCATTTATTTGCTTAAACTTAGAGTCACTTTCGATCGCAAAAGTAAATTCTACCCTCTTAATAATGAGAGCGGTAAAAAGATCATTCTTGCAAATACCACTTTTGCAGAAAATGAAGTATTTGCCTTTACTCCAAAGGTATTTAAAAATATAATGGCCAAGAGCCCACAGGATGATTTTCTGGTTGCAAAACAATTCCTTGATAGGATACGCAATAAAGCCAACGATATTATTAAAGATATCTCCGACTTCACCTTTGAAAAGTTTGAAAAGATTTACTTCAATACCGATCCAGTTGAAAACGTTAACGAAAAAGACCTGTTTGTCTGGCTGAAAAGGCTAGCAAAAGATATGCGTGCTGAAGGTCGCATCTCTACTGCTGTTACTTACGAATGTGCACTTGGTTCACTCACAACTTTTACCAGTCAGAAATCGTTTCTATTAAGTGACTTCACCACTGACTTTCTCAAAAAGTATGATGCATGGATGGAGAAAGAAAAGAAAAGCCCTACAACTACAGGCATTTATCTCCGCGCTGTCCGGGTTGCCTACAATAAAGCCATGAAAAAAGGATTGGTAACACCCGAAAAATATCCCTTTGGTAAAAGGTCAGACGAAAAATTCCCGATCCCTAATGGAGCCAATGTCAAGAAAGCCCTGACCATTAAACAGGTTGGTGATATTGCCAATTGCAAATTAAAAAAAGGGTCAGTTATTAGGCGTTATAGAGATTACTGGCTTTTCTGCTACCTGGCAAATGGCATGAATGTTAAGGACATGGCTCAATTAAAATATAAAAATATCGATCAGGATAAATTAACTTTCATCCGCGAGAAAACCCGGCGTGAAACAGCGAGTAATCCAAAGATCATAACAGTCGTCATAACTCCATTGGTTACACGTATTATTAATGAATGGGGAACCAAACCCTCTCAACCGGAAACCTATATCTTCCCTATTCTTGAAGTCAATGCAACTCCTGTCCGTCAATACAAATTAATTCAGCAGGAAACAAAAATGATAAATACATACATTGCACTTGTTGCTACAAAAGTCAAAATAAAAGAAAAAGTGACTTCGTATGTCAGCCGCCACTCTTTCGCCACCGTTCTAAAACGGTCAGGAGTTTCAACCGAGTTCATAAAGGAAAGCCTTGGACATAGCAACCTTGCAACCACCGAAAAATATCTTGCCGGTTTTGAAGATAAAGAACAAAGGAAAAACGCAGATATACTTACAAATTTTTAGCCTGATATAATCAAGCCATATTTCCGGGTAAGTTCCCACTCTCCTTTTTCAGCAGGGAAAGGGACGGATATGCGGTTCTCTGTTAATAAATTCTGTTAAGCGTTCTCAATTTTCGTTTTATCTTTAACGCTTAATTACCACTCTGAGTTCTAGCCGGGTTTTCTACACAGAGAGGCCTAAGCATATAATATATTAGTTATCATTCTCTTACAACAATCATAACAAAGCAAATCTTCATATATTTAATTCATTAAGAAAAATGAATAAACCCTTTCTTGAAATAGATACTGATCATTTTTCACTTGGTGCAACAGACACCATTCCCATTGATGGATATGAAGTACCAATAAATCTAGAAACAGGCGAAAAATTCCCGGATTGCTGTTTACATCATAAACAAATATTTGAAGTTGCAGAATCTTGGTTTGAAAAATTCCCGGAATGCTGCGAGAAGCATAAGCAAATGTCAAAATTATGGTGGTTCAAAAAAAACAATTATATCGGAATTTCAAAAATAATAGTAACAAAAGTTTCATACACCGAGTATCATATTAGCAAACAAATAAATAATACTGATTGGTACGAAGATATTACTGATTATATTGAATATACTATTTTTAGCTTTGGACAACCTGCTATAGGCTTAGATATTTATTTTAATAGTTTGAAACAATACATTACTCACAAGAAAGATGAATTTCCTAAAGAGAAAATGCAAAAGCTGCTTGAATATATGAATTTATATTACAGGACACCTGGAAGCACAAAAACCGATCTGAACATTTTATATTCAACTTACCAAGACTGGCTCAAAGCATTTCCTTTCGAGTTAACCAGTTATTTTGGTAATCTTAAGGAACAATTTGAAGATAAATTACCTATCCTAAATGGTCCAATTGAAGTAAATAGATATTCAAAGTTGGCTAAAGCGATCATTCACACCAAAAGCAGTTTATTTGACGCTTTAGTTAATTTGACAAATGAACTATTAACTAAAATAAATGGTACTGTACTTTTTGAAAATGGACTTATTACCGATACGAATAAAATAAAGCTTGAACTAGCCAATAGCCGTCGAAAATTAAAACTCACAAAAGGCTATAGTAACAGTTCCCCTGATGAAGAACACAGGTATAGAAAAATTATTAAGGATTGGCTTAAAGATGAGAAAGATTATTTCAACGAAATTTCACCTCTTCTAAAAACTATAAAACAAGAGAATATGCATTCGCAAATTGAACCAATCAAATTCATGGAGTTCAAAAAAAGCTCATTCTATTCAAACCTTCTAGAAGGAAATAATTTCACTAAAGATGAGGCAGATGAATTATACCAATTTATCATTGATACTATAAAACTACTCGAAAAGATCAGGTCCGATGAACTCAAATCTCACAATCTGATAATTGACCGGGCGAAAAGCTTAGATAAAAACCCAATATTTGATAGGATTTCGAGAATGTTCCAGAGTTGGTTAGTAAAAGCTCTTGCAAATGACGATACCTATTTTTACGCCTTTAACTACCTGGCACAAAAAACGAATAGGGAAATGCACCAGGAAGGATATAAGGTAAAATTCATATCCGATACTGATTTATATTTCCTGCTTCAAAAAGAAAAAGATCAGCAATCTATATCTTCAGCATTAAAATTGTCGCAATCAGAACCTGTTATTATAAAGAATAAGCTTACTTTGAAAGAATATAAAGACAAATTAGATTTCTCTCTAAGTTATTATTCTAACTTTTTTTTGGTAGTAAATGCTATTATCCTGAAGGATTATGAGGGTGTAGTCGATGGCATAAATGATCTAAATGAAAACGGTGTGGAAGTTGCATACAATGAGAAATCATTAACTGAACAGGTCCATTTTGATTTGAATACGGAAGAGGCAACCATCTATTTTAATTATGGGATCAGAAAAATTAATGAAATTTTAGAAACATTTCATCTTATCACTGCAAGAATTAATGATTCTCATGATGAAGTCAGTTTTAACAAAGATATCCATGAAATATGGCATGAACAATCAAATTTAGGATGGGGTTTTGTTCTATATTCAGACTCCACGGCAAGATTTGTAAAGGACCTGGTTGAAAGCATTGAAAAGAACATATTAAATTTTAAAGATAAATTCATTTCTTCAACATTATTAAATGCAAATATTAAAATCAATCAACCCCAACTAAATGATGGAAAACAAATTACAGTGCAACATTTGTCAACAATTAACCTTGATTCAAAACAAAATATTGATCAACCTATTAATTCAACATCTCATAATCCGTCATTGGTAATGAATGAAAATATCAAAGATGAAGTATCATTAAAACACATTAAAGACACCATAGCTGATCACATGGAAGACTTTAGAAGTGAAATTCCATTATCTTCAGACTTTGAAAAAGCTTGCTTGGAGCTTCAGCTTTATTTTGAAAATAAACCTAATAATATATCCAAACCAATCTTTATTAAAAATGGAAATATAACAAAGTTAGCGTATGAATTAGGTAGCGTATTTAAGGAATTAAAAAATGAAGCTTTTAGCAAAGAATATTTGAGTCTTTTGATTCGACTTTTTAGCATCTACCAAAAAGAAAATATTGATAGTAAGCCATTAACATCCACGCGACTATATAAATATCTAACCAGTAAAAGTTAATAACTATAATGCTTTCAGAAATACCATAAAAACCATACTCTAAAATATTTTTTACCATTTTTACCATGTTGTCTATTAGCGTCAAATTTCAGCGCTATGGATAAACTATCATTTGAAAATCTCCCCGCAGCCGTTTCTATATTATTGGAGAAAGTATCCAATATTGAAATGCAGCTACAAAAATCATCAGGCCAACAGCCTCCTACCGACACCTGGTTCGATCTCTCCGGTCTTTGCCAGTATCATCCCGACAAACCCGCGAAACCTACCGTTTACGCGTATGTCCAAAATCGCACCATCCCATTCCACAAAAAAGGGAAAAAACTTTTTTTCCTGAAATCCGAAATCGACACCTGGTTAAAATCAGGTCGCCGTAGTACTGCCTTGGAAATCGAAGCCGAAGTCGATGGATATTTCACCCCTAAAACCCGGCAGTCATGAGAAAAATAATTTTAAAATCATCTGCCTCGTTAAAACAAGTAAGGGCCACCACCTCTCACAGTAACAGCCCCAAAGTTAATCTACCAGATCAACCGTACAAAGATATACCAACCCTATATCAAAACCTTCATATACTTTGGCGACATTACGGCTTACCCGAGATTCTCAGCCTTAATTCATCCTCTAACAGCCCGATTATATGACACAGAAATCCTTAATTATCACCCCCGAAAAACTCGCCGCTTTTGAAGGCCGAAAAAAACACTCCCAGGTTCTCAACGACTTGCTAAAGGAAATCAAACCAATTAATATTCGAAAATACCTCGAACTTCCTGATGAAGTTGAAACTAAGCAGAAACATATCGTTGTAGCAGTTATCAAACACTTGCTTGAAGTATCACGAAATATGAAATGGAACCTCAGCAGGGTCTTTGATTATACTTATGTATATAATGGTGCTTTCTGGCAACAGCTTGATAAAGAAGACATGAAGGCATTCCTGGGCAAAGCTGCCATTCAAATGGGGTGTCCCGATTATGAAGCCCGGCACTTCGAATTTAAGGATAAGCTATTAAAACAATTCCTTACTGATGCTCATCTTCCCTCACCTCCTGTTGAACCAGATAAAATTTTGATTAATCTTCAGAATGGCACAATGGAGTTCACGCATAATGGTTGGCAAATTAGAGATTTCATGCCCGAAGATTTCCTTACCTACCAATTACCATTCCCTTATGATCCGGAAGCAACTTGTCCAATATTTGACAAATACCTTCTCGAAGTCTTAACCGATGAACACAGCCGTAATGTTCTTCAGGAATATTCAGGTTACATTTTTACAAAAATGAACCTTGAAAAAATGTTGATGCTTACCGGCTCTGGCTCTAATGGAAAGTCTGTCTTTTTTAATATTATCAGTGCTTTAATCGGAAAAGAGAATCTTCTCACCTACTCCATGGGCCTATTCTCGCATGAATATAACCGGGCTAAACTCACCAACGTCCTGCTCAATTATAGCTCCGAGAAAGGCACTGAATTGAATCCTGACACCTTTAAAGCCTTGGTAAGTGGCGAACCATTACAAGCTCGTGAACCTTATGGTAAATCATTCACTTTGTTCAACAAGGTCCGTTTCATCAACAATGCAAACGAGTTACCCAGGGAAACCGAGCATACTGAAGCTTATTTTCGTCGTTACCTGATCATACCTTTTGATGTTACAATCACAGAAGAACAGAGGGATATTGATCTTGCAGATAAGGTGATTGCTAACGAACTGTCAGGGGTCTTCAATTGGCTGCTCGAAGGGCTAAACAGGATTATTGCACAGAAAAAGTTCTCATCCTGTGAAAAATCAGCCCAGGCACTTAATGATTTCCGCAGGCAGTCCGATAGTGTTGCACTTTTTCTTGATGAGTATAATTATAAGCCATCAACTGATATTAAAGAGCCACTTGCTGACCTGTACACCAGGTATAAGGGTTTCTGCCAGGAAGACAACTATAAACCTGTAGGGAAGAATAAATTCTCCGTCAGGATCGAGAATAAAGGCTATGAGAAGACTCGATTAAATAACGGAACCACCGCCTTTATGATGGAAACGCCTGTTAGCCTGTATGGAGCAGCTATTTAACATTGCTTTAAATTATACAGGTTTAACAATTTCTGTTTTTCAGTTTTTCAGATGAAGGTCTGAATTTCTGAAAATCTGAATCACCAATAAATCTTTTTTTATGAGTGTCCTCGATAAAAATATAAGTTATTTCCCCTCCACAACTGATACCAGAAAAGGAGTATCCGTCAACCTTTTAACATTACTTCAAAGCACTAAGCACAGTGCACTAATCACTGCCCTTCGTGCCGAACCAGATCCGGATAAGCAAGGCAAGATTAAAGAAGGTCTGCCTTGCTATACTGTGGCAGGTACATTCTCTCGCCGCTGCGAGGAAGGCCTGCTCATTCCCTCCGGCCTTGCTGCCGTCGATCTCGATAGTGCCGAAGATTACGATGTGATACCTTTGCTACAAGAACTCAAAAAGATTCCCTACATAGCTTATGCCGGTCTCTCCTGCCGTGGCAAACGCCTTTTTGCCATTATCCCTTTCCTCTATCCTGATAAGTATGGCAGGCAATATGAGCGCCTCATTAAGTCTTTCGAAGATATTAGCCTGCCAATGGGCGATACCTGTCACAAAGCCATCAGCCAACCTCGTTACATCTCTTGTAACACAGATGAAACCTGTTTTTACAATCACAATGCGAAATCCTATCACCTGCTCCCACCGGAAAAAACATATTATTTAGTTAGCCGTCCTGTCACTGTTTCAAATACCAATTCCCATGACATTCCTGATAATCCTTTTAAATGGTGCGAAACACAAGTTCAGAAAAGTCATTCCTTTACCAATGGTAATAGGCATAAATATATCATTTCCCTTGCCCGTTATTGCAACATGAAAGGTATTACAGAATCAGATACCTTGGCAAATTGCCTCAGTTATTATATGTCTGAAGATTTTCTGGCAGAAGAAATCAATAAAATAATTAAGCATGTTTATTCGAAACACGCAAAAAGTCACAATGAACTCCCTTTTAAATCTTCTGCCAAACATAGTAACAAGTTGGAAACTTCTATCACATTTAAGCCGGAACCACTTCCATGTATTCCAACCACTTCAGCAAGCATTGACCAAATCGCAGATTTTAATAATACAGAACCAAATAATTCAATTGAAACCTGGGACATCGTTTCTCTTGAATCATACTTCTCCTTAACTTTATTGCCGCCAACACCCTTTCAGCTCGATCAATGCACCACTATTCTCGACCTCCCCAAATTTATCTCCGGTCACTTATCAATCCTACACACTTACAACGGTAATCCCGTTTTTCTTCCTTACCTAAAGCGACTTCAAAAACTTCAACAAATAATACAATCAATTCCCTGATTGTTTTCCAAAATTCGTTCAATCTGCCATATTCAATAAATATAAGATTTCAAAAGACTTCAATCACTTTTCTCCTTAAATTTGGCTCGAAGCATATTATAACGCTATCATCTTATACTTCAATTAATAGACCTATAAAAAAGAACTTTTTGAAATGCAAAGCCGCTACAATTTCGACAACTTCTTTTTTGCAGCTCAAGTAAAAATAAGTTAATTAATAATGATAATCAACACAGACATAAACATCCTTGGTGGTTTACCAGACTTCAATCTGATAAAACACTATTTATTTAGTGACAAAACAAGTTTCGCTGATAAATCGGATCATTATACATTTACTGCAATAAAATCGGATGAAGCAGTCAAAAGATTTGAAAGAGCTATTACTCGGACTTTAGTAACATTTAAAAACATAGAACAAGCTTCCCTGGTTAGATCAATGCTTTCATCTGAATCAATATCACATGACAGCCTGTATCTTCTCTTTTGGAATGCAAGCGTAAACAATGAGCTTTTGAATTATTTAAATTCTCAGGTTTATTTTCCTTCATTCTACTCTGGCAGATTGGTTATCAGGAAGGAAGAGATCGGCGCATGTATAAAAGATTTAAAGGAAAAAGAAGAACAATTAAAGGAGTGGACCATAGTTACAATTGAAACTGTTGCAAGTAAATATTTAACGCTTCTGAAAAAATTTAACTTGTTGGAAGGCTCTAATACGAAAAAAATACTACATCCATACCTGAGTGACAAAATGTTTGTACTATTCATTTACTGGCTCACTGCTACTGAAACCAGCTCAAATCTTCTTGAAAGCGAATGGCTTAAATATTGTTTTTGCGAACAGCCAATATTCATTGAAAGAGTCATGCAAAAAAAGTTTGCTAAATTCTTCCAGTTGACTTATACCGGTGACAAATTGAAAATAGAAACTACTATTCCTTATCAAAATATCTACGATGGCGTTAAATAATCCAGCTGACATAATTCACAAAGCTAAACTCCTTGTCGAATCCGACAGCCGTTCAGAAATCCGGCTCAATGCCAACGGTGGCAATTCTATTTTGATCGTTTGCGATCCAATGTCTGAGAATGAGTACATTAATAAACTGGTAGAGCTATTACCGGAAGAGAGTTATACTATTATCGATCTTAATAAGTGTTTGATTGAGTTTGTGAAGGAACATAAATCTGAATTAATCGAATTGTTCAGCTTGCTCCAATCCTCTATTCATGAGATTTTTAAAGCTCCTGCTGGTGAAGAATCAAAGGACTTGTTCAAGGAGATAATTACTCAAATCCAGGCAGCCTTTGATAAAGGGAAAGTACCGGTATTGATTAATTCAGGTGCGCTCTATGGTACGGGTATCGACAATATTCATATTATGGAGAATGAGCTGGTAATGAAATCTGCATTTCCTGTGCTTATATTATACCCTGCTACCAAAGAAGGTGACCAACTGATGTTTCTTGGCAAGCGCCCGGCTTCCAAATATCGTTGTATGATTGTTCAATAATTTGAATCGAAATAATATGCTGGTAAAAGAAATTTTAACCCTCGACCTCACTGAAGACATCAAGAATGTAATCGACTTGGAGGATTTCTCAGAAGCTGCAATACAATCTGAGATTGAAAACTATATCATTACACAAGGTTTGGCAAGAGAGTATGCCAATTTTGTATCTATTTTTACTTCAAACATAAAGGAAACCGGTGTTTGGCTTTCTGGCTTTTATGGTTCTGGTAAATCCTATTTCGGCAAATTGCTGGGCTACATGATAAGCAACAGGCTGATCAATGGAACGCCTTCCAGGGATAGGATATTACAAAGGTTTACCGGTATTGATGATGAAGCCTTGGTTAAGAATGCCATTTCAAGACTTGACACAGTTAATGCCAGGGTTGTCTTTTTGGATATTGCCAAACAGGATACCTCAAAAGGCTTTTCTTATACACTATTTCGTAATTTCCTTAGGTCGCTCGAATTACCGGAGAATGAACATGGGTTTCTTCTCTTTTCATTGATGTATGGTAATGGTTACAGTAATCCGGCTGACTTTGTCCAGGATAAAATCGGCAAAACATGGTCTGCTGTAAAAAATAACAGGATCTTGTACATCAGCGCCATTAAAGAAATTTACAATGTATCTGGTAATTCTGAATCTGATTATAACAATATCCTTACAACAATCCGAAGGGAGATTGATGAGTTCAGTGCATCAAAACTAAAGGATGAACTGGTAAATTACTTCCAGGTGCAAAAGGACGAGAAGTTGGTATTCCTCTTCGATGAAGCTAGTGAAGCTATCAATAAAAATAAATTTACGTTACTGGATCTGGAAGGTTTAAGCGAAGCTCTTTCATCTATTAGTGGAAAAGTATGGACCATCGCTATCGCTCAGGAAAAATTGGATGATGTTATTAATAATGCCAATGTAAGCATAGCTCAGCTTACAAAAGTTACGGATAGGTTTAAAACAAAGGTTCACCTCGAATCTACCGAAGTTGATGTGATCATCCGCAGCCGCTTATTGAAAAAAACAGATGCTGCTGTCGAAATGCTTAAACAGCATTTTCAGGATAATTCCGGAAAAATTGCTGATCATAGTGGTTTGACCGGTGCCGGCAAAACTGAAGATGTAAATTCTTTTGTTACCTATTATCCATTCTATCAGAACCAGTTTGGCTTGATGCAGAATTTCCTCTTTGGCCGGCAGGGATATGCTTCTACCAAAGTAGCAGAAAGAGGCATGATCATAACTACTTATGATATCCTAAAGCGTGAAGTTCAGAAAGAAAAACTGACCAATGTAACCACCGGATGGCAAATCGCTAAGGAAGCGCAACCACAGCCGCCTGTTCGCCTTGTAAACAGGTACGATAATGCTCAGCAGATATTATTGCAGGAAAAAAGTCCTATACCTGGCCGTCATCTGTTGGAAACAATTCATTTTCTGACTGAAGCGGAAATAACGCCTGCCTCAATAAATAATATCATTAAAGCATTTATCAAAACTCCGGAAGAGTTTCATACCATTCAGCCTGAAATTTCAAAAGCTCTTGATATTTTGGTTGAATCCAAAATACTATTGCTATCAAACGGGACCTACCGGATCACATCCGACATTGAACAAAGGCTTCTGGACGAAATGAGGCAGTTCCCTGTTCAGGTGTTCAAGAAAAAACAACAGGTAATTTATTCTTTCAAAAATGCAGCTTTCATTAAGGCCATTGCCCGTATTAATGATAGCAATACTTCGTATGATTTCTACATCACTTCTGATAATGATGATGAACTCACCAACCCCTCATTAAAACAATTGAAGTTAAAGGTTAAAAGCCTTTACAACTTTAGCGATGACAGGGCTGCTGATATTGAACAGATCAAGCTACAATTTCAGAATGATAAAGACGTAATTTGGATTGCCCCCGACAACAGCTTCTTTAAGGATATCGATAAATTGATGGACGATATCGAAAGGATTAAATACCTGGAAGAGAAGTACACGAATCCCAATTCCGATGAAGCGGTTATTGTAAGAGCTTTTCAGGCAGAACGATCCGTGAAGGAAAATCGCTTAAAGGAGTTAGTGGAGCAGTCGCTATTCCTTGGTAATGCAATCTATTTATACAACACCGCGCAGCTGGATAAAAATAACTGGCAAACTACCCTCAATGGATTGCAGCGCCAGGTTATTCAAAATGTATATAGTAAACGCCTTTCTTCTCAGCTTTCAGATGCTTTGGCTGAGCGTATCATTAAGGAAGGGAATAATACCCGCTTGCATACCTATTTTACCAGCCTTGGTGCCGAGTTTCAGTTTTTCGATGCTTCGGGTAATTTTGTAGGTGAAACTTTGAAACCCGCCGAAGAAATCTTATTCAAAATCAGGAATACATTTGTTGACGGTGCTTCAATCGAAAAAGACCTGGAACAACCACCTACAGGTTTTTTATATGGAACCATTATTACCACGTTGGCAGCATTAATGAGAGGTGGTAAAGTTATGGCTAAGCATAACGGCTCTGAAAGATTTTCGTGGAGAGATGAAGGAACACCCGTTATTTTTACCACTGGTAAAGAGTTTCGTAAAGCTTCTTTCAAAGCCATATCCAGGTCTCTTTCTACAACCCAAAAGAACAGCATTGTAACAACCTTGCAGGATCTTGATTTCGAAACTCATGTTGGTCGTAAGGTGGATTGGAATACCAACGACTTTGACCTGGTGAATGCTGTTCGCGATCTGGCAAAACGGTTCTGCGATAAGGTTGACGACATGAAAAAGGCTAACAAAGATTTCGACGCTCTGTTTAGTAACCTTGAAGCGAGTAAAGATCAGTTAGGCACTTTTACAGGTGTTATCAGTGAAGCCAATTATATGGATAAAGCTGAAAATTTCCTGACGCAAACAGCAATTTATACCACCGCTGTTAGTGATATTGAGAAAGCTGAAAAATTCATTCGTAATAACCTCGCTAAAATTCGCCTATGGAAATCCTTTGCTGATGGTGTCATGGATGAGTTAAGTAAAGCCGCCAAAGCCGATGCCAGTATCAAACAATTAGTTGCTGATTTTAACAGCCTGTACAAAGGGGAAGTCGTTAAGAACTTCGCACAACTTCAGCAAACGATTCAGAAAATTAAGGATGCGTATTTCCAGCTTATGCAGGTAGCTGCAACGGATATGTCAGCAAAATACTTACAACTGCATGCCAATGCATTTGCTTTGGTTCATGAAATTGATGCATTTCCGGCCGGATTAAATGTAGAGGCTCTTAATAAAACTAACAATATACTGTTGTACGCTGAGCAGCGCACTTCAGCTGAGTTGGATATAGATTTTGATATAAAGGACAAGAAAACGAAGTTTACATACTCCGAAATGCTTTCATTTATTGATTTATATACTAGCAAAAAAACTGAACTTGAAATCATCCGGTCAAGTCTCATAAAAAAAGCACCTCCGACTCCTACTCCTGGCGTCCCAGATCCTCCCAAAACATACACCACTCAATTGCCGGGTAAAAAACTAAAAATTAGGGATTTTAAGTATTGGCTGCAACAGGAATTACAAAAACTGGCAGCAGCTTCGGATAATGATGATATTGAAATAAATAGCTAACAATACTTGTAATGAAGTTATCCGACCACGTTGATGAAATCCGCAGAATAATTGACTCAGCCTTTCGCAATAGGTTAGGCCGTATGGGCATTATAGCTTCTTCTGTACAACCCATTGAATCTATTCCACAAGAGTACGAATTGGATCGGAAACGCATTGATTCAATCCATCAGGTACTGCTTGCAGAAACCGGTAAAGCTAAGGATGCGTATGAAAAACTGATTGAAGAGTTTACCTTCACCCTGTTCAATCGCGTTGCGGCATTAAAAGTAATGGAAGCCCATGGCCTACATGCGGAAATTGTGACTCGTCGTAGTATGCACGGTGATCGCTCCTTTGCTCATAAAGATTGGCTGGAACACAATCCTGAGGGACGTAACGATGAAATGGAGGGATTGGTTCGCTTTATGGAACAACAATTATCGGAATTAGCAGCTGATATTCCTCTATTCAGCCCTCAGAATCCTTTCCATTTGCTGCCAACAGCCATTGAATTAAACGGCATTTTGTTAGCTTTCAATAAAATTGAAACAGATCCTCAGGTAGAAACTGATATTTGGCAAAGTGATGATGTTTTAGGTTGGTTGTATGAGAGCTATAATAATTTAAAAAAATTAGCCCACAAAGAAAGCGGGGATAAAACTGAATACCACAAGGTTAGTCTGCAAAGCCAGGTTTATACCCCTCGATGGGTAGTAAAGTTTCTTGTGGATAACAGCCTTGGTAAATTATACCTCGAAATGTTCCCAAATAGCGAAATAAAAGATCGCTATAAAATTGCCAATGCTCCCAAAATTCAAACAAGAGTACCAAAACCACTCACCGAAATAAAGCTTATTGATCCTGCTCCCGGCAGTGGCAACTTCCTCCTGTATGCCTTTGATTTGTTCTACGACATGTACAAGGACCAGGTTGAGAATTATGGGGCTGATTACGACGACAAAAAAATACCTGAACTTATTATTGCTCACAACCTGCATGGAGTTGATCTCGACGATCGTGCAATCCAATTGGCTCAATTAGGCTTGTATATTAAAGCCAAACGCAAAAAACGCAGTGTTAAGATCGATCATTTCAATATTGTTTCTTCCGATTTCTTTTTACCGGAATATAAAGAAGTTAAACACCTGTTCGAAAACGGTGAACCATTGGCTCCTGAGTTAGAGACAATTGTAATTGATATTTGGAGCGATTTACAACAGGCTTATAAGTTTGGATCATTAATCAGGCTCGAAGAACGATTCAACACACGTCTGAAAATTCTGGAAGATGAATTTAAAAAGCCCCAACTTAGCTTATTAGCAGAGCCATCGGTAGCTTACTACCAAGATTTCAGAAAAACTTTCTTTACCCAATTGCATAAAGCAGTTGCCCAAAATACAATTAAACAAGGGCAAACATTTCTGAATATCAAAACACAGGATGCTATTACCTTCCTTCAGTTACTTACTCAGAAATACGATATTGCTGTTGCCAATCCACCATATACAGATAGTGCAGATTTTGGTCCAGATTTAAAAAAGTTTGTTGATGCTAATTATAAGGAACCCTATAAGTTCAATTCAAATCTATATGCAGCTTTTATTAGCCGTTGTTTTGGTTTGATTAATATGCAGGGAAAAATGGCATTAATTCATCCTATGACGTTTATGTACATTAAATCTTTTGAAGATGTTCGTAAATTCATATTGGAAAAAATGCATATTAATATTTTAGTTGAATTTGGAGAAGGAGGTTTATTCCCCTCCCATATATTCGTAGACCCCGCATTTTATATATTTGAATCAAAAAATAATACCTCTTCAGATTCGCTTTTCATTTCTCTAGATCAATATTCAAATTCATTTAACCAAAATAGAAAAAAAGAATTTTTATTTGATGCTATTGATAATTATTTGAAATCTAAAAGTGATGAACATATCTTTAAACTGGATCAAGAAAAACTAAAAGTAATTGAAGATTGGCCCTTTATTTATTGGGTATCTGATGGATTCAGAGAAAAATTTAAATTTCCCGCACTTGGTAAAGTTCTAAATCCTCGTCAAGGGATAGCTACAGGTAATAATGATAAATGTGTTAGATATTGGTGGGAAGTTGCTGAAAATGATATTTCTACTACTATTAATGATGATAAGAAATGGAAGTTTTATGCCAAAGGTGGTCCATACAATAAATGGTCTGGAAATCTTTGGACAGTTATTGATTATAGCACTTCTGGCTATGATTATTTGTTGAACAATGGCAATCATTTACCAAGTCGAGATTTCTATTTTAAAGAAGGTATAACTTACTCTGCTTCAGGTCAAAAAGGTGCGTGTTATAGGTATTTACCTGAAAATCTATTGTTTGATGTCGGGGGCTCTTGCATTTTCATGGGGGACTATTCAAACCTGTATTATTCGATTGCTTTTTTAAACTCAAACCTATCTTTCTATATTGCACAATGCCTAAATCCAACAGTTAATACTCAAGTCGGGGATATCAAAAGAATCCCTTTTGCAACAGTTGATTCTTCTATTGAACAAATAGTTTCTGCTTTGTCCGCTCAAAATATAGCAATTAAACAATCTCTTCAATATTATAGAGTTGTTGAGAAAACATATAGTCAGAACATCTTAAGCGTTTTCACAAACTCTTCTTTATATGATCGGATATTAGATTATTTTAATTATGAAAACGTTCAAAATACTCTTGTTTTGCTAAACGAGGCAATAATCAACCATCTAATTTTTAAGGTTTATGATTTGAGTGAAGAAGATAAGAAGAAAGTAGAAAAAAAAATGGGTATTCTTGTAGGAGATTTACCTGTATTGAAGTCAGCCCGACAAGCTTTTCTCATTGAATCACATATTGATAATGATTACGTCAAAATGCACATTGAGCATTTGATGGATTTTGATTTTGATGGACAGCAAATTCAGCAAATCAAAATAGATTTAGGATCTCTTTATCAGAGCAATAATGATCTTGAAACATTTTGTATTAATCACCAAGTCAATCCAATCAATGTATGGTATTGGTTCAAAGAAAACAAAGTATTACCGCAATCCCGAACCGCTGAAATAGCCTTAGAATTTATAACAGAGGCTTTTCGTTCCATTTTAATAGAAGATGAAGATGGTATTATTCCACTCGTAGGTTTACCTGGTGAGCCTAGACTGATGGATCGCTTCGAACAATATTGTTTTAGACTTGGGTTTAGTTCAGCTCAATTTATGCAATTAGATGGATTGCTGGGTAATTCAATCAATCAATTTATTGAACATCATTTTTTTAATGACTTAGGTAATCTTCTTAATCTTTTTCGTTACCTGCCCAAAACGCCATTCATCTGGCATATTAGTAGTGGCGTATTCCAGGGCTTTGAGGCATACATTATTATTTATAAATGGAACCGGGACAGCTTGTATAAACTCAAAAGTAGCTACCTCAGCAAGCGTACCGAGAGCCTACAATATCGCAAACAACAAATAGATGACAGTACAAGTGCCCAGGCTCAGACAGAAAAGGAAACAATTCGTCTGCAATTGCAGGAGATTGAAGCCTTTGCTGCAAAGATTGATGAACTCATAGCCGAAGGCTACAATCCCAAACTGGATGATGGTGTAGCAAAAAACATTGCGCCTTTACAAAAGAAAGGTATGTTAAGGGCTGAAGTATTAAAATCTGCTGGAACAAATTCACAATTACAGAAATACTTAAATGCTGATTGGTAATGACAGAACAATGGCTATTACAGGATATAAACAAATTAATGCAACATAGGAATAGGGTTGTCATTCTTGATCCTACCGCAAAGTGTAGTTTTGTTATTCCGATTTTGCAACAAAATAATTTTCAGGTAATTCAGTCTGATAGCTCCATTACCGAAAACTGGCAACAGGTCAAGGAAGAATTAATGTTGCGTTTTGATGCTGAAACCACCCATAAAGATAAACCGGTGGTATTTTATATCACTCGTCCATTGCAGCAGCTCAGTTTCCTTTTTGATTACTGTTTCACGCATGGCTATCTCGATTTAAGTCATCCACAGGATTGGTTAAAAAAGAAAATATTTGCGCAAACGGGTTTACAGGTTAAATTAGATAATCCGATGTTGCTCACTGCCGCTAAATTAGGTATTGGTAAAGACCTGGCCTGGTGGAAAAAGATCGTTCAGGATCTGGAAGAAGTGATAGACCTGGATTTAGAGTTGCTCCCATTTGTTCACAATCCGGATGAGTATTTCAGTACAAAGGATTCCGACATTCGTAAGCTCTTCGAAATAAAAATCCACGAATTGCTCGTACAGCCTTACATCAGCAAATCTGCTGATACGCTGGCTTTGGAAGTTGTCAGGAGAATGTTCGATGGGCTTGTTACCAATGAAATCTCTGGCATATTATTACAATTGTATCATAAATGGGCTGATAGTGCAACCTACCGTCCTTCGCTCGAAACCTATATACACGATTACAAAATAAACGGTGTAATAAATCCTTGGAATGTTCACCCGGATCATTGTTTCGCGAAGCTCGATCAGCTTGCATTAAAACAAATTGCCGAAAATTGCAGGGATTTTTCCTTTGTGAAGGAAAAATTGCATAAACTGAAACAAAGGATTTTTCATTCAAAAGCACAAGGCTTTGTTCCTGAGTGGTGGAAGGATGTTTGGGTACTTTTTGAAGCTGATGTTCAGCCATTAACTTCCTGTAATAATCTGAATGCATTCATTGATTACTACACGTTCTCATTTTCAAAAGTCGATAGGGCGATACGTAATTTATACATTACATTTTTAAGTGATGAAAGCATTATTCGACCATTACAGGAACATTACGATAGTTTGAATCATGTATTGCTTTCAACCTGGTTTGGTTTTTATTCTGAATATAAATCCGATCAGCAAGGTTATTTACCAATGCTTATTTCTGATGCTAAGCCTAAAATAGCAATTATTGTAGGAGATGGAATACGTTACGAAATTGCGGATTACATAGCAACTAACCTTCAGAAGCATTACAAGGTTGACAAACAAATTATGTTAGCGGATATGCCTTCAGAAACAGAACACAACATGAGTGCTTTGTATGTCGGAAATAATGAAGTATTACCTAAACATAAAGACCGCGAGGATAGGTTAAGATTGATAACTGGTAAGGAAATATCATTCCTTCAATTGGAAAAATTGAATTACGGTATGGATGCAGATTACCTCGTTCTTACCTATAAAGATATTGACGAAACAGGTGAAACCCTGCAACATGCTGCTCTTAAACTTTTTTCAGAGTTTGAATCTATACTTTACGAAAAGATTTCTTTGTTACTTAACATGGGTTACTCCGAAGTTCATCTGGTTACTGATCATGGATTTGTTCTTACAGGATTATTGGATGAGTCCGACAAAATTGATCCCGATTCGTCCGGTAAAAAAGAAGTACATGAACGTTTCATCCGCACAGTTGATAAACAGACCTCCGGCGAATGGCTGAAATTCGACATCCCTTATGCTGAATACAATTATGTATATGTTGCTAAAAACCACCGCCCTTTTAAATCCAAAGGGGTGTATGGATACTCTCATGGCGGTTTTACACCCCAGGAGATCATAATTCCGAAGTTCAGATTTACAAAACAGAAAGCGGCAACATCATCCTTGTTGATTTCAATCACTAATAAACAGGATCTGTCTGATGTTTCAGGCGAATTTTTTGTTGTCAAATTAGAAGCATCAAAATCAGGAGTCGATCTATTTGCAGCACAGCGTAAGGTTCAGATAAGATTGTACGCCGGTGGCAATCTATACCAAAGCAGTTCTATACTGAATTTAGACGCAGGTAAAACAGAATCAGTTCAGCTCTCTTTTGATAAGAATACCGAAGTACAGGCAGTATTGCTCGATGCCGAAACACATGAGCAAATTGATAAAGTAACCATTAAAAAATCAAACCTCCGTGATTTGGGTGGTTTGTGATAAAACGATAGCTTATGATAGTCTTAGATGATTTGGATAAAAAGGCGTTAGACCATTTCCGTGGTTTTGTTGTCAAAAAGGATTTGGTAGGCATTATCAAAGGTGGTGCTAACGTACCAGCATTTGTTCTTGAATATTTATTAGCCAATACCTGCAGTACCGAAGATGAAGTAAAGCTCCAGGAAGGGATGGAGAATGTTAAAAAGATTCTCCGAGATCATTATATCAATCCCGAGGAGAGCACACTGATTCAATCCAAACTAAGGGAAAAAGGAAGGTACAAAATCATTGATAAGATTTCAGTAGAACTTGAAACCCAGAAAGACCGGTATTGGGCTAACATTGCTAACAGTAACATTAAAAAAGCGAATATAAGTGATGAGTTGGTTACCAATCACGAAAAGCTTATGCTTGGTGGCATTTGGGCAATCATCGAAATGGAATATGATCCAATGATAACGATTGGCTCAACAGTCTATCCTTTTGTTGTTCGCGATATAAAACCCATACAGTTATCCAGCTTCGATAACTCCAAAATTACAGATAAAAGAAAAGAATTTACAAATGAGGAATGGAAAACTCTGCTACTTCGCAGCGCCGGGTATGAACCATTTAGTGAGGGTTTGGATGATCGTAAATTAAACTTGCTCTTGTGCCGGTTAATTCCATTGGTCGAAGCTAATTTCAACATGGTTGAGTTAGGTCCACGATCCTCAGGTAAATCATACATATACAAGGAAATAACACCCTATGCAATTTTGATTTCCGGCGGTCAGGGTTCAGTCCCTCAGTTATTTGTAAACAATACTACTGGCCGGGTTGGTGCTGTTGGCCTTTGGGATGCTATTTGTTTTGACGAAAGTACCGACAAACTATTCAAAGATCATGATGCAATTCCAATGATGAAGGATTACATGGAATCAGGTTCTTTCTCCAGGGCAAAAGGTGGTGAAATAACCGGTTCTGCATCAGTAATTTTGAATGGTAATATCAATCAGCCTGTTGAAACTGTATTACAAAACTCACACTTATTTAGTCCTTTATCTGATGAAGTAAACAACGACACAGCTTTCCTGGATCGGATTAACCTCTTTTTGCCCGGATGGGAAATTACAAAGTTCAGCCCTAAGAATTTTACAAATCATTTTGGATTTAGCACTGATTTCTTCTCTGAAGTATTAAAATCGCAACGTAAGACAACATACTATGAAGCAATTGATAAGTATTTCACATTAGGTTCACACCTCAAACAAAGAGATTCTAAGTCGGTACGCCGGATTGTTTCAGGCTTCATTAAGCTGCTCCATCCCGATGGCATTTACACGAAGGAAGATATTCGTAGCTATCTGATCTTAGCAATGGAAATGAGACGGCGGGTTAAGGAACAGTTGAAGCGCATCGGTGGTATGGAGTTTTGGGATACTAACTTTTCCTATATTGATAAAGAAACTCAGGAAGAAAATTATGTTGGACTTCCGGAAGAAAGAGGCTCGCATCTGATCGAAAGCAATCCGCTTCCTCCTGGTGTTTGTTACACATCCACAAGTGACGGAGATACCACTTCACTTGTAAAAATTGAAGTAGTTGTTCTAAAAGGCAGTGGCAAGATAAATATCACCGGTACGAATAATCAGGAAGTTAAAGAAAACATAAAGAACACTTATAATTACATCCGTGCAAATGAGAAAAGCATCCTTGATGATCAACATTCATTAACGGGGTATGATTTAAACATACAGGTCAGTAATTTGATGGGATCATCAATAAGTGGAGGAATTGGAAGTGCTGTTTATGTTGCCATAATTTCAGCAATCTATAAAAAGAATTTAAAACCCGCATTAGCCGTACTTGGTAACATTTCCATCGGTGGAGCTGTCGAAAGAGCCCAAAACTTTGCTGACAGGGTAACCTTCCTTTCCGAAAATGGAGCTAAAACAATCCTGGTTCCCATGGACAATTTAACCGAAATTACAACCTTGCCACAAGCCATCTTAGGCAAAACAGATACTCCTTTTTATGGTAACAGCCAGATGCTGTTGCAGAAAGCTGTCTTATCGGAATAGGATTAACCTTATTTGATGATAACAACAAAGAACCCTCCGAATATATTTCTGAAAGGGTAATTCCCAAAAATTATCAAATTTAATGCAGTATTAATCAATTTTCGAATTATTATCTTTTATGCTTATCTTTGCTCTATAATTCTATATATAAAGTAATCACATGAAATCAAAGACTAAAAAGAGACATACTTTTTTTGAGGAGGATTATAACAAAATCATGAAGGACTTTCATCACCCTGATATTCCCTCATTTCAAACTCCTCCTATTTGGATAAATCAGTACGAATTTATTAGTAAATTTTCATTATACCAAGAATCTCCCTATAGCATTACATCTACAAATACTTCAATTAATATTGGAATTTAATTATGCCGAATTGGAAAGAAGTATTGGAAGAAATTCAGGTTGAAGCCCAGAAGGGCGTTCCAAATGCCCTTGATGTTATTCGTAGAAAGTATATTCTTGACATACAAAAAAAGACAGGCCGTAACGTTATTGCTTATTATTCCGGATGGTTACAACGTGGTAATGCCATTGATGTCATTGTAAACGATAAAGACAAAAATGCCTTTATGGTTAATATCCATAAATTGGATAGAACTAAAGGACTTGATCTTATACTACATACTCCAGGAGGTGATCTTGCAGCAACCGAAAGTATAGTTGATTATTTGAATCAGATGTTTGGCAATAATATTCGGGCAATTATACCCCAAATATCTATGAGTGCAGGGACAATGGTTGCACTATCCTGTAAAGAAATTATTATGGGGAAACAATCTAATTTAGGCCCAATTGATCCCCAAATGGGAGGTGTAGCGTGCCAAGCTGTATTAGATGAATTTCAAAAGGCTAAAGATGATATAAAGATAAATCCTCAAGCTGCAGCTCTCTGGCAAGTTATTATCTCAAAATACCATCCTACTTTCCTTGGTGCTTGTCAAAATTCCATTGATTGGTCTGAAAAACTTGCCCTTGATTGGCTAAAACGCAATATGTGTAATGGCGACGAACCACGTGCAAAAAAGATTTTAAAAGAATTATGCGATCATAAAACTAATAAATCACATGCTCGCCATATGTCAATAGATAAATGCAAAGAAATTGGTTTATCTATAATTGAAATGGAACAGGATAATGATTTACAAGATTTAATACTCACAGTGCATCACTCGTTTATGCATACATTTGCCCATAGTACTGCTACAAAAATAGTTGAGAACCATTTAGGTGTAACATACGTTGAAAGTTTACCTATTCAGATTCCACTGCAAATGCAACAAACTAAACATCCATAATATTTAAAATTCCTTGCATAAAGCAAAGAGGGCTATATCAATAATACTTTTATTATATCCTCATGATTTTTCAATCACAAATATTAGCTAGTAGCATGATGTATCACTTCCTCCTCTTTTTGGGTGGAGTATAATTACTACCAGGCTTACCATGTGTAATATGCGTTATAGGTGTCATTCCATATTGTGGATTTTTTACATAATCTAATTCGTGACTCGACGGCAGCCTAAATGACATACATGTAATCCCTTGATGATTTGTTATTGAAAAATCTCCAATAGTTATAACATCCATTCCGATTAAAGCATCACATCCTGCACTCAATGCATCAATTTCAGTTACAATAACATTTTGAATCACAACATGGTTAGGCAAGCCAATATTTATTGTATATGTATTCTGCGTTGCAATTCCGTTAGCAGTGCTTACTTGTGCCATGCCAGTAGGTATCAAGCCTAGTTTTTGTGCAACTTTTTTTGTAATTGCTGAACCAGTAGCCCCAGTATCCCAAATGGCTTTTATTGGTAATCCTGTAGTGTTACCTGTAACAATTACTTGAATATCTGTAATTAAAACTCTTAATAAACCACCATTTGATTTAACAGTGAAAGCAGTAATATTAGACACGGGCATGAATAATAACCTGAGAATGAAATGTTTGTGTATAACTATCTGTCCCTGGAATACAATGCTGAATTAAAAATGTTCCAAGTTTTTCAGTCTTAAGTGTTTCATTATAAGCTTCAGTGTGTGAAGCATAAACACCAATTACTTGTTCATCCTTGATGACTATAAATTTGCCATTGAATTTTTTTACTAATTCAGTCTGGTTATCAAGATAATATTTAAATTCCTTTTCTAACATAATAATGTTCCTGATTACAAAAGTAATACCCAATTATTAAGAGAAGCGGAGATGTATTTTGATATCGAACAGAAGAAAGCTCATCA